>CANLQR010000295.1 GCA_947492135.1 Deltaproteobacteria bacterium | reverse complement strand
GGCCTCGAGCGCCTGGCGTGGCAGAGTCGAATCAACGATCGGCGACGAACGGCCCGGCTAGCTCACGGAGGCGATGCTTGACGCGCTCGTAGCGTTTGCGCAGCCGCGCCGCGTCGCGCTTGAGGGTCTGCGGGTCCGGCTCGGCCTCCTCGCTGGTGATCCTTGCGATCGCCTCCCACGACAGCCGTCGATCCACGCGCAAGATGATCAGGAAACGCTCGTCGGGGGCGAGCTGCTCGCGCAACCGGGCGACCTCAGCGCGGACCTCGGTGCGCAGGTACGGCAACGTGGCGGTCCGTAGCTCCTCGGCGATCTGCTCGAGCTCGGGGAACCCGGCGATCGGCGCGAAGCGCCGCCGCTGCCGGTTCTCGCGGCGCGCCTGCCTGTACACGACGTTCTGAGCGAGCTTGTAGGTCCACGTCCGCACCGAGCTCTCGCGCCGGAAACCAGGGAGGCCCTTCCACAGGTTCTCGCAGAACTGCGAGAACGCGTCGTCGACAGCGGCCTCGCGTCCCATGATCCCAAGGAGGTAGCTCAGGATCTCGGGGCCGTAGCCGCGGACGATGGCAGTCGCGGCGGCCCGCCAGTCCTGGGCGAGCATCAGATCGTCCAGCTCGTGTTCGAGTCGTGCGCGCGCCTCGGGCTCGAGCATCGAGCCGCCATGTTGCCGCACGCCCGGCGATGGCGCTACCCCCCGGCACGCGTGGGACGGCTCGCGCGGATGTGCGGCGCAGGCGCGCAGCGCCGGGCTTCGCCAGCGTTCCCGGCAGTTGGGTGGCCTGTGCTACCGGTGCCTCGCGTGCCAGTCGTCCACCAACGCGCGCAGGTCGGGACGGTCCGGGTGGGTCTTGGCGATCCGATCGGCGTCGGCGACCAGAGCACGCGCGCGAGCCTCGTCGCCCAGAACGTGGAGCGCGCTGGCCAGCACGACGTGGGTCTCACACCAAAGCATCGGATCGATGTTGTCACCGGCGACGAGGGCTTGCGCTTGCGGCGAGAGCATCACGCGCACCTCCTCGGATCGGCCCAGCGCGATCCATGTCCTGCCGAGCTCGACGCGCAGATTCTGGATCGCGGGATGTTCCCCCATCGGCTTTCCCAGCTCGATCGCGCGCGTGAGGTCGCGCTCGGCGTCGGTGTACCGCTTCGCCTCTTTCAGGATGTTGCCGCGGATCAGGAGCGCGTTGAGAATCGAACGGAAACCCTCGGTCCGCTCAGCGGCGGCGACCTGGGCGTCGGCGGCAAGAACCGCGTGGTCGAGATCGCCGATGCGCTGGTAGTGGAGCGCTCGTTGCATCTCGACCGCAGCCATCCGTTCCAGGTCATCTCCACTTCGAATACAGACCAGCGCGCGATCGAGGTATCCCATCACCGGCTCGAGTTGACCCGCCCGACCATGGGCATCGGCGAGCGTCAGGAGTACGTCGCCAAGCTGGACCGACTCCGGGCCATACCAGGTTTCGAGAATGGCGAGCGCGGCCTGGGCCTCGGTGATCGCTTCACCGAACCGGCCGAGGTTCATCGAGTAGGAGGCGCGAATCGCTCGGTAGCGGCCGACCTCCGCATGATCCGCGCCGTAGTTGGCCACGCCCCAGGCGACAGCGTCGTCGAGAACGTCGAGTGCTTCGTCGAATCGCCCGCTGGACGCGATCGCCAGCGCCAGTTGATGGCGGCTGCTCATCGGGTTCAGCGTTCGGCTCGGATCTTTGTCGATATCGGCGGTGAGCTCGCGCGCGAGCGCGATCGCTTCGTCGTCTCTGTGAGCGCGCGAGGCGACGATGCTTCCTGCTCGCAGCACTCGCCGCCTTGCTTCGGGACCGGAGTGGGTGTCGTACGCGCGCGCGGCCAAGAGCGCCACGTCCGCCGCATCGAGCTGATCCTGTTCGGCGTGCATGATCGCCAGGTCGGCGAAGGCGACCGCGCCAACATGAGGAAGGTTGCCGGCGATCGCGATGCTGACCGCTTCGCGCAGCTCGGCGATCCCGTCGTTGGAACGCTGGGCGTCTTTCAATTGCTGCGAGTGGACCAACAGCGCACGGCCAAGCAATGGCTTCCAGCCGACCTCTCGCGCGCGGGCCAGGGCCGCATCGGCGAGCTCCTGCCGGTCGACGCGCTTGGGAGCGAAATCTGCGACGTGGACGCTGGCGAGTTGTTTCGCCGCCTCGTCGAGGCGGCGCCGCATCTCTGGATCGGTTGGCAACGGCTCCTCCAGTGCCAGTGCCTGAACGTTGTCGGGTTTGAAGTCGCGGTGGACGAGATGGGCCCGATGGGCGGCCTCGAGGCCGCGTCCGGCCGCCAGATACAACGCGACGATCTCGCGCCATGTTCGTGGCTTGGCCAAGACCCAGCTTCGCGCGGTCCCACCGTCCACGTACTCCATGGCGACGAACGGCTGATCTTCGTGGGTACCGATCTGATAGACCGTGACCACGTTCGGGTGGGTGAGCTGAGCGATCGCTTGGGCCTCGCGAACCAGTCTCGTCACCCTGGAGTCCGACGGCTGGGCGCGGATCAACTTGAGAGCGACGTTGCGCTCCAGACGTCGGTCACGCGCCAGGTACACGATCCCCATGCCACCGTCACCGATCCGGTCGAGGATCTCGTAGACGTCGGCGATGACCTGTCCTTCGTTCAGGGGTGGCGACGTCGGCATCTGGCCGCCGCCGAACACGGCGGCCAGAAGCTCGTCGCCCGTGGTGAACGGCGTTCGCACATCGCTGTGCTCCGCACCGGCTTCACGATCGGTCGCGGGCTCGGACGCGTCGACGCTGTGACCCTTCGGCACGACTTGATCCTACGCCGAGACGCTCACCGGATCGATCACGAGCTTGCTGGAGTGATCGAGCGGGGTCGCTCGCAGGTCGTAGGTCCGTGCGCGGGCACAGCCGTCGCCGCGATTCCGCACTGAGCCATCGCGCGGCGCAGCACCTGCGCGCGCGTGGTGTCGAAGGTGGTGCCCGACCGCGCTTCGCTTGGCCGTCCCCAGGTCGCCGCGTCATGGCTGGGTGGGCCCAGACGGGTCGGCCGGCGCCGCGCGATCACTTCGAGCCGCCTGGCCACCGCGCGTCTCACCCTCGATCCTCCGGCCGCGAGGCAGAAGTCGAGCACCGCCCACCCGTGCTCGGCGTGGGCCGCTTCGTCCGCAGCCATCGAGTCGAGCAACGTCGCCAGCATCCGATCGTGCGTGGTCTGGGCGGCGCCGCGCAGACTCGCGGCCGCGAACGCCTCGCCGAGGCATGCGTCGTCGAGCGAGTCCACCGCGAGGCGAGCGAGATCGACGTGGGAGATCTCCGGGCTCGGCCGGCCCCCGGCGAACTCGAGTTCGCGACCCGCCGCGCGCGAGGCCACCGCGGCGCAGACTGCCGCGTGGCGCCGCTCGTCGCCCGCGAAACGCTCGGCGTCGGAGACCAACGATGCGGGAGCACCGGCAGCGCGGAGTCGTCGCGCCAGCTCGACGAAGGCCAGCTCCGCCTCGGCCTCGAGCCGGGCGTCGCGTGCCCAGGCGACCGCGCTTCGCAACGTCGATACGCGTCGCGTGCCCAGGCGTCGCGCGCCCAGGCGCAACCGAGGTCGCGTGCCCGAGCGCTGCGGTCGGCCGTGGGCCATGCCGAAGCCACCCAGGACGAACGCGGCGAACACGAGCGCGGCGTCGACCACACTGCCGAGCAACGTCCCCAACACGGCGCCCGCGATCGTCATCGCCCATCGCCCCTTGGAACCCAGCTGAAACACGCGCACCAGCCAAACGACGACGCCGACGATCGGGATACCGAGGAAGGCCGGCTCGCCGAGTTCCAGCAAGAGCCCGCCGATCCACAGCGAGGTCGTCACCGCGCTGATGAGCACGGTCTCGAGCAGTACGCGGACGAACAGCTTCGTGTCGGAGCGGGGCATGGGCGGAGCGGATCATCGCCCATCTGCAACGCGTATCGGCGAGGACAATTCGCGGAGCGCCGCCCGCGCCGGGCCATGGGCGGACCCCACTCGAGCCTGCGGATGGCGAATGGATCGCCCGGGCAGCGTCACCACCACGTCAGATGAACCGAATCACCCGTCCGACCCTTCGCGGTTCAGCCACCGGCGCACTCCTGTGCATCGTTGCTTTGACCGGTCTTCCGTCGATCGCCGAGGCCGAGCCCTCGGATCAGGAGTTCATCCGGCTGCGAAACAAGTCGGGTATGGACTTCACCAAGGTGAAGACCGGTCCGGCGAACCTCTCGGAGGCCAGCCTCGACGACCACGGCGCACTCGCGAACGGCGAGGTGATGGTCATCGAATGGGACGGGACCGACGGGACCTGCAACTTCAACTTCGCGCTGTACGTCGGGGACGAGCGCAAGCTGTACCAGTCCGGTGGCGCGGTGGGCCGCTTCTTCGGCGACGATGAAGAGGACTCAGGGTGGCCTTTCCGGGCCGGCTGAGGCAGGGCCGCTACGCCGTGACATCCCAGCGCTCGATCCGCTCGAACGGACGCACGCGGAACAGCCGCAGGATCGAGACGACCCAGCCCAGCGCATGGCGCTCGAACGTGCGTGACGGAACCGAAGGCCGGTAGTACCCCACACCGACGAACATCCGCAGCAGCTCGCCCAATGTCGGTTTGCGACCGCGAGCGGCGGCGGCGATGGGCGCGAGCAGGTCCTCCATGCGTGATCCCGACAGCGACACGTTGATGACGGCGGGCTCGGTTCCCGCGTTGAGAAAGCGGTGCGGCGTGTTCGGTTCGACCACGAGCACGTCGCCGGGGTGATAGTCCTTGGCCTCACCACGGACCCAGATCCGCAGCGACCCCGAGACGATCTCGAAGGTCTCGGTCTCGTCCTCGTGGTAGTGCTCGCCAGGTCCGCGCCGGCCAGGCGCAAGGGTCCAGACGAAGCGAAAGTGGCCATCTGCCGCGGTGCGGGCCGACGCGGCGAGCTCGAAGCGTTCGCCAGTCGGTGGGGAATCGGCGACCAGATCGGTGACCGCAAGCCGAGCTGGGGTGGCCCGTGAAGTGGCTGCATTGGGCATGGCGCGAAACCTTCCGTTGATGTTAGTGTAGATAACATCGTGGAGCAACCCGCTGTCAAGCGCGCGCGTCGAAAATCACCGGGCCGGTTCCATCACGGCGACCTGCCCGAGCAGGCAGCGGTCGCGGCCACCCTGCTCGTTGCTACCCGTGGACACGACGGGCTGTCGATGCGCGCTCTCGCCAGCAAGCTTGGGGTCACGGAGCCGGCGTTGTATCGCCACTACGAAGGGCGCGACGCCCTGCTCGCCGAGGTCGCCGTCCGGGGATTCCAGCGTTTTGGCGAGGTGATGCGCGACGAGCTGCGCGCGACCACGAGCCCGCTCGATGGCGTGTCACGCTTTTGCCGTGGGTACGTGCGCTACGCGGCGGCAAACCGGGGGTGGTTCAGGCTGACCTTTTCGCGTGAGATTTCCGAGGGGCCGCACGCCGCCGCGCTGTTCGCCGCGCGGCTCGGCGACGTCGAGAACGCACGGCAGGAGCTGCTGGGTTTGCTCGGGCAGGCGTTGCCGGCCGGCGACTCACGCGCTGCGGATCTGTATCGACTGATCTGGGGCACCGCGCACGGCCTGGCATTTCTCGTCGTCGAGCGCGTCTTTCAGCTCGTGAAGACCGACGAGGAGCGCATCGCCGCGGCCGACGATGCGATCGCGTTGTTGGTCGAGTCGCTGTCGGCACGCCTTGGGGGTCCGGCTCGAAGTCGTCCGTGACGCCGACGAGGTGCGAGCCGCCGGAACCACGGGCACCGGGAGGACGACGGCGGCGGCGGCGGCTCGACCGATGTCCCCTCACTCACGCGAGCTCGACAACGAATCGATCACATTCGTGCGGCCACCCGTCGTTCATGGTGGAGCCCACGACCATGATGTTCTTGTCCACACTCTCTTTCCTAGGTGTCCTCTTCGCTTCCAACGCAGTCCCGAGTGTCGGCCCCGCGCCACACTTGGCGTTGGACGCATGTATCACGATCGCGCCCGATGCTCAGGCGACACTCGGTCCGAACAACGACGCGAACACCGTCCAGTACTACGGCACGGGCTACAACGACGTCGCACGGACCTGCAGGCGCTTTGTCGCCGACTTCAGCGTTCTGCCGAGCGCGAAGCCGGTGAGCAATCTCGAGATGAGCTTCAGCCTCCATGGCGCGACGGCGGACAACGTCATGCCGAGCAGCAAGACGGAGTGTGAGGCGCTCAGAGTGAGCACCATCTTCTACAAGAAGAAGTCCGGCGCGGCGAACTTCGCCAAGATCGGTGCAACGGAGATCACCGGGCAGTGGATCGCATACCAGCCCGATCCGTCGCAGCTGTTCGAGTCCAACGGGGTCTGCCAGCAGAAGTACAAGTCGGGGGCGGCGCCCACCGGCACGCCGAACGCCGACGGCACCGACGTCTATCGCGTTGCGGTGCGCGCCATCTCGGGTGGGCCCCGAGCGGTGGAGGCGTCGATCCTCTTCATCATGACCCCGCCGTCCTAGCGCCGGCCGAGGCACCGCCAGATGCCGTGGCGATCGGTGAAAACGGCCTTCGACCGAATGTACTCACCCGGTGCGGGCGCTGGGACGATCTCGACCCACGAAGCGACGTGATGCACGGTGTCGACGTGCGGTGGAGAGGGGGACGAATCGCTTCGTGCGATCGGCACACCGGCGGGCTCAGTGCGCAACGCCGGGACGTACGCGCGGTGACACCCCGCGAGCGACAGCAGGGCGCCAAGCGCTAGCACGCTCGGCGAACGACGCGACGCGCGAGGTCGTCGGCGCGGATCGGTGCGGTCACTGGCGTCGCGCATGGTGATCGGGGCCGCCCCTGCCCCGTCCCGACGAACGAGGCACTCGAGTTTACTCGATCGACGAGCGCCGCGAGCTGCAGGTGGAGACCGTCGACACCGTCGGCTGGTGAAAGCGGACTACGTTTGGCATGCGTTTGGGGTGACCGCGGTCGACGAACTGCTATGCTCCCCTCGTGCTGACTGGCCTGCCGCGACACCTGAGTCCGCTGGAGACGGCGGCGATCGCCGAGTTCGTCGCAGCCGCGCGAGCTCTGCTAGGCGCTGATCTGCACGAGATCCGTTTGTTCGGCTCGCGTGCGCGCGGTGAGGGCGACGAGGAATCGGATGTCGATCTCGCCTTCATCGTGACGACGGCCGGCCGCGCACGCCGCCGTGAGATCTACGACCTCGCGTACGACATCGGCCTGCGAACAGGCATCGACCTCGCGCCGATGCTGATCGAACGCGATCGGCTCGCAACCTTGCGCGCGCGCGAGCGGCTGTTTGCGGCGGAGCTCGATCGGGACGGTGTAGTGCTGTGAACGCCGACAATCGCACGCACGCCTCGACGGAGGAGCTCGAGCGCGCGACGTCGTGTCTCGACGAGGCGCGGATGCTGCGCACGAGCGGTTTTCCGTTCGGCGCGGTGTCGCGGGCGTACTACGGAGCGTTCCATGCGACGCGGGCGCTCTTGTTCTCGCTCGGGCTCGAACCGAAGAGTCATCGGGCGGCCATCAACATGCTCGGCGAGCACTTCGTGAAGACAGGGAAGCTCGCGCCGGATCTCGGGCGACTCGTGTCCCATCTGCAGCGAGATCGCGAGGATGCCGACTACCAGACGGGCGCGGTCTTCACCGATGAGGAGGCTGGGACGGCGATCGCTGACGCCAACCGGTTCGTGGAGGCCGCTCGCGGCCTGCTCGCGTGAGCCCACGCGGAAGTTTTGCTCGGCCAAGTTGGCACCGACAGCGGCGCGAACTCCCGTGCTTCGCGTCCTCCGAAGGCTGCACGGCCTGACCGATCCAGCGGTCGGCGCGTGCATCGCGGCCGCCGCTTTCGAGTGGCGCTTTCTCTCTGGCGCGGTGATCCGAGTCAGTTACCCATTCGTGCTGCGCCGCGAGTGAGTCCTCGAGGCCGACTGACCGCGCACGGCCTGGAATTTCTCGTCGTCGAGGCGCGCCTTTCAACTCGTGAAGACCGACGAGGCGCGCATCGCCGCGGCCGACGAGGCGATCGCGTTGTTGGTCGGTCGCTGTCGGCACGCCTTGGGTCCGGCTCGAAGTCGTCCGTGACGCCGACGAGATGCGAGCCGCCGGAACCTCGGCGCACCAGAGGACCACGGCCGCTGCTCAACCCCTTTCCCATCTCAGCACCATCTTCTACAAGAAGCAGTCCGGCGCGGCGAACTTCGCCCAGATCGGTGCAACGGAGATCACCGGGCAGATCGCATTGCGGTGTTCAGCCGCGCGGGCGCTCGTGCAACCCAAAGCGCACGCTCTGCGGATCGCGGCACTCGGCGAAGCGGCCGAAAGCGCCCTGCGGTGCTCCGGGCTCGGGCGCAGTGCCCCCGAGCTGTCTGACCCGCGCGACAGCGTCGGTGAGATCGTCGACCGCGAAGTACGGCACGATGTTGCAATCACCGTCGCCGGGATGGATGCCCACCGGGCCCGTCGATGACTGCGCAAAAAAGCTGTCATCGCCCATCGGATGTACGGTCCACCCGAACAGCGCGCCGAAGAACTCCGCGGTCGGCTTCCCCAGGGGCACGCCGATCTCGAGATGCGACGCCACGCCGGGGCCGAGCGCGGCGAAGCGTGGGTCGGGCGCGCCCGCGGGCAGTTCGCGTCGCTTTGCCGGACGATGCTCGGTGCCGGCACCGGCGGTGATGAACAGCAGCCGAGCCCAACTGTCGCTGCGTGCGGTGTGCCAGATCCCGCGGGGCACGATCACCGTCTGCCCTACCCTGTCGAGCTCGACACCCTGCTCGCGATCGTCGCGCTCGAGCACGAACTCGATGCGACCACCGAGCAGTACGACGAGCTCTTCTCCGCTCGGGTGCATCTCCCAGTGTGGCCAATCGCCGCTCGACTCGTGGATCGTCACGAGGCGACCGCGCTCGACCTCGGGCAACTTTCCCATCATCAGCTGCGACCAGAACTCGGGGCCGCCAGGCATCGGCGTTGCAGCCGATCCGCCGTCGAGGATGACGTAGGTGGAGGCGAGGTCGATCGCTACGTCGGTGGCGGGCGGGGTTGGCATGGGGGGAGTCTAGGGCAGACCAAGCACGCAGCCCACGACCGCCCAATCGCCCACCACTTGGCGACTTGCCCACCGTCCCCCCCGGCGCCGAGGCGCAAACTCCGAGATTCGCGCGCAATCCGACCGAACCCACGTGGGCACGCGGATTGCTGAGACGTCGGCTCGGGATGGGGCTTGCGGCACGCGTGACGGTTCTGGCTGCGCTCGCCGCGGCGTTGGTTCCGACGTCTGTGCGCGCCGGTGGCTTCGAGTTCCCCGACCTGGGCACCGTGCCGATCGGTCGCGGCGGTGCCTTCGTCGCGCGCGCCGACTCGCTCGACGCCTGGCACTACAACCCCGCGGGCCTCGCCAAGACCTCGGGCCCAGCGTTGCTGGTGTCGGGCAACGCGGTGCACGTCGACAATCGCTTCACGAGGCGCGGCAGCGGCGACTTGGTGCGCCCGCCGGGCAACGAGACGGTCGACGTGGCCGATCCCACGGTCGATCCAAACACGGGACAGCCATGGCCGACAGCGCGCAATGGCAAGCGTTTCGGTCCGGCGCCGATGGTCGTGTTCAGCTGGGGTGGCGTGGG
>CANLQR010000294.1 GCA_947492135.1 Deltaproteobacteria bacterium | reverse complement strand
TCGATCCGCGCCAGCGCCCGCGGATCGGCGAGCATGTCCTGGGCCGCCGCCCGCACATCGTCGGAGGTGGACAAGGCGCCCGACTCGGCCCGATCGAGCAGCGCATCGTCGGGCGTCGTTCCCCACAGCAGGTACGAGAGCCGCGTGGCGACCTCGAAGTCGCCGAGCCGCGCGACCCCGGCCTCCTCGGTGGGCGTGCCGATCTCGACGCGGTAGACGAACTCGGGGTCCTGCAGGAACGCGCGAACCATCACCCCGACGCCGGCGTAGAAATCGGATTCTTCGGTGGCGTACTGCACGCCGAGGTCGACGAAGCGCTGGACCTCGTCGGCGGCGAGGGGTCGACGCAGCGCCCGGCGTCCAAACGCGGCAGCGAATGACCCCAAGCAGTCCTCGTCGGCGGTGGAGGCGGGCGCGCAGCCGACCACCTGGTCGCGGCGGGGTGGGTCTGCGAGCAAACGCGTCGCAGCTCCGGTCGCCAGCTGCTCGAAGGCCTCGATCAAGGTGCGACTCGCGAGCTGGTTGGCAATCTGATTGTCGTACGGATCGGCGACGTCCTCCGGCAACACCGCGCCACCCGGCCGCGAGTCGTCACCGATCAGATCGAGCAACGTGTTGTCGTACTCATCACTCGACAGGCGGCGCATGCCGATCATGCCGACGCCGCCACTGGACGGAGCTTCCGGCGTACCGCCAGTGGTTCCCGCGGTCTCACCCGCGGTCCCTGTCACATCGCCGTCTCCGTCGCCGCCGCCGCCGCCACTGTGGCAGGCGGGCCCAACGAGCATCAGCGCGAGCATCGGGCGTCGTGCGTCGATCATGGCAGTTCCCCTGGTTGTTCCACGGTAGTCGACTCCGCCGTGGATCGATAGCCAGCTTCAATCCCAGGCGAGCCTTGCCAGAGATCGCGAGACGTCCGCACCGCGGGGATGTCCGTGCCGCGTTCGGGGGTTTGCTTACGCAACTCGGACCCACGTGCGCGTCAGGCCGCGCCCGTTGTAACCGACGCTACGAGTACAGCGCGACCAACGGGGGTTCCTGGCCCCGTTGGTGGGGTCGGCTCGCCCCGCGCGAGCGCAAGAGAACTCAGTACACCTTTGCCGCTCGTTGCGACGTCCAACCGTGGGTTCTCGAGGCCGAGTCGCGCGCCATCGGACGCAACGCGACGCTGCGATTCACTCGGGGACCCACGCGTTGCAGGCCTCGACCACCTCGGGCAGCGCGGCGTTCAAGAACGTCGTGTACTCGACCGCGCAGAGGTCTCCGACTCCATGGTGCGGAAACGAGGTGGCAAACTCCGCGAGACGCGGGGCCAGCTGAGCACCGTCGAGTCCGTTCCACTGGTAGTCGGGGCACGCGTTGGGCTTGTCGATCCCGACCAGCACCAGTGGGATCACATCCTGGACGTGGTCGGACTGGGTGGCCGCGAGCGCGTCGACCCAGGCCGCAGGATCCCCGACGCTGCCCCACTCGGTCTCCACCTCGAAGTCGTCCTCTTCGTCGGTGGCGATGATGAGAAGCAAGGGGCCTTGCTCGCGCAAGAAGCCCTCGTTGAACCCAGCGGGCCCCGTCAACTCCGACGAGAGCGCCTCGATCGCCATCTGCATGGGGCGCTCGTCAGGGTCGCCCGCCGTACCGACGGCAACGGCACACGCGAGTTCCACCGAGAGCATCGGGCCAAACGACATCCAGTTGGCCGCGCTGGCGTAGGGCGTACACGTCGCCGCAGGGGTCTCGGTCACGAACTCAGGGACATCGGTGGTGATCACCGCGATGTGGATCGAGCCCAGGACTCCTGGAAGCTGCTGGTTGAGCTGGGCCAGGAACGGATTCAGCGCGGCATTCAACCGCGCCTGCTCCTCCGCCATCGTGTCCGAGTTGTCGACGACAACCAGCACGTCGAGCGAGGTGCATGGCTCGGTGGGCACAACCTCGGTCGTGCTTTCATCCGCGTTGCCGCTGGTGTCACTGCTCGGCTCAGGACCGGTCGTGGTCGTGGGCACGTCGGTGGTCTGATCAGTGCCCGTGACGTCGGTGCCTGACGAGGTCGCCGACGAGGTCGCTGACGAGGTCATCGTGACCGCAGCCGTCGCCGCAGTCTGCCCCTCGAAATCGAAGTCACCATCGCCGCCTTGGGTGCAAGCAGCGGCGGTGACCAGGATCCAAGGAGCGAGCGGAGCAAAGCGGCGCAAAGTCAGCCTCCGATCCCGAGTTTACCCCGAACCCACCGGCGCAGTCGCGCCCGCGGCCGTCGCGTCCACGTCAGTCGTTCGGTGCGCCGTACGAGATCCAGGTGCGGATGACCTCGATCTCCTCCGGGGAAAGCGGCGAGCTTCCCGACGGTGAGGTCGGATCCAGCGGCATCTGCAGCCCCGAGATGCCGTTGGTGTTGAGCTTGACCACCAGATAGCTATTGGTCGGGTTGCCCGGGGTCACGCGGGCAAAGTCCGGGTTCTGGGTCGCGGGCAACATGAGGTTCGCGTAGGCAACCCCAGGGGTGAGATCGAGGCCGGCGGCGGGCGCGACGTTCCCGTGGCAGCCCGCGGTCGCACAGCGCGTCGCGAGGATCGGCAACACGTTCTCGGAGAACTTCGAGCCGCTACCCGTGGGGGTCTCGCCGAACGCCGCCGCGTATTCGCAGTTGTCGTAGTCGATGTTCGTGGACGGGAGATCGCCACCGGGGTCGGCCGCGCCTTCGATCCAGCACGCCATCGCGATGATCTCCGGCGCTGACAGCTGCTGGTTCGCCAGCGGCATCGGGCTGCCCGGCACGTTGCCCTGCAGGCGCTGAAGGAGATACGATTTCCAGGGGTCTCCCGGCAGCAGCAGACGAAACGGATCCTCGTCGAAGCCGAACACGCCATCGCGATTCGGATCGCCGGGCTTGAGGTCGGTCTCGAGCAGCGTCTTGGCCTCCGAGGGGAGCTCGGCATAGCCGTTGATCTGCAGCGCCATCATCCCCGGCGCGTACGAGGCAGCCATATCGATCTGGCCCACGGTCAGCATACCGTTTGCGGTCTCGCGCTCGACGACGATGCTCTCGAAGACTCCTGGTCCCAGCATCGCGTTGGGAATCGGATCTTTCACGTAGATGACCGCGTTGAGCACCGCACCCAGTTCGTCGGTGTTCAACGCGACGTAGCCGATGCTGGACGAAAAGTTGGTGTTGTTTCCCGTCGTGAAACGCAGGGTGTCACCGCGTGACTCACAACCGTTGAAGAGGTTCAGCGGATCGGTCTCCGCCAGGTTGCACGGCACATCGAGCTGAGACAGCATCGTCTCCGGGGTGTGGAGGTCGGGGTACTCCTTCTCGTTGTGACAGACCCCGCCGTTGGGCGAACACGTCCGCGTCACGACCTTTTCGTGGAGGTCGAGATAGGTCGGAAATTCCGTCCGCGCTTCTTCGATGTAGGCGTCGACCGGTGGCCCCTCGGGATCGTCGGGTACACCTGTGGAACCGCCTTCACCCGATCCCTCCACACCGCTGCCGGCGGTCATGGTCTCGGCGGCATCCGTGCCCATGGCTGTGCCTTCGCCTTCCCCCTCGCCCGCCGTGAACTGCGAGCCCTCGCCGTCGCCGACCGAGCAGGCCACCGACATCATCGTCACCAGGGCTGTGCACAGTCTAACGCGTCGCATGCATCGCTCCTTCGCCAATGGGGCCTAGAACACCGCGTTGACCGGCTCGACGCCGGGCCAGAAGGTCGAGCTGTCGATGTCGAGCACCGACATCATCATGGCGTAGTACGCCGTCGTGCCGAACACCGGCTCGTTGGCCATGACCTCCATCGACATCGGGTCGGTTCGCCCAAAGAACTGGCCGCCCTTGGTGACCAGGCCGCCCATCGCGAAGTAGGACTGGTAGCGCGACCCGGGACCGCCGGTGTGGTCGGAACCGCCGCCGGAGTTGTAGCCGTTCTCCATCACGTTATCGCGGCCGAACTCGGTCAAGCAGCCGACGATGGTGTGATCCCAGTAGGTGCCACCCTCCGGGTGCGGCATGAGCTTCAGTGCGTAGTTGACCCCGCACAGGACTCGCGCGAGGTTGTTCGCGGACATCGGATAGGCGGTCATCTCGCCCGAGTGGGTGTCCCATCCGCCCACCGACGCACCATTGTCGCCAGCGTCACCGACGCACACCGCCGCCGAGCCGTAGCCCAGGAAGCGCAGCGCCAGCGCAGTGTCGCGTCCGAGCTGACTGGTGCCGAGGATCGCCGCGAGCTGAGCGTTGGTCAGGCCGTTGGCGGTGGCGGTCGGCTCGGTCTCGACCTTGAGCGCAGGATCGAGAAAGACGTTGCGGAAGGCCTCGACGTTCGCCTTGCCGTTGGCAAGCCGCGCGATGACCTGCTTGTGGCGATTGCTGCGTGACTTCATCGCGTAGCCATCGAGGCCAGCCTCGAGCGCGCGGGCCCAGACCGGCTGGCCGCCGGCGTCGTCGCCGTTTTGCGCGACGAACTCTGAATGCGAGGGCACCATCACCGGTGTGATCGAGCCGTCTGGGGCGCCCAGTGGCGTGGTCGCTTGGCCGGTGCCGATGACGGCAGGCGGGAAGACCAGGCCGTTGCTGCCCTCGGTGTAGTTCTTGTGACCCGAGTAGATGCGGCTGATGATCCCGGGGCCACCTTCGGCCAGACCGCTACCGATCCAGTTGCGCGCGGTCTGATGGTCACCGACGCCCGACGAGGCGCCTGGTGTGTGATCGATGCTCCCCAGCACCGCGATCTCGTGGCTGATCGCGGTGATCGCAGGCACCGGGAGCATGCCGAGCGCGACGGTGTCCTGATAGGGAAGGTTGTCGAACACGCCACTGACACCCCACTCGGTGCCAGCGCTGCCCGCCTGCACCCCATACGGGTTCCAGCGGCCGTCGACGTTGCCGTTGAACATCGCCGCCGTGCGCGCCCCACCATCGAGGCTGAACAACAGCACCTGGTTGTGGCGCGAGGACGGGATCGCCATACCAGCGCGGCTGGTTCGGGGAATCCACAGGTGGGGGGCCACGGCGGCCGCAGCCGCGCCACCGAGACCGACCTTGAGGAAGTTGCGACGATTGGCAAAAAACTTGGACATGGTGGTTTGCTCCGCTCGTTCGCAATCCGCACTAGTAGTAGAAGAAGTCCGCCGACTTCAGGACCAGGCGACAAGCCTGAATGGCGAACTCGGTGGGGGTGCACTCGAGGTCATCACGACACAGCGTGATGCCCTGATCCACACCTTCGTTGGCGCCCTCGAGGACGGGCCGGACCAGGGCCGCCGAGTAGACCTGGTCGACCGCCTCCCACAACGCCTCTTCGGACTTGTCGTTGGGGTCGTCGACCACGGACAGCGGATAGATGGGTGCGTCGATGCTGGCCATCTCGCAGAGTTCGGCGGTCAGCGTCGCTTGGGTCAGCGCCGCGATGAGGCCCGTGCGGGTCTCACGGAACTGGCCAACGCGGTCGGGGCATCCGCCCAGCAGCTGGGCCTTGTCACGCAGCAGGTAGTCCGGCGAACCGTTGCCCAACACAGCGTAGGTGTGGGGATGGAAGCCGCCCGCGCCCGACTGGACATCGGGGTAGCGGTGGTCGCACCCGAGCACGGGCATGCCGGCCAGCTTGTAGGCGCTGCGCAACCAGTCCTCAGCGTCCATCTGCTTGACCGGCCCGGAGAGGTACGGCGCATCCCAGTTCTCGTCGTCCGGATCGTCCACCTCTTCGTAGCGGTTGGTCGAGACGTAGAGAATGCTGGTGAGGATCTCGCGGTCGATCTCGCGGACGTTGCCGCCGTTTTCGTTCATCATGTCGACCAGCGCCTGGCGGGCCAGCGGGATCTCGGCGCCTGCGTCGTAGCCGAGGTACCGCATCAGGGCACGGTCGACGTAGGACTCGTAGAACGCCGCCTGGCTGGCCATGAGCTGGCCGGGGCGCCGCAGCACGTCCCACTGCTCGGTGGTGAGCATGCTCTGATCGATGATGTTCGGACCCGGGTCGCTGACGTCACCGGGCACCGGCGGGGCGATGATCACGGTCTCGTCGCCCCAGAAGTCGCTGTGGCAGTCGGCCTGATTGGGCGCGGCGCAGTTGAGGGTGTTGACCACCACGTTCTTGGCGTTGCTCTGCATCGGGTCGACGACGGAGCGCTCTTCCCAGAGCCGCCACATCGGCTCGAGGGCGAGGCGCTCGGCCGGCGTGGCCTCGCGACCGAGGAACGCGCGGAAGCTGAACGCCACCAGGTCGTTGCCGTCCCAGCGGCCGACAAAGGCCGGATGGGTCGCGGCGATCTCGGCGAACTGTCCGAGCGTGAGCGTGCCCTGATGCAGTTCGCCCGCACGCGCATCGAGATCGGCGATGTAGGCGTAGTGGGTGACCAGCGAGTTCATCTGAAACAAGTCGGCCCACACCCGCTGGCTCAGCCGCACGTACTCCGGCTGCGCCATGAAGGCATCGACCAGCTCCGCGGGGGTCTTGTACTTGCAGACCTGCTCGTACTCGAGGTCGGTCGGCGACTCACCGCGTAGGTCGATGAACGCACGACGGCAGAACTCGACACCGTCGGCGGGCGGCGGCTCGACACCGATGCCCTGGATCTTCGGGCAGGCCGCCTCGTCGATCACGTTGTCGAACTCGAGGCCGTCGCAGATCTCAGCGGGCTCGCCGGTGTCCGCCATGCCGGTATCGGCGGAGTCATCGACTGCGCCTCCCGAGCTCTCGTCGACAGCGGCCGAGGTCATCGGTGCTGTGGCCGTGCCCGTCTCGCCGGCGGTTTCGTTGTCCCCACCACCGGAGGAACCTCCGTTGCAGGCACAAATCGCCAAGAACACCCCGATGGAACGTCGCGGAACAGTTCGTCGCATGGCTGTTGATTTCCCTATCCGGGGGGCGTTCGTGGGAACACGAAGCGCAGTGGAACTTTAGCGGATACCGCCCGGGGGCGTCTTCCGTACAAGCTCCGACGTGTGAGACCCCACCTCATGCGTCGGTTTCCGGCCACTGCGAGAAAAAGTTGCCGGCGCGGTCGGGATGTTCCATGGATGCTCAGATCGAAGGATTTTAGGGGTTTAGAGCCGGTCTGAGGCTCGACCCCAGAGGACCGCACCCTTGGGGCCTGGCCTCGATTTGGGCGGATAGGCAGTTTGGTTGCGTTCTTTGCCGACCGCTCTTGCCGGCGCACAGATCCGCTCCGGTCGCGTACGTACAACGACTGACGCGGCGATCGCCGACGCCACCGAGGTCCACGCCGCGCGCTACGGTGGGTTCGGGGGGGCGGATGCTGACGACGATTCTGTACTCGACGAGTCTTGCGTTCCACGGTGGGGCCCTCGGTCTCGGCCCCGGCCCTGCGCCCGGCCCTGTGTCGACGCCATGCGGCCTGCAGCAACCGCTGGATCCTCAACTCGGAGGCGCCTCGTACGACTGCAGCGAGTCGCAAGACACCGGCTTCGACGCTGGCAATCCCTTCGACATCACCGTCGTGACGATCGATGGCAAGCCGGTCGAGAAGGACACCGCGAATGCGTTCTGGGTGATGCGCGAGGCTGCGGCCGCCGACGGCGTCGACATCCAGATCGTGTCGGGCTTCCGCACGATGGACGAGCAGGAATATCTGTACATGTGCTACGAGTGTTGCTGCTGTAACAACTGCAACCTCGCCGCAGCACCGGGCTACAGCAACCACCAAAGCGGCCACGCGCTCGACATCAATTCGGGCGGGCCCGGGGTGTACAGCTGGTTGGTCGACCACGGCTCCGAGTACGGTTTCTCGGCAACGGTGCCGAGCGAGGACTGGCACTGGGAGTGGTGGGGAGGTGGACCTGGCGGCGGTATCTGCGATATCGCAGCCGCGCCCACCGGCACCCTCGACGCCGGCGCATGCGAAGCCATCACCGGCTGGACGCAGGATCCGGACACGCCCGAGGCGACGCTCGAGGTGCATGTCTATTTCGGCGGGCCCGCAAGCGATCCACTCGCGGTCAGCGTGCCGATCGTCGCCGATCTGGAGCGTCCCGATCTCTGTGATCCTCTCGGATCGTGCAACCACGCGTTCTCGCTCGAGGTGCCGCTGTCGCTGCAAGATGGCGTCGCGCATGCGGTCCACGTCTACGGCATCGACAGCGAAGGGGCCGCCAACGCCGAGTTGTCCGCGAGTCCGCAACAGCTGCAGTGCCCGGCCCCGCCTCTGCCAGCGGGCGTGCGTCGCTTGGCCACCGCAGAGGTGATCGCGGCCTGGGGGCTGTCGACGTTCTGGCGGATGCTCCGGGTCGACCAAGCCGAGCTTGCAGCGCTCGACGAGTGGACTGCACTTGCGCCCGCGGCCCTGCTGGTCCGCACCGCCGACGCGCCCCAAGTGTGGTGGATCGATGCGGGCTGGCGGCGGCTGGTGGGGAGTCCCGAAATCGCGGCCGCGTGGGGTCTCGACCTCGCCGAGGCCCAGATCGTGACCGACGAGATTGTCGACCAGTGGCGCGAGGGCACACCCATGCGCGAGCTGCCGACGCTGGCCTCGGTCGACGGGCTCACGGTGTACCTCATCGATGATGCGCAGCACGGTGCGCCCGCGGGTGACGACGCAGGCGGCAGTGACGAGTCGGATGGCGGAGAAACCACCACCGACGGTGATGACGACCCGGACACCACCGGATCCGATGGGCAATCGGTACCCGGTGGCGCGAGCGACACCGCAGACGGCTGCGGCTGCGCTAGCGGTGCGCCAAGCGGCTGGGCACTGCTCGCGCCACTGCTGCTGATCGGCGGCGGGCCCCGACGACGGCGCTAGCGGCTCGCGCTGGGCCGTACCGCGGGGTTGGCTCAGCAGCAGCCCCGCCGCCGGTCAGCCGACCAGCGCGGCCAACGGCGTGTTCGAGTAGCCGTTTTCCGAGCCGACCTCGGTGGCCTCGGGGACCACCGACTTGAGGATCGCGAGCAGGATGTCAGAGGTGTTCTCGCCGCTGGGCGAACGATAGTGAACGCCCGGGTGCGTCAGCGCTCCACCTCCGCCACCGCACACGAGAATGGGCATGTCGTCGGTCGAGTGGGTGAGCCCCGCGGCGGCATCCGACGACGCCAGCAGGACCGTACCGTCGAGCAGGTTGCCGGTGACCTCGGGCGCGGCGTGCAACGCCTCGAGCAGATACGCGAGCTGCTGCATCGTGAAGACCGTCGCGGCATCCACGACGTCGTTCATCCCGCCGTCATGGGTGAGATCGTGGTGTCCTGCCGTCGCGCCGACGGTGTTGAACACGGTGTACCCCACCGAGCCCGTGAACTGCACGCTGGCGATCCGCGTGACGTCGCAGGCAAACGCCATGACGATCAGATCGGACATCGCACGGTTGACCGCTTCGAGCTGCTCCTGGCCCTCGATGTCGTCGTTGTTCTGCTGCGTCATCGGCGGGATCTCGCAAAGCGGCGCGAGTGCGTCGATCTGCGAGCGAATCTGTTCGACGCTGGCGAGATGGGCCTCGAGGCGAATGCGATCCGCGCTGCCGACCCGGAGCTTGAGGCGCTCGACATCGGCCTTGACGGCGTCGAGGCTGGCGATGCGATGCGGCTTGGTCGGATCATCCGGGACGGTGAACGAACCGAACACCTGATTCCACACCTCGCGGGGGTCGAACAGCTGCGACAGCGGCGAGTCGGGCCCCTGGTGCGAGAGAAACTGCAGGGTCGGGCCCTCGCTGCCGATGATCC
>CANLQR010000293.1 GCA_947492135.1 Deltaproteobacteria bacterium | reverse complement strand
GACGATCCGCAGGGCTTCTTCGACGCCCGCGCCGTGATGACCTGGCTGGCGGGGCCGCGCTACTCGTTGCTCTTCTTCTGGGACTCTCCGGGTTTTTTCTGGGCCCACCTCGCGGGCTTCGAGCTTGCCATGGGTTGTCTGATCGTCGGATGGCAGACCCGCTGGACGAAGTGGGTCGCGTGGTTCTTGTTCCTCAGCATCATCGGGCGTAACAACGTCTACTGGGAGGGCACCGAGAACGTCTATCGGACGTTCTTCTTCTATCTGTGCCTGGCCCGCTGCGATCGTGCCTACAGCGTCGACAACTGGCTGCGACGCCGTCGAGCCCAGCGCCGTGGTGATGACAGCACGCCGATTCACCGCTTGATCCCGGCGTGGCCGCGGTTGCTCGTGATCCTGCAGTGCGCGGCGATCTACTGCTACACCGGCGCAGTCAAGAACGGTGCCGTGTGGTGGGCCGGTGATGCGCTGTACTACGCGCTGAGCCTCGATCATTTCCATCGCGTTCCGCCGCAGCCGATCGCGGCGATCCTCGGCACCAACGTGTTTCGGCTCGCGACCCACGTCGTCCACGCGTGGGAGACCCTGTTTCCCCTGTTGATCATCGGGTTGTGGATCCGTTTTGCGATCGCCAAGGGCCTCGAGCGTCCGCGCGGCACCGCCCGATGGGTCGCTCGATTCGCATGGCTGGCTCTGGCGAGCGCGTCCGGCGGGCTGATCTGGTGGCTGCTGCCGGTCCACCACGCAGCCGTGGCCGAGGGCCCATCGTTGGCGGAGATTCGCGTCTGGTTCGTCGTCGCCTGGATCACGGGGACACTCGGACTCGCGTTGGGTTTCGTGCGATTGCGTGACCGCCCGCCGAGCATGACGCTGGGCGGGCGCACCCATGTGCTCGACCTGGGGTGGTTTTGTCGGTGGTTTCTGGGTCGGCGCGTGTGGGTCACGCTCGGCGTGGTCTTTCATCTCCACTTGATCATCCTGATGAACATCGGGTGGTTTTCGCCGGGATGCCTGACGGGTTTTCTGTGCTTCTTCGGCGGTCGTGAGCTGGTTGGATTCGCTCGCGCACTCCGGCGCCGCCCTCGCGACGATGGTGGCTCGACACTCGAGCGCCATGCCGACATCGTGCGGGGTCGCGATGGTCGCCGACTCCCGCTGTGGGCGGGTGCCGCGGCCATCGCCGTGCTCGCGGCCGGCGTCGCGCTGCGGGTGCTTGCCGGCGTCGCGTACGGCTGGGTCTTGCTGTGCGCCTTGGCGATCGCCGGCGTCGCGACCTGGCGTGGACGACGGCAGCCGGGCTCGCCAAGCTCCACAGCCCTGGCGTACGGCCCGCTCGGTCGGCTGTGCGTGGGCGCTGTGGGGCTCTATCACGTCGTCGGTGTGGCGGTGTGGCTACTACCCGAGAAGGACAGTCTGGCGTGGCGCGCGGCGGCCCAACGACCGTTCTCATGGTGGCTGCGCACCACCCAGACCAGCCAGAGCTGGAAGATGTTCGCCCCGAACCCGCCGCGCCGCAGCGTGATGCTGCGGGTGCTCGTCACCGACGACGAGGGCCAACGGTGGGACATGAACACCGACGTCTATGCGGCGGAAAAGCGCCCGATTCCGTGGATCTGGTACACGCGCGAGCGCAAGATCAATCGCCGCATCGCCGGTGGCGAGGGCAGCTCTGGCGGCTGGTATCGCAAGTGGCATGCACGCTATTGGTGCCGCCGGTGGATCGTCGAGCACGCCGGGGTGATCCCGCACGAGGTCGAGCTCATCGAGGTGAGCTACCCGATTCCGACGCCCGAGTGGCTCCGCGAACATGGGCCCTACGATCCGGTCGAGCGACTGCGCACCAAAGGCACGCAGAAATCACTGTTGGTGGTCGAGTGCGCAACCGAACCCGAGGCACGACCGAACCCCGAGATCATGGCGCGTCGTGGTCTACCTGCGATCGACGACCCGGTCGCGCGATGGAGCGCGCTACGCCAGCGTCTGCGCGCTTGGAAGCGGCGCGCCGCGGCTGCCAGCAAGGCCAAGTCAGACGACGCAGCGACACCCGACGACTAGAAGCGTTGCTTTCAGGCCTTGTCACTCGGCTTGTTGCGCGCTCGATTCCACTTCCATAGACGCACGACGCCCGACGTCGCAGCATCTCGCGCACGTTTGCCCAGCGTCTTGTCGCTGGCCTTGCTGCCAGCTCGCGGCACCGCCTTACCGGCGCGATGACCGAGATACAGGCCTGCCGCGATCGCCGCGACGATCAACACGATGAGCAAGGGCAGCGGCAGCTGGTCCAACGCGAGAGACCTCTTCGCACACACGGTAGCCCCTGGCGCGCGCCGCACAAGGGGCCGCCACGACAAATCCCGAATTTAGGCCGGCGACGGGCGGCTTTTTGCGGCAACGAATGTGCGCGACCGCTCGGCCACAGCGTCCTCGCAGCGCCCCCAGAGACGCCAGCGCTGGCCTAGGATGGGGCCGAGGCCGACCCCCTGATGACCGAACTCCGGCAGCGAATCGAGCAACTGGTCAAGTCCGACCGCGTGGTGCTGTTCATGAAGGGCTCGCGCGCGGCGCCCCAGTGCGGCTTTTCTGCCACCGTCGTGGGCATCTTGGACCAGTACCTGCCGGCGTACACCACGGTGAACGTGCTGGCGGACCCGCAGGTCCGCGACGGCGTCAAGGACTACGCCCAGTGGCCGACGATCCCGCAGCTGTTCATCGACGGCGAGTTTGTCGGCGGCTGCGACATCATCCGCGAGATGGACACCTCGGGCGATCTGGTTCGACAGCTCGGCACCGCGGTGCAGGCGTTCGAGCCACCGACCATCACCGTCACCGACGCTGCCGCGGCGACGTTCCGCGAGGCGACCGCCGACATCGGCGAGGGTGAATCGTTGCGCCTGTCGATCGACGGTCGCTTCGCCCACGACCTGTCGGTCTCGGCGGTGGGGCCAGCCGACATCGAGATCATCGCCAACGGCATTCGACTCGTGCTCGATCGCCCCAGCGCGCGCCGGGCCAATGGGGTCTCGATCGACTTCGTCGAAGCGCCACAGTCGGGCTTCAAGATCGAGAACCCCAACGCACCGGCCTCGGTCAAGCACCTCGGGCCGCGCGAGGTCGCAGCATTCCTGGCCGCCGAGCCCGGTGCGCGATTCATCGACGTGCGAACGTCCGCCGAGCGCGACCGGGCCCGGATCGAGGGTACGGTGCTGCTGACCCCCGAGTCGACGGCCGAGCTGTCTGCGCTGTCCAAGCAAACCCCGCTGGTGTTCCACTGCCACCACGGTCAGCGCAGCTACCAGGCCGCGACCCACTTTCTCGAGCTGGGATTTGTCCGGGTGTACAACGTCACCGGTGGGATCGACGCGTGGTCCGAAGAGGTCGACCATTCGATCCCACGCTACTAGCCGCGGTATTGGCCGCGGTATTGGCCGCGGTATTGGCCGCGGTATTGGCCGCGGCTCACCGTGATGGAGTCCCTGCTCGCCGCGATCCGCAAGGCTTGCGTGCCCAACACGTGGTCGCGCGGGGTCGAGCTCGCCCGCAGCGGTGCGGTGGTGCTCGTGGCCCGCGAGCCCCGCGAGGTCGAGCTACGCGTGACGACCAAGGGCGGAATGATCGCGCCGGTCGTCACACTGTTTCTCGATGAGGATGAGTGGAGCTGCGAGTGCAGCTCGCCCGAAGACGCCTGTGCCCACGCGGCGGCGGCCGCGATCGCATGGCAGCAGGCCGAGCGCGATGGCAAGCCCTTGGTCCAGGCCGACGCGCCCACGGCCAGCGGTCGCATCGTCTACCGCTTCGAGGCGCGCGGCGAGCAGCTGGCTCTGCGCCGGCTCATCGTGCATGGCGCGGGCGAGTTTCAGCTCGATGGCACCATGGCTGCCGTGGCCCAGGGCAAGCTCCGCGGGCCCAAGTTTGTCGCGAGTGACGCCGACCTCCGCTTCGAGAAGAAGCTCGGGACGTTCGTCGCGCGCGTGCTCGCCCGCCACGAGGTCGCGCGGGTCTTCGACGCGCTGTCGAGCGCGGCCGACGTTCGATTCGGGGCCGACAAGATCACCTTGGGTCCGCCAAGCTGCGGGCTGCGGATCGAGGTGCGACGCACCGACACCGGCTGGGTCGCGCAGTTCGAGCGTGACCCCGAGGTCGACGTGATCTTCACCAACGGCGTGCTACGCCGCGCCGATCGGCTGCACGCGTTGGGTGGCCACGGTCTGCCCGAGGCCGAGTACGACGAGATTCGCCGCGGCAAGTGGTTCACCCAAGACGACACGGCCACCCTGGTTGGCGACGTGATCCCACGGTGGCGCCGCAGCATTCCGGTGGCCTTCGACGCCCAATCGATGCCGGACGCGCGCGTCGTGCGACCGCGGATCGCCGTGACCACGCGGCGCGAGGGCAGCGCGCTCGCGGTCCTGGCCACCATCGTATATGGAGAGCCACCGATCGCGCGGGTCGACGGCGATCGCCTCACGATGCTCGGCAAGTCCAACGAGGTGCCGCTGCGCAACACTCGTCTCGAACGGGTGCTCGTCGAGCGCTTGCGATTCGAACTCGGGGTCGAGCCGGGCGTACGCACGCAGCTGGGTACCGGCGACGCGATCGCGTGGGCGGCCCGAGTCCCCAGCGTCGACGACATCCTGCTCGAGTCGCGTGACCACGAGCAGTTTGTCGACCACGGACCTCTTCAACCCCATCTCGCCGTCGATGCCGGCGGAGGGTTTGCGCTGTGGTTCGACGGTGACGGTGCAGGTGGTAGTGGCGCTGGACGAGTCGAAGCCGACGTCATGATGCGAGCGTGGGAGCGCGGCGAGCACCACGTTGCACTGGTCGGGGGCGGGTTCGGCGAGGTCCCGCTGGCGTGGCTCACGATGCACGGCGAACGCGTCGGCGCCCTGCTGCGCGCACGCGAATCCGGTGGCGCCGCGATCCCGGCGTGGGCCAGCGCCGACCTTGCACAGCTATGCACCGCGCTCGAGCAGCCAGCTCCGCCTCAATGGGCCCACCTGCGCGCGCTGTTCGAGGACTTTCGCGGCCTGCCCGACCCCGAGCTCCCCGCCGATCTCGGTGCAACGCTGCGCGACTATCAGCGCGAGGGCGTCGCCTGGCTGGGGTTCCTGCGCGCCGCGGGCCTGGGGGCTCTGCTTGCGGACGACATGGGCCTGGGCAAGACCCTGCAGACGTTGTGTGCGATCACGGGCCGAACACTCGTCGTCGCGCCCACCAGCGTCGTGCCCAACTGGCAGGCCGAGCTGGTGAAGTTTCGCCCGAGCCTGCGCGTGTGTACCTACCACGGCAGTGCCCGAACGCTCGATCCTCGGGCCGACGTGGTCCTCACCACCTACGCGATCTTGCGGCTCGATCAAGAGACCTTCGCCGCCAAGCACTGGGACACCGTCGTACTCGACGAGGCCCAAGCGATCAAAAACCCCGACAGCCAGGTCGCACGGGCGGCCTATCGCCTACGCGCGGACTTTCGCATCGCCCTGACCGGCACGCCGGTCGAGAACCGGCTCGACGATCTGTGGAGTCAGATCCACTTCACCAACCCCGGCCTGCTCGGTGGGCGCAGCGAGTTTGGCAGCCGCTGGGCCAAGCCGATCGCCGCTGGTGATGCGGTCGCCGCGGCATCGTTGCGCGAGCGGACGCGGCCGTTCGTGTTGCGCCGGCTCAAGCGCGACGTCGCACGCGAACTTCCTGCGCGCACCGATCTGGTGCTGCACTGTGAGCTTCGCGACGACGAACGCACGGTTTACGACGCGGTACGTGCGGCGACTCGGCAGGAGGTCGCCGAGCGTTTTGGCGCCGGCAACGATGCGCTTGCCGTGCTCGAAGCTCTGCTGCGCCTGCGCCAGGCTGCGTGCCACAGCGCGCTGGTTCCCGGGGGTCACGACCGCACCCGCGCCTCCTCGAAGCTCGAGGCACTGCTCGAGGCGCTCGACACTGCCTGCGCCGAAGGCCACAAGGCACTGGTCTTCTCGCAGTGGACGTCGCTGCTCGACCTGGTCGAACCTCACCTCCAAGCCCAGGCCTTGCCTTACTTGCGGCTCGACGGATCGACGCGCGACCGTGGTGACGTTGTCGATCGTTTTCAGGATCCCGACGGGCCCAAGCTCATGTTGGTCTCGCTGCGTGCCGGCGGAACCGGCCTGAACCTGACGGCCGCCGACCACGTGTTTTTGCTCGACCCGTGGTGGAATCCGGCCGTGGAGGATCAAGCAGCCGATCGCGCGCATCGCATCGGCCAGGACAAGCCCGTGTTCGTGCACCGGCTCGTCGCGCGTGGCACTGTCGAGGAGGGGATCCTCGCGCTGCAGTTGCGCAAGCGCGAGCTTGCGGCAGCGGCGATCGACGGCACCGGCGGCGCAACCTCGGTTTCACGCGACGAACTACTCGCGCTGCTCGACAGCTGAGGCCTCGGGCGCGACCACCGGTGGCTCGCACGTGCAGCCCCAGCTCTCCGGCAGCGTTGGACACATGGTCGCCGCGATGATCTCATGGCCCTGGGCGTTGGGATGGATGTGATCGAAGCTGCGCAGATCCTTGCGCAAGAACCACCGCGGTAGCTCCGCGAGCACCGCTGCATCGATGTCGAGCGCAAGGGCTCGCGCCGGCTCGTCGAGCGCCGCGCGGGCCCGCTTCCACTTGGCGTCCTTGGCCAGCGCGGCCCGGGTGGCTTCGAAGTCGTGCACCGGGGCCTCACGATCGCGCAGTTGCGAGTCGTAGAGATCGATCCCGATGTCTGCCAATTCCGACGGATCCCACGGAGCTTCGACACCACCGGGTCGCTTGCGACCGTACTCGCCGAACGCCTGCGCTGGCGAGAGCCGACCCAGCGTGAAATCGACGACCGCCTGGGTCACGCGCCGATGCTCGAGCCCTTCGAACCCTCGCCACTTGCGCTCACTCTGGTCGCCCCACGGCGTGAGTGACAGGCCGACGACCTTCATCCCGTGACCATGCGCGAGCACGAACAGATCGCGCATGTGCTTGTTCGTCGACTTGGGCGTGCCGACACTGTTGAGTCCACCTCCGTAGACCAACCAGTGCTCGAGGCTCTCATCGCGTAGCTTCAGGCGGCCATTGCGGAGCACCTGGTCCTTGAAGCGCTTTTTCAGGGCCCAGGCGCCCTGCCCGACTTGCGAGAGATTGTGGACCTCGACGTTGCGACACAGTCGCTCGAGCTCCTCGGCGTAGGGCTGCTTGGGCCACGCGCCGATCGAGCCGGCGAGGACCACGACCTTGACCGGACGCTCGGCCTGCTTGAACCGCCACGTGGGTTCCGCCGGCGGTGGTGCCACGAGCGGTTCGGTCGGCGCCCCTGTCATGGGCTCGGTCGGCGGCTCGAGGGCGATGGCATCGTGGGCGTGGCCAAGCGCCGGCTGCGACGCGCTGACACCGATCGCGAGCCCGACGATGGCGAACCAAAGGCGCGGGTCAAGGCGTGATCGTGAAGGCATGGGAGGCCAGCTCGATGCCCTCGGGCGAGGTGATGCGGACCGTCCAGTCACCGATGTACTCGGCACGCAGTCGCAGGTAGGCCCGCGTCCGATAGGCGTGGATCGGCTTGACCGCGATCTTGCCGCGGCGCGCGGTCGAACCGTCCTCTTTTTGCCAAACGATCGACATGACCTCCTCCTGCCGCGGGTGAACCACGCGAAGGCAGACGTTGATCTCCTCGTTCGCGGCCAGCGAAAATCGCTTTTCCACGCCGATGCAACCGGTCTTGTTGTCGTAGGACGCACCCATCTCGACGCGATCGACGTGGATGCCGCTGCTGCCGACACCTCCGACGGGAGGCAGATCTGCGGGGCTCACCGGAAGCCGCACGAACGTCGCCGCGATCTCGGGCGGTGTTCCCGGCGGTGGCGTACGCACACCACGGTTGCCGGCATCGTGCGGACGTTCGGCGCCTGTGGGCACGCCGTCGCTCGGCTTGTCAGGCACCAGCGGCGTCCTGGGCTCGGTCGCGTCGCTGGGCGCGAGCTTTTTTGGTCCCGGTCCCGCGTCGGTTAGGGCCGCCAGCGCCGCGTCCGAGGACTCCGAGGGCAAGGCGTCCGCGGGCTCGCGACCAGCCTTTGCAACCGGGTCGACGGGGCCGCCATTGCCGGCAGGGGCTCCGAGTTTTTTTGCATCCGTGGTCGCGCGCCCGGCCGTGGTCGGCGAGTTGGTCGCGATCGGACCGCCGACGACCCAGGCGATCCCCGCGATGCCGACTCCCGCGACCACCGCCCAGCCCAGGGACAATCGTTTCGGCTTGGGGCCGAGCGTGATCGCGGCGGTGCGCGCGGTGATGTGCCGGGGCTCGGAGCTCGGCATGCGTCGCGCCGGCGCTGCGTTTCCCGGCCGAACGATCCCTGCCGGTCCAGTCTTGGGTCGCGTCGGCGTCGCGTCGGCGTCCACAGCAGCGGTGGTGGGGACAGGCGCGCGCGAGTCCACTCGGGCCGCAGCGACGGGGCTCACGGCCGCCGGCGCCACGGGCTCGCGATCGGTCGGCGACACCCGCGTACCCATGATGGCGGCCATCTCTGCCTGCGACTCGCGCAGCGACGGCTCGCTCGGCGCAGCGCTCATCACCGCAGTGGGCACCTCGAGTTCGGTCGCGGGTGATCCATCGCGGGTCGCCACCGCCCAGGATCCCGACATCATCGCTTCCATGCTGCGCGCGAGCGATGGCTCCCTCTGGATGCGGTCGTCGGGCTGGTTGCTTTCTTGCTCGAGCGTGGCGGTCGGCAAGTCGGTGGATGAACTCTCGGCCACGCGTGGCCCAGCATCCGCCGCCGCGTCCTGCCCAGCCTCGCGCGGTACGACCTCGTCAGACCGCGACGTCACCGACGCCTCGGGTGCCGCGAGCATCTCATCCCATCCGGCATCGACCTCGCGAGGAGCGCCGCCGCCTTCGCCATCCGATGGCCCCCCCGAGCGCGGCCTCATGCGGGACATCCTGCCAAAAGAGTCCGCCCATCGCAAACCACGATTTGGCTTGGGGGGCTGACGCGGGACCCGGCTGCCATGTCGGGCGCCGCGGGATTGTCAACCGGCGACGGCCGGACTAAGAACTACGGACCGATGGCGCTAACTTGGCTCGCGCGGACGTTGTTGGCGGCTATCGCTGCGGGAGCCTGCGACGCGGACCCCGGGGTGCCCGAGCAAGCCGCGGTGCATCGGCCCGTACGGGTGCCGCAACCGATCGCACCCGCCGACGACGACACCTCGGCGAATCTGCTCCAAGAGTACGCCGCACGCGATCCGATTGAGCAGCGCGAGGCCGATCTCTGGGAGCTGCCCTTCCAGTCCAAGCGCATCGTCGTCGCTCTGCTGATCACCGCGGGCAAGGATCGGCTCGAAGATCTCGACATGCTGCTGACGCCCGACGCGATGTGGGGGCTGCCCGAGACCCGGCGTTTCGGAGCGCGACCGATCTTCGCGGGCGACGGCGGCGAAGGGTTTCTTCGGGCTTTTCGAGCCGCGGCGGCCCGCTTTCCTGGCAAGGCAAAGTGGCAGACACAACCACTGGCTGCGGGCCCCCAAGAGGTCGTGCGCGACGGCGCCGAACCGCTGTGGTCGTTCTTCGGCAACGGCAATGACCGGATCTACTTTCGCAAGGTGATGTACGGCGGTCACGCGCGAATCGACTACGTCGGGCTGTTCGAGGAGCTGCCCACCGAGCCCGTCAAGGTCGTC
>CANLQR010000292.1 GCA_947492135.1 Deltaproteobacteria bacterium | reverse complement strand
GTAGAGGTTGTCGGCGCCCTGCTCGGGCACGTGGAACGGATCGGTCGAGCCACCACCGGCTCCCGCCAGGAAGTAGTGGCTGGGCTCGCACGGCAGCGCGTCGGGGCCGACGCCGCCGTCGGTGTCGTCGCCGGTGTCGGGCCCGCCTCCACAGTCGGACTCGATGCCCGCTGGCGTGCCGGCCGCTATCCACTCGTGCAGGACCGCCTTGTCGACGTCGGACATCACAGCGCCCTGCGGCATCGGCGAGTCGAGATCCTCGATCCGCAGGTCGGCGAGTTCGGCGACCGTGAGCATCGGTTGCGTCACCGCGGGCACGAGCCAGTCGGCGTGGGCCATCAGCGACATCGGGGCGCCGTAGCTGCCGCTGGGGGCCGAGTGGCACAGCTCGCAGTTGCGCTCGACGACGTCGGCAACATCGCACGGCAGATCGGTGGCCACACCGCCGGTGTCCCCAGTCGACGTGCCGCTTGCCGCCGTGCTGCCGGTCTCCGAGACCGAGCCCTCGCAACCCGCGAGACCACAGGTGCCGTCGGGATCGACGGTGGCGTCGGGCGCGGTGCCGCCGCTGGGGTTCTCGCTGCCGCTGTCGCCGCAAGCACCCAGAGCCAGGACCAGGACAAGTGTCGAAACGAGTTGGCGCACGATGAAGCCCTCCGCTGTGGCATCGTCGATCGCTGCGTCCCGGCGAGCCAGTGTCGATCGTCGATCGCGCGTGCGGGGCGGCTCGGAGCCCGGCTGTGTGCGCGCGGGAACCTCTCACGGCCAGGCATCCGCGGGAACGACCTCGACGGTGAAGGCGCGACTATGCGTCGGCCGGCGCCCGCTCGCGAAAAAATCGAGTTGCGGCGACGCGGGCAACGTGTCGACACTCGCGGTCTATGCTCGACGCCCTGGTCGCCGACACCCGCTGGATGTTCCTCGTGCCACTGATCGCCGCGGCGTGTGGCGGTGGCACCGCGACTTCCACGACCTCGCAGGGGGAGTCCGGCTCGGACCCGTCGACGTCGAGCGACACGTCGGCAACCATCGACCCCGACAGCTCGACGTCGATCGATCCGAGCACGTCGACGACCGTCGATCCGAGCGAGTCGACGTCGATTGACCCCGACTCATCTTCGTCGTCCTCGAGCGACACCTCGAGCTCGACGGGTAGTGGTCCGGGATGCGGCAACGGGGCACTCGACGACGGCGAAGACTGCGACGGGGACTTCCTCGACGGTGAGGACTGCATGTCCGAGAACTTCGACGCTGGTCGGCTCACCTGCAACGACGATTGCACGTTCGACTACTCGCAGTGCACGACGGTCTGCGGCGACGATGAGATCCACGGCTTGGAGCAGTGCGAACTCGACGACCTCGCAGGTCAAGACTGTCTGACCCAAGGCTTCGACGAGGGCGTGTTGGCCTGCGTCGACTGTATGTTCGATCTGAGCGGGTGCTTCGAGTTTGCGTGCGGCAATGACCTCGTGCAGGGGGACGAAGTCTGTGACGGGGCCGACCTGCTCGGTCAGGACTGCGACTCGCAGGGGTTCGGCGCCGGTGTGTTGGCCTGCGCAGCCGACTGCGCTGCCTTCGATACCTCGAGTTGCACGCCCGCGCAGTGTGGCGACGACACCCGGGAGGGCTCGGAGCTCTGCGACGGCGACGATCTCGCGGGCGAGACCTGCGCGACGCAGGGCTTTGGCCCCGGCGAGCTGACGTGTCTGGGCGACTGCACCGGGTTTGACACGTCGCAGTGCAGCGAACCCGTGGACCCCGTCTGCAACGGCGGTGCGACCCTGCTGGCGCAGAATCCCGCGAGCAACCAGGCGGTCTGCGACGATCCCAACAACGTGACTTGCGAGCAGGATGCCGAGCAGTTGTGTCCGACCGGCTGGGGCCTGTGTACTCGCGAACAGCACAACAATCGCAACGAGGGCTTCGACTACGCCGTCGGTGGTGGCATGCCGCCGGTGGTCGTGGGCGAAATCCACTGCCGCGCCGGCGGCGGAGGGGCTGGACACCTCACGTTCGGGCCCTACGACAACATCACGAATCTCGATCAGGACATGGTGCTGCACAACTGTGGCTACGGCAGTTCGCGTGACGCCTGTCCCACCGGGTTCGGGTGCAACGAGCTGTCCGTGCAGGCGTTGTGCTGCGCTCCCGACCCGCTGTGCGGCAACGGGGTCGTCGATGCGCCCGAGGAGACCTGCGACGATGCCAACGCCGACGAGGGCGACGAATGCCTCAACTCCTGCTCGTGGCGAGTCCCAGCCGATCATCCGCTCGCGGGCAGCTGCTGAACGTCCGTCAGCTCGGCCACGCCGCCCGTAGGGCATGCGCGAACGTCCGCGCATCGGCGAAACGGTCCCCCGGGGATTTCGCGAGCGCCTGCTCGACCGCGGCTGCGAGCCCGTCGGACACGGTCGAGGCCGGCAGATATTGCCGCAACGGCACCACCGGCGCGGTGGCGTGGGCGCGCAGCCACATCACCGGATTGTCGCGCCAGCGCTCGCGAACCACGCTGACCAGATCATCTGGAACGAACGGCACCCGCGCCGAGAGCATCTCGTACAGCAGCATCCCGAGGCTGTAGACGTCGGCTGCCGGCACCAGTGCATAGGTGTCGAGCTGCTCGGGCTGGGCATAGTGCGGGGTTCCGACCAGCATGTGGCCGACCGTCGCGTTGGAGCCCACGACACTCCGCGAGTCGAACGATCGCGCCAGACCGAAGTCGAGGATCCGGGTATGTGCGTCGGCATCGACGAACACGTTGGGCGGCTTGAGATCGCGGTGGATGATGCCCAGGTCGTGGGCTTCGCACAGACCCAAGCACGCCTGATAGATGATGTGCGTGGCCCAGACCGGGTCCATCGGCACGTCGAAGTCGTGAAACTCGTCGAGCGGCTTGCCATGAAGCAGCTCCATCAACACGTAGACGTGGCCGTCGCTGCGCAGGCCACAGTCGTGGATGCGAACGACGTGGGGGTTGGTCAGCGTGCGCAGCACCGCGACCTCGCGCAGGGTCCGCTGCGCGGTGTCGAGCGAGCGCACCGGCTCGAGCGAGAGCTTGAGCGCGACGGGCTCGGCGAAGCGTGGATCCTTGACCTTGTAGACCTGCCCGAACCCGCCGCTGCCGAGGACCTCGAGGATCTCGAAGTCACCGTACACATCACCGGGTTTGAGAGAAAGTGCCACGTTTAGCCTCTGTTAGTCCTTCCACTCGGCGACAAACACGTTGGTGTCGCCCTCGTGTGCCGCGTTGCGGTTGCTCGCGAATACCAGGTGCTTGCCGTCCTTGGTGAACATCGGGAAGCCGTCGAACGAATCGTTGTGCGTGATGCGCTCGAGGCCCTTGCCATCGACGCCGACCAGATACAGGTCGAAGTCGCGGCCTTTTTCGTCGTGGGCGTTGGACGCAAAAATGATGCGCTTGCCGTCCGGGTGAAAGAAGGGCCCGAAGTTGGCCTTGCCGTTGTTCGTGACCTGGCGGGGCTTGGTGCCGTCGGCGTTGCTCACGAACAGCTCGAGGCGGGTGGGGCGGACCAGCCCTTGCTCGATGATGGCCTGGTACTTGGCGAGCTCGTCTTTGCCCTTGGGATGATTCGCTCGATAGACGATGCGCTTGCCATCGGGTGAGAAGAACGCGCCGCCGTCGTAGCCGGCGGTCTTGGTCAGCCGACGGACGTCGGAGCCATCGATCTTCATCGAGTACAGCTCGGGATCGCCGGTGCGCGTCGAGGTGAACACGATGCGGTCCCCCGCGGGTGACACCGTCGCCTCCGCGTCATACCCCGGGCCTGTCACCAACGGACGGACGTCGCTGCCATCGGGCGCCGCGGTGTAGATGTCGAACTCGGGATAGAGCTTCCACACGTAGCCCAGGCTGCGGTCGGGTGGGGGCAGGCAATCGTCGGCCGCGGCGTGGGTCGAGGCGTAGAGAATCCGCGTGTCACCGGGCAGGTAGTACGCGCAGGTCGTGCGGCCCTTGCCCGAGCTCACGCGGCTGACGTTCGAGCCGTCGAAGCCCATCGTATAGATCTGATCACAAGCACCGCCGTCGCGCGTCGACTGAAACACCAGCTTGGTCTCGTCGGAGCTCAGGTACGCCTCGGCATTTTCGCCGCCGAAGCTGAGCTGACGCAGGGTTCCCAGGTGTTTTTCCTCCGGCAGCGGAGCCATCGTCACTACCTTCGGTGTCGGAGGCTCGGCGGGCTCGACGGGCTTTTTCTCCGCGGGCTCGACGACGACGGTCGCGGGCGCCGGGCTCGGCTCGGCGACGGGAGGTGAGCTGACCGGCTTGTTGCACGCGGCAAGGGCGGTGAGCAGCCAGGCTGTAGCGATTCGGGCACGCATGAACGGCAAGAGACTATCATCTTGGACGATGAGCGGACCCGCGAATTGGCGAACCCTGTCGGAGCGACCACTGGCGAACTACCGGGTGTTCGAGGTCACCGAGCTGCATCGGCAGCGGGCCGATACCGGCCAAGCCCACACGTTTTTTCGGATCGAGTCGGTCGACTGGGCAAACATCATTCCGATCACCACGGGCGGTGAGGTCGTGATGATCCGGCAGTTTCGCCAGGGCGCGGGGTGCGAGACGCTGGAGATTCCCGGCGGCATGGTCGACGAAGGCGAGGACGTCGGGATGGCCGCGGCCCGCGAGCTGCTCGAGGAGACCGGCTACCAGGCGGGCAAGGTGATCGCGCTGGGATCGGTGTTCCCGAACCCCGCGCTGTTCAGCAATCGGATCCACTCGTTTGTCGCGACCGGCTGCGAGCGCATCGCCGAGATCGCGAACGATAGCCACGAGGAGACCACGATCGAGCTGGTGCCGCTGGCCGATATCGACCGCTTGTTGCTCGAGGGGAAGATCGATCATGCGCTGGTCATGGCCGCGTTCCACTGGTGGCGCTTGCGCGGCCAGCCGCGGTGAGGACTCTTCGAGGCTTGCCGCACGGGCATGGGCACGGGCGCGGGCACACAGGAGCCAGACCCTTGCAGGGTCAGGCTCCTAGTCGTCGCGTTCGAGGATCCACAGCTGACCAGAAAGCGTTCGGCTCGCGAACGCGAGGTGGGCGCCGTCGGGCGAGACGAACGGCCGCGAGAGCCAGCGGTTGGCCTCGGTGTGGACGACCTTGGCGACGCCGTCGAGGCCGATGTGCGTGATCCCGTACAGCTCGCCCCCCATGAACATCCCGGTGACGTAGAGCCCCTTGCCGTCCGGCCGCCAGGTCGCGTACTGAGCCATCGGCGGCTCGCTCCCGGGGGTCGCGGGCAAGTCGAGCGCGCGCGTGTTGGAGTCTGTGAGGCTGACGATGTGCACCTCGCTGCCTTCGTCGACCAACGCGCCGCGGGTGGCGTCGGGGGCCATGCTCCACGCGATCAGCTGTGGCATTGCGGCTGACGACAACCGAACTCGTGCCAAGACCTGGGGGCGCGGGTTTGGCCACGCGAGATCGCGGATGACGACCTCGTCGCCCTCCCACGACGCGAAGGTGCAGCGATCGAGTGCGCAGGAGATCGTCTTGGCGATGCGGGGGGCATCGATGGCGGCGACCTCGTGGCGGTCGCCAGTCGGCGACACGCGCACCACCGTCGAGGCGGCTGCGGGGTCGTCGGGCCGTTCGAGCAGGATGACATCGCGCCCGTCGCCACGCAGGCGCTGGACGCTCGCGGCGACGGGACCGAGGACGCGAACCGACGCGTCGGGGAGCCGACGGGCGTAGGTGATCAGGCTCCCGCTGCGCTCAGACGCAAAGAGGATCTCGGCGTCTGGGCTCCAGCCGATGAGGTGTTCGTCCGAGATGTCCGACGTCGTGGTCTGCGGCGGACCCAGACCGCCCGCATCGAGAATTGGGGCGACCCTGCACTCGACCTGGACCCGCTTGCGAACGAAGGCGATGTGTCGCCCATCGCCGGTGGCCGACAGCATTGCCGGGACGCCGGGCTCGAGCGGTGTCAACGATCGCGGCGAGCCGATGAGCGCCAACGTCGAGGGGTCGAGACGCTGCTCGAGGATCTCCCCGACCGCGAGGCCGGACTGCGCGCTCCATCGCGACCAGGCGAGGTGGTCATCCCCGACGAAGGTGAGCCCGGCGTGTGGGGGGTTCAACAGATCTGTACCGACGAGAACGTCGCGTCGCCTTGCTTCGGCGACGGAGGCCACGACGATCCGCGGATCCGCACTCTCGGCGCCACGCTGGATCTCGACCCAGGCCAGCAGCGAGCCGTTTGGAGACCACGACAACTCGAGCCCTTCACCGGCGTAGGGCGCCACTTGACGGGTCTTGCCGTCGGCGAAGTACACCATCAGCGTGTGGCTCGCCGGGTCGAACGCAGCGATCGCCTCGCCGGTGGGCGAGATGGCCGCTGATTGGCGCAGCCCCGTGACGACGGCGGCAGGAATCTCGCGCGATGGGCTGACGCTCAGGCCGGCGGACGCCCGGCGCACGAGCGCGAGCTTCGTGGGCTCGACGGTGCCGAACATCAACAGGTCGCCCGAGGGCAGGAACTGCAGCGGGCCGACCAAGGGGTCGCCAACCAGCGGGCTCGCGCTGGTTTCGAGTCCGGTCCGCGCGTTCGCGATCGTCAGCTGGAGCTGACTCCGGTGGATCCGCCAGTAAGCGACGGCTTCGCCGTCCTCGGAGATCGAGACATCGAACGAAATCTGCACGTCGTCCGACACGCGGGTCACCTGTCGTGCCGTTGCATAGGCCCGCGGCGCTGCCACCGACTCTTGCGAGGTCGCGCTCGGGGCTGCCGTGGGTGCTACCGTCGACGGAGCGAAGACGATCCTCGCGGCGACAACCAGACCGATCGCGGACAACGCGGCCACGCCGGCGACCAGCGCACGTCGGCGCCGAGCGAGGCCGCGCTCGAGATCGGCGATGACGGCGTGGAGGTCGGGATAGCGCGCCGCCGGATCGGTGGCGAGACCGCGGCGAAGCACGCGGTAGAGCCATCGGGGCTCGCGCCGGGCAGGGACCTCGATCTTTCCCTCGATCACGGCGACGGCAAGCTCGGTCGCGGTCTTCGAGCTGTGCGGGCGGGCGCCGTACACAGCCTCGTGCAGCGCGACGCAGAACGCGAATTGATCTGCACGGGCGTCGACGGGCTCGCCGAGGTACTGCTCGGGGGCCATGTACGCAGGCGTGCCCATCATTGCACCTGTGCGCGTCAGGCCAGCGCTGCCGCCGGACTCATCGATCACCTGCCGCGACGCACTCATGGCCGCCCTGCCGTCGGCGACGAGGCCGAAGTCGAGCACTCGGACCCGACCATCGTCGCCGAGCATCGCGGTGTCGGGTTTGAAGTCGCGATGCACGAGTCCGGCGTCGTGCGCCGCGCACAGCCCTCGTGCTGCTTGGATGTAGGCGGTCACGAGCGACCGCCAGCCGGGCCGACGCGTGTCGGCGACCTCGCGAAGCGTGCGCCCCTCGACGTACTCCATCGCCACGAAGATCTGGCCGTCGTGGGTACCGGCCTCGTAGACCGGAACGACGTTGGGGTGCGAGAGCTTCGCGAGCGCCTGGGCCTCGCGCAGCATCCGCTCGCGCGCCTGACCACTCTTTGCGCGCTCGGGCGCGATCAGCTTGATTGCGACGCGTCGTTCGAGCACGTCGTCTCGCCCCTCGAGCACGATCCCCATGGCCCCCGACCCGAGGCGTCGAGTGACCACGAAGCGTCCGATGTGCGAGAGATCGTCGGTCGCTCCTCGATCGCTGGGGCCTGGGCCTGCGGGCTCCCGCGCCGCGTCGTCGAAAGCCGGAGCGGCGGTCGCTGCCAGCAGATCTTCGTCAGACGATGGGGACATCGGGGGTGCCTCGCTAGAACCGCTGCTGCACCGAGATGCCGACCAAGCCGCGGCCGAACGTGGGCGCCCACAGCAACGCACGCTCGCGCGAAAAATGCTCGTGCTTGCGCCGATACGTCTCGCTGAACCCGAGCATGGCTGCACCGGAGGCGACGAGCACGGCTCCGGCGTCGCGCGTCAAGAATCCCATGACGCGGGCCCGCGAGGCGCACTTGGCATCGTCGCATTTTGCCAGCAGACCCCAAGCGGCGGGTGACATGGTGAGCCAGGTCAGCGCACCCACGGCAACGAGTCCAATGCCGGCGCCACGTAGCCTCGAGATGCGCGCCTGCTTGCGCGAGGCAAAGGCATCGTCGTACGCGACCCGTTCGGCGCGATAGATCGCGCCGGCGGTGGCCATGCCGATCATCGCGAGCAACGCGATATCGGAGTTCACCCGCAGCGCAACGACCGGCAAGACACCGGGCACGCAGGTGATGACCGCGTTGCCGACCTCCTCGGCGTCGGTGTCGCTGTCGAAAGGATCGGTCATCGCTGCCTGTTCGGCGACCGGCTCGATGCAGCGACGCTTGACGATCACGTGGGCGACGATCTGCTCGGCGAGCGCGAAGCCAAACGATACGCTCGCGCCGACGAACAGCCCGATGCCGCGGTAGGGTGGACGCAGCGGCGGGGGCAATTTCTTGGCGGGCTCGACCTCGGGATCTCCGCCGGGCAACGGCGCGGGGCCCATCCTGGGCGAGGCGCCTTCACCCTCTCGCGGCGCCCTGGGTGCCGGTACGGTTGGTTGCGGCGGCTCGGCGTCGCGTCCGGAGAAACTGGGTGCCGGCACCGTCGCGCTCGCGGGCGGCGAGCCCGGGCTGGTGGCCGGCGCCGCGGTCGAGGCCGAAGGCGGCGCGGCGACGGGTGTCGCCGCAGTGGCGGTCGGTGCCGCAGGCGCGGGTGCGGCGGGTTTGGGCTGGGTCGGGAGCTTGGCCGACAGCGGCGTGGGTTCGGGCGCTGCGCTCTGGCCGGGCATCGGCGGGAGCTTGGGCGGGCCCGCAACCGCAGCCGCCATCACCAGCGAAACCCAAACCATCACCACGGTGAAGACTAGCAGGTGGTCGGGCGCAAAGGCGAACGAGTTGGGATCCACCATCCCCACGGCGGTGCGCTAGCCCTGAACCAAACCACAGTTCGGCGACTGCGAGCACAGAAGCTGAGAATCGTGCGGAGCCATGAACGCACCACTCACACCGCTGCTCGTGTGCACGCCCGACATGCACCACGACCACCGCACCACCTTCGAGAGCCGAGCGTTCGCGTCGCAGTCGGCACCGTAGTGATGTTCCATCGTGACCGAGCACGCGCGATCGAAGCCGAGGCTTGACGCGCGTAGCCTCCGAGGCGCACGATCGCTTCGATGAGAAATTCTACCCCCCCCCGTTGGGACGGCGCCGCGTCGACCTGGCACTCGCGGACGACTCGTCGCGATGGGCGGCGTCCTGGTGGTCGCCGCGCTCGCGGTGACGTGGCTTCCCGGCGGACCCGCGCACGCCCCTACGCCGTCCGGTGATCCGGTGACCGCGGACGACGCGTCGATCGGGGCGCGTGGCGAAGGCGACGCGCCTGACATCAACGCCCCGATGATCGCCGATGCATCCACGTCGCGTCGTGCGCCCCGGCAGCCCGCGCCGAGCGTCGGCTCCGACGCGACGGCGAGCGTGGACGCTTCGGGCCGGCGCGCCCGAGCGGCCGCGAGCGAGCACGGCGAATCGAACGTGTCGCAGCGATGGGACGAGCTGTCGGCCGACGCGCGACGCGATCACGACCGCGCGGCCCTCGAGTCGGCGCTCGCGCGATTCGAGTCGCGCGCCGCGAGCACGGGTGGCGCGGACCCGGCACTCGTGCGGCAAGGCGAGACGGCCCTCTC
>CANLQR010000291.1 GCA_947492135.1 Deltaproteobacteria bacterium | reverse complement strand
AAGGGCGCCCGCGAAATCGCGGGCGCCCTTGGTAGTTGTGGGCCTGTGAGGATCAGACGCAGACGCCGCTACCGTCGATGTCGGCGTGACCGCAGTGCCCCTGGTCGGGCATCGCGATCGCGTTCATCAAGTGGTAGCCGCGACACTCGAGATCATCGCCGGACATCGGGGTGCCATCGTCGAGGACGAAGCCAGCGCATGCGTCAGTGCACGCGGCCTGATCGGCATACCCGTCGGCGCCGTCGATGCCGTCGGCGCCGTCCTGGCACGTCGCGATGAACGTCGTGCAGTAGAGTTCACACTCTGCCTCGGTTCCGGTGTCGGTGCCGCTGTCCGTGCCCGGCTCGGTGCTGCTGCCGGTGTCGGGATCCACGGTCGGGTCAGCGGTGCTGCTGCCGGTGTCGGGATCAACCGTCGGATCGACCGTGGGATCAACCGTCGGATCGACGGTCGGATCGACGGTCGGATCAACCGTCGGGTCGGTCCCGGTGCTGGGATCGGTCGCGGAGGTCTCTGCCGCGGTGGTGCTGTCGTCGCTGTCGTCGCCGCCACAGGCCAGAGCGGACGTCATCGAAGCCAAAACAAGAAGTGTGGAAATGCGCATGGTCTTTTCTCTTCGCCTCCGGGGTTGCAAAGACTTGAACCGGAGAGCCCGCGGAGTGTGCGTGGACTCGTGGCCTAAGGCAACCATTTGCCGCGCCAACGCACCCGGGGTCGAGTGGTCGCAAGAGGGCGAGATCGTGGGTTCGGGAGGTTTGGGCCGTTTCGCTCCACCACTGGACGTGGGCTGCGTGGACAGCCGAACAAGAGCAACCCATCCCAGCCCACACGCACGAGCTGCGCCCCGTGGTAGCGTGCTTTTCCTTGCCGGTTTCTGCGTTCGGCGCAAAGGGTGGGTTTGACGATGGGTTTCTCGACTCTTGTGGCCATCGCGTTGACCGTCGTGACCGTTGCGCCTGACGTGCCCGTGCAGCGTCCCGCAGCAGACCGTGACAACGGTGTCGTGACGACCGAGGCCGAGCCGAGTCCACCCGAGGCTGTCACCACCGAGGCGCCATCGGTGGACACTGGGGTGGACACTGGGGTCGATGCGGCGCTCGGGACGTCCGCCGCCGCACCCGAGGCGGCCCCCGTCGAGACGGCGCAGCCCGCGAGCGAGAGCCCCGCCGTCACGTCGTCGCTGCCCACCGAGGCCGAGCTCGCGCAGCTGTACGCCGCGTCGACCGACGATCTCGATCGGATCGATCGCGAGCTGCGTCGCGCCCAAGCCTTGATCTCGATCGGCGCCGTGGCCACCACCGCCGGGCTCCTGATGCTGATCGGCGCCGCGACCGAAGCCGCCAAGCCGCCGTGCAAGTTCGACCTCGACACCTGTGCCAATGCACCGCGCCCGCGCATGGCCCGAGGCCTCGGTATCGGCGCGGCCGTCACCCTGGTCGGTGGCGCCACGCTCATCGGCATCGGCGGTCATCGCCGACACCGGCTGCGCGCGCGGATCGACGCCGACGCCAAGAACGTCGCACTCACGGTCTCTGGTCGTTTTTGATGGTCACATCGAGCCTACGGCGTGCAGCGGTCTGCGGGGTGCTCGGCTTGGCGTGCCGCAGCGCCGAGGCCGACACCGATGCGGTCGACACCACAGCTGCGTCGTCCGTCGCATCGTCGGACACCGTCGCAACCACCGGGCAGCCCGAGCCGAGCACGACGTCGCCTCCGACCACCACCGCCGGCGAGGCCACCGCCCCCGGCGAGGCCACCACCAACGACGGCGACACCGACAGCTCCACCGGCGAGCCGGTGCCGACCGCGTGGACGCCGTCGTTCCTCGCCCGCGAGTTCGTGTGCAAGCTGATCTCGGACACCGGACTCGACGATCCGACCGACAACCACACACACACACGCTTCAACCTGCGCGGCACCGACCTGGGCATTCCTGCGCTGGTGGCGTCGCGCTTGCTGCTGTTCTTCGGCGACACCGTGGGCTACAGGGTGATCTGGGACTTCGGCGAGGATCCCGACGCCGTGGCCACCATCGATGCCGCGGCCGCGATCGCCGATCCGGCCGTGATGTGCAACGCGCTCGACTTCTATGTGACCGGCGATGTGCCGAGCGTTGCGGCCGGCGTCGACCCGTCGATCGAACGTGACTTCGCCGGCGCGGCGATGACTCCACCCGCGGGTCAGTCGATCACCGAGTACATCGCTCAACCCGCCGGGCCGTTCGACTTCTTGCCCGGCACGTTCGAGGTTCCGACCGGGGCGCTTGGACAGGATGATGCGGCGTGGCTCTTCTATGCTGGCCTCGTGGAAACCCAGCCGCGCTACCGGGCCACGCGCAACTACCTCGCGCGCTGGAGCGACCCGGTCGCCGCGCCGGCCCCCGCGTACCAGATCATTCGGCCCATCGATGATCTGGTCGACGGTGCGCTGGGCGGGCACTTCATTCAGGTCGCCCCGGTGGCGCACGACGACGAGGTGTGGCTGTTCGGCACCGGTGACTATCGCCGCAGCGGGGTGTATGTCGCTCGCCTCGACCGTGACGCGCTCGAGTCCGGCGAAGGCACCGCGCTGTTCGACCCCACGCAACCACCCGCGAGCGCTTGGGTCGACGCCGCGAGTCTCGACGCCGCGGCCAAGGCCGCGATCGCGCCGAGCTTCGAGACCGACGGTGTCGGTGAACTGAGCGTGGTGTGGCTGGACGATCCGGGGCTGCTCGTCGCGATGTACCAGCGCGAGCTTCACGATGCCGGCGGCAACATCACGGACAATCGCATCGTGCTGCGGACGGCACCGGGGCCGCAAGGTCCGTGGAGCGACGCGGTCACGGTGGTCGACATGGCTGACCCGGAGTTCACGGCCGCGCATTGCTGCGGCACCACCTGCGAAGGCGCGCAGATCCTCCACTGCTTCGTCGCCGGGCTCTACGGTGCCTATTTGCTGCCGCTGGCGTCAGTGTCGCCGGGGCCTGGCGGGTCGCTCGAGCTCGACCTGCCGTTCGTGGTCTCGACGTGGGATCCGTACAACGTGGTGCTGATGCGGACGCAGATCAGCTTGGCCCCGGTGTGAGCCGCGAGGCTCTAGCAGGCCCGTGAGCGGCGCCGCGCGAGCGCGAGTACGATCATCCACGCGAACCCACGCGACGGGGCACGGTCGCTCGTACACGCGCAGTCGTCCTTGTTCTGATCGATTTGGTCGGCGCCGGTGCCGGTATCGGCGTCACCACCGTCGGACCCTGTGCCCTCACCCGTCGAATCGCCGACACCACTGGTCACGCCATCGTCAGACGCCGTGCCTTCGCCTTCGCCATCGGCAGCCGTGCCGCCAGTGTCAGCACCGGCCATGACGTGCAGGGTGACGCTGTCGGTGCTCACGTGGTCGCCGTGGTCCATCACCTCGAGCGAGATCACGTACTCGCCGGCCTCGATGCCGACGAGGTTCAATGCCGCACGGTACTGCTCATCGGTGTCCTTGTCGTACGCGACCTCGTCGTAGACGATCTCGCCGTCGCGCTCGATGATGAACCGCCAGCCGAATCCCCCGTAGTTGTCTTCGACCAGCGCGCGAACGTCGACGCTCGCGCCGGCCTCGACGGTCGTGCCGTCGGCGGGCTCGACGATGTCCGCGAGCGGTGCCTCGAGATCGGGCTCGTTGCCGCCAAAGAGCCATGCGAGCTCGGCGGCCTCGTCTTGCTGATCGCTGCCCTCACCGCAGAACATCTCGTGGGTCAATCGGCAGCCCGCGGAGCCCTGGCACTGCTCCTCGCACAGGCCATCGCAGGTGCTCGAGAACACTCCGTCGCCTCCGCCGCAGTACGACATCACCGAGCCGCAGTTGAGGTTGTGATCGAGGCCCCACGCGTGACCGGCCTCCTGGCTGGTGACGTTGGCAATGCTGGTGGCGCCCCAACCCCCGTCGGCGAACACGTAGACCACGTGGCGCTGGCCGAGCGCTCCACAATCGGCGATCGGTGCCACGCCGCCGGCCGGCATCTCGAGGTTGGTGTCGGTCCAGCTGCCGCCGATCATCGCCATCGTGTACGGCAAGATCTTGGGGGGGCGCGCCTCGTAGACCACGCGGATGCCGAACGCCGCGACGTCGTTCTGCACCCCCTGCACGGCGGCGATCGCCGTGGCTTCACCGCCCGAGAAGGCGGGGTAGGGGCCCTGCTTCGCGAGCGTCGAGCGACTCTCGGCCGAGTTGTCGGCGCCCGACAGCAGGTCGTCGCCGATGAAGTTCATGTACAGGGTGTGCTTGCGCGGGTAGGCGTTGCCGGGGATGTCCTCGACGGCGAAGATCTCCTCGGGCGTTGCCTGCAACGAGTCCCCGTGCGCGGCGGATCCGGTGCCGCAGCGTTGGACGAACTCGTCGGGCGCGGGCGGATCCGCGGCATGGACGAGTGTCGGCAGCATCGGCACGACGGCGACCGTCAGGATAGCGAGCTTGGAGGTGGGGAGTCGCATGGGTGTCCAGCTCGGGTGCCGCCAGCGTATTCCATGCGAGAGCGCCGTGTCACGGCGCCGGCCACATGCACTGTGCGACGTCCCCGTCGACACATGTGGTTCCCGAGGGGCACGACAGGATCTCGGGGACGCACTCCAGTACGCAGCGTTGCTGCGGATCGCAGACCACCGGGATGTTGCCGCCAGCGCCAACTGGGCAGTCGGCGTCCTCGGTGCAGACCGGCGAACAGATCGACCATGAGCCCGCGGCGTCATCCCGCCGCAGGCAGTCGGCTGGCGCACAGCCTTCGACGACATCGTCACAGGCGGCGTAGGACACCGGATCGGCGCCCGAGGTGCCCGCTTCCGTGGAGGGCTCGCCCGCCTCGTTGCAGCCGACAAGCGAGGCGAGTCCGAGCCACGCGAACAGCGATCGCGGCAGCAAGACCATCGCTGTCCACCATAGCACAGCACCGCCCACAGGATCGCTTTGGGTCAGCGCCTGCAAACTCCTCGTGGCTTGCTCAGGGCTTGCACGAAATCTGCACAACCACCCGCTAGCTTGGAAACGGCCCCGGATGAGTGTCCTTCCCCCGCGTGTCCGATCCAATGGCCTGGCTGCCCTGCTGGCGGTGGCGTGGCTGCTGGTGCTGCGTGAACCGTTGACCACGATGGTCGGCTCGGCGCCGCGGAACTCGATGATCGCCGACGCGCTGCTGGTCGGTGGCCTGCTGGTGTTGCTGATCAAGCACCTGCTGCTGGTCGAGGTCCGTCCGGTGTTGCGCGCGACGCCCCTGGCGATCGCGATCGCAGCGGCCGCCGCCCACCTGGTCAACGCAGCCACCGCCCAGATCGATCTCGCCAGCGGCATCCTCCTGGTGGTCGGTGCATGGGGTCTGCTCGGACTCTACGTGTCGCCGCGGCGCTGGGTGCAGGCGCTACCGCTGGTGCTCGCGGGCCTGTGTGCCCTGCCGGTGGGCGCGGCGCTCGATCTCTACGTCGGATTTCCGCTGCGGATGTGGACGGCGGGGCTCACCCACAGCCTGCTCGCACCGCTTGCGCCGGGCGACCTCGCGACCGAGACCATCATCCTGCTCGACGGTGGCGCGGCTGGCGTGCAGATCGATCTGCCGTGCAGCGGCGTCCGCAGCCTGTGGAGCGGCGCGGTGTTCTGGGCTGCAACGACCTGGCTCGAGCGCACCCGCATCAGTGCGTCGTGGTGCGCGAGCGGTGTGGTCTTCGTCGCGTTGCTCGTCGCGACCAACTTCGCCCGGGTGATCGCGCTGGTGTTGCTGCACGCGTTCGCCTCGCCGGTGCCGACGAGCGTCCTGCACGTGCCGCTGGGGCTCATCGCGTTCGCCACGGCCTGCTCGCTGGGGTGGGTACTGATTCATCGGCTCCCCAAGTCGCCGCCGATCGCTACGGACGCCGCGCCCGCGGACGCTGCCCCCGCGCCCATCGGTTGGTTGGTCGCCGCGTTGCTGGCGGTTGCGGCGATCCCTTTCGGGGAGCTCCACGCCGCCAAACCCGCGAGCGTGGTGCTGCCCGGCGACTGGGCGCAGCCGGTCGCCATGAACGACCGCGAGCTGCAGCTGTTCGGGAGCCGTGGGGCCACCGCGATTGGCAAGTGGAACGTCGTGCGAGGCCGTGCCGCGGGCCAGCTGTTGCTGATCCAGAGCGACTCGTGGCGCGCGCAACACCGCCCCGACATCTGCCTCGCCGCGAATGGCCACCGCATCGACGAAAACCGGACGATCCTGATCGAGGCGGACTTCCCCGTGCGTCGGCTGGGCCTCGCCGGGCCCAAGGCCGACACGTGGGCCGTGTACTGGTTCCAGTCGGCCACGCAGATCACCGACGACCACGATGCTCGCGTGTGGTCGGCGCTCGACGGCCACGCCGAGTCCTGGGTCATGGTCTCGCTGGTGCTCGATGGCGCCGTGACCCTTGCCGATCCTGATGTGCTCGCCCTGCTGCATGCGATCCGGGCGCAAGCCCAGACCCTCGTCACGACCCCGGAGCCAATGCGATGAATGACGCCTCGACGCCAACCACTGCACCCACCACCGCCCCCGGCTCGCTCCCGACCAACTGGGCGGTGCTGCGCCGGTTGTTCAGCCTGCGAACGATCGTCTTGTTGGCGTTCTGGTCGTGGCACGCGGTGTGGATCCTCGCGGTGGTCTTCGGCCTGGGTCCGGTGTTGCTGCCCGCGCTGCTCGTGGCGACGTTCAGTGGCGACATCCCGTGGGACATCACCGCGTGTGCGCTGGGGATCATGGTGCTGCCATGCTTCACAGCGCTGGCAGGCTGGCGGCTCGGCAGCGACCACCGTCGCGTGTTTGGGCTCTTCTACGGCGTCGCCGGAGTGGGGCTCGCACTGCTGTTCGTGCGCCTGTTTCTGATCCGCGAGCTCACCGCAGCGGTGGCAATGCTGTTGGTGACCCTCGGCGTTGGCGCTGCGTTCTACGCCGCCGATCTGTTTGGTCGACGACCCTCGAAAACCCCCGGCGCGGCGCTGACCGCCATGGTCGGGTACAGCTCGTTGTTGATCCTCGGCCTGTGGATCGGCGCCGCCATGGGCCTGTACTGCATCCCAGGGCTCGTGCTGTTCGTGACCGCGATCCCCGAGTTCGTGCTATCGGTGTTTCGGGGTTCGATCACCGCGGACATGTTGGTCCGGGTTCCGGTGATGCTCACCTTTGCAGCGCTTGCTGGCTGCTGCCTGGTGGTGGTGCTCGCGCTGCCCTTTGCAGTGGCGGTGCTCTACCCCAGAGCCTGGTGGAGGGGGCTTCGCGCGTGGCGTGAGCAGCGGTCGATGGCGTCGGGCTTGGGGGTCACGGCCGCCGTCATCGCGACCTGGCTGGTGGCCTTGTTCGCGCTGGCCGAGCAACCCCAGCAAGCAGCGTTCGCGAGGCTCGAACAGCGCCCGAGCGACCGCAGCGAGCAGCTCGACAACGCGGCCGCCACCGAGCAGATCCGTCGCGGGCTACTCAACGCGTACCTGGCCCCGCATCGCTACTGGGGCGCCCACGGCAACAACGTGCAGCTCGCACGGCTCTATCGCGAGGCCTTCGGCACCGACCAGGACGTCAGCGTGGCCCAGCAGCTGTTCAACGTCCTCGCAGCACCGCTGCTCTACGATGGCGAGGGCCTGATGCAGGATCGGCAGCGGGCGTCCGTGGCCTACGAACGCTTCTTCGATCGCCCGCTGCAAGACGGCGAGCGCGAGGCAGTCGTGGCCGCGATCACGGCCACCTACGATCGCAGCCAGGCCGAGGCTGGTCTGCTCGACGAGGGTAGCCGCAACGTGCTGCTGATCGAACAGGATCTGCGCACGACGACGACCGGAGACCTCGCCCACTTCGAGCTTCACGAGGCCTACGAGAACCAGACCATCGTGCCGCAAGAGGTGTTCTACTACTTCAATCTTCCCGAGCGCGCGGCGATCACGGGCTTGTGGCTCAGTGGTGGTGCCGAACCCGAGCGACGATTCGCCTTCACGGTGGCACCGCGTGGCGCCGCGCAGGCGGTCTATCGCGAGCAACGCCGGCAGCGCGTCGACCCGGCGCTCATCGAACAGATCGGTCCACGCCAGTATCGGCTGCGCATCTTCCCGATTCCTGCCGCGGGACGAGCCGATGTCGAGCCGGTGATGCACCTGTGGATGGAGTGGAGTGCGCTGGCGGATGGGGCCGGCTGGTCGTTGCCCCGACTCGCTACGGCCCGCAACGTGTACTGGGACGACGATGACACCCGCAGGACCATCGACGGCAGGGCCTCGGAGCACCAGGGGTGGCTGCCGCCGCGCCTCGCGGCCGCGGTGTCGCCTCGGTCTCACGAGGTGGTGATCGATGGCTATCGGGTGCGGGCACAGCCAGCGAGACCCACTGGACACCCCGAAGGACGATTGGCCGTGGTGGTCGACACGTCGCTGAGCATGCGCGACCACGCCGACGAGGTTCGCTCGACGCTCGACGAGCTCGTGACTCGCGGGCTCGACTTCGACCTCTACGTTTCGCCCTCGCCGTGGAGCGCCGATCGACCCCAGCAGGTGTCGCTCGCCGACTTCGACCCCGACTATTACGGCGGTCACACCTTCGAGGGGGTGCTGGCCGACTTCGCCGCGAGCCGAGGCGGCCGAGCCTACGGGGCCGTCATGGTCGTGACCGACGGCGGTTCGTTCGCGTTTCTGCCCAGCGAGACGCCGGCCGCGGTTGGTCGGCAGCAACAAAGCGACGCCGAGCGCGAAGCTGTCGCCCACGCCTCGTCGACGCTCGAGAGTCTCGCAGCGGCGTCGTGGCCCGAGCCGATCTGGATGCTGCACCTGGGGGGTCTGCCCCATGCGTACCGCGATCAGCTGACCGATCTGATCCGTCGCACCCACGGTGGGGTGGAGACGCGGCTCGACCCGTTGATCGCCCGGCTTGCCTCGGCGGTTGTCGATGACTACGCCTGGGAGTTCGAGGCCACGGACGAAACCGGTACAGGTGCCGGCGACGACGGGTTTGCAGCGATCGCCGCGTCCGCGCTGATCGGGCACCTCGGCGGTGGGCACCTCGGCGGCGGGCACCTCGGCAGTGGCGCGGCCGACCTCGACGCCCTGCATGCGATCGCCAAGCGGTACGCCGTCGTGACGCCGTGGTCGTCGATGATCGTGCTGGTCGACGACGCCCAGCGGCGGGCCCTGAAAGCCGCCTCGGAGGCCGAAGACCGCTTCGACCGCGAGGCCGAGAGCGGCGTCGAGGCGACCACCACGCCCAACGCCGCGCTCGAGGTCAGTGGCACGCCCGAGCCGCACGAGTGGATGCTGCTCGCACTTGCGGGTCTGGGCCTGCTGGCGATCAGCCGGGGGCGGCGCTCGGCGGGATTACGAGCCGCGTAGCCGAGACGCGCTGCCAAGAGTGGCGTTTTTATAAATTGGTTGTACAACCAACCAATGGACTCCCCAACCCCCGGGCCGCTTTTGCTCTCGTTGCTCCACGAGGTGCTCGATGCCCAGGAGCGCCGGGCCGCGCTTGCCCGGGCCCAGTGGGTGGGGTTCGAGGCGATGGGCCGGCACTATCCGCCGGGCTATCGCGACAACGACCGTGCGGTGTTCGACGACGCCCAGCTCGCGGCGCGGTTGTTCGCCCGCGTGCGCGCGCGACTCCCTGCGCGGATCGTCGAGCACGGTGTCGGCTGGGAGCTGGTGGGTCTCAACGAGCGCTTTCGGTGCTGTCGCTACACCGGCGGCCAATCGTTTTGCATCCACCGCGATGGCCCGCATGTGCGCACCACCACCGAGCGATCGC
>CANLQR010000290.1 GCA_947492135.1 Deltaproteobacteria bacterium | reverse complement strand
ACTCAACTTCCTCGTGAGTGTCGATGGCACCGCGCTCGCGAAGGTCGAGCCGCTCGCGCCGCTCGAGATGCTGCGCATCATCGCGGCGTACCGGCTGTTCTTGCCCCGGCAAAACATCTTCATCGCGGCGGGTCGCACGCACCTGGGTCAGCTGCTGCCGATGATGTTTGCGGCCGGCGCCTCGGGCATGATGATCGGCGACTTTCTCACGACCCCCAACCGCAGCGTCGACGACGACCTGCGCATGCTCGACGAGTTGGGTCTGGTCCCGCGCGTGTGCGGTGCCTCGCGTCCCGAACTTTCGCCCGCCCAGGCCCAGCCGCAGCCTGCACCCGCGCGGCGGCTGCCGGTCGTGGCCTGACCCTCGCCGCCGTTGCAGAGGCTCGCTGCACGCTGCTAGGGTGCCCGTATGCGCGACACCCTCGCCCTTCGCCAACGGCTGCTGACGCTCGCATGCCTTCCGGCGCTCGCGCTGTCGGTCGGGTGCTCGAACTCCGACTCGGTGGCGGTGACCAAGGCCGAGGGCAGCAAGAAGGCGACCGCGGCGAAGGACGCGAGCGACAAAAGCCAAGCGCGCGGCGCCAAGAAAGATGAGGGCACCAAGCGAGCTGTGCCGACGCCAGTCGCCGACGACAAGGCGCACGAGCCCGCGGGCGCCGAGCCGCATCGCGAGGATGCAGCACCTGTGGCCGCGCCGACCGACGTCGATCCTCGCTACTTGCCGGTCGCCGGTGATCCGCCGTTCGTCGATGGCTACAGCCCCGAGGAGGACACCTGCCCCTCGGGCAACTGGTGTGGCAACGCGAAGACTGCCGGGGCGATCGCCCCCAAAGGCGATGCCACGCCTGCCGTGATGGATTGCCCCGCACGCATCGTCGGCGCCCATGATCCCAGTCCGATCACCGGCCCCGACTACGAGGGGCTGGCGAGCACGCGGCAGATGCAAGGCGCCTTCAACGAGGGCCGCACCAAGAAGTGGCGCGCCGACGGTCAAGGCGACGCGTGCTGCTACCACTGGTTCGAGTACTGCAGCGGCCGTCCGCTCCTCGATGGCACCGACAGCGTCGTCGCCGAGGTTCGCACCCTCGGAGGCTGGACCGATGCCGACGTCGCGCCGGTGCTCGACGGATTGACCGACGAGGCCCGCAGTCAGCTCGCGCGCGCGTGGCTCGATGATGCGCTGCGCGAGCACGCGAGTGTCGCTTCGTTCGCGCGGGCCGCGATCGAGTTGATGGCCGCCGGCGCCACCCCGGAGCTGGTCGAGGGCTGCATGCGCGCCGGTCAGGACGAGGTCGACCATGCGCGCCGCTGCTTCGCCCTGGCGAGCGCGTACGCGGGGCGCACCCTGGGCCCAGGCCCGTTGCCAGCGCTGGGGCCACGCGAGCGCGAGCTCCCGCTGCTCGCGGTCGAGACCTTCCTCGAGGGCTGCGTCGGCGAGACGATCGCAGCGCTGGTCGCCGAGCGTGCGCTCGGCGGCGCCACTGACGAGGCCGTGCGCGCGACCTTGCGCGTGATCGTCGAAGACGAGTCGCGGCACGCTGCGCTCGCGTGGCGAACCATCGCGTGGGCATTGCAGCAAGGCGGGCCCGCAGTGGGCGTCGCCCTGCTTCGGCTGCTCGATGCTCCGCCGCAGATCGCCTCCGATGGACCTTCGCCGGCCGCGCGACGGGCTCGGGCGATGCTGGTGGCCCACGGCCGCCTCGACGCGATGGCGCTGACGCAGGTCGTCGACGACGCCTGGCGCGACATCATCGCGCCGATGCTGCGCGGGCTCGTGGGTCGAGGCGAATCGTCGGCGAACGAGCGGGTCTAGAGGGCGGTCAAGAGGCGGCGCGAGCGAGCCGGCGGCTGGCGCCGCGGTGCGGAGCACTCGGGCCGCCGCGTTGCGGGTTTGGTCACTCCTTCAGGTGATGCTTCGCGTCGACCGGACCCACCAACGCGTTGGCGACGAACGCAATCGCGAGTAGTCCCGCCATGGCGAACATGGTGGTGCTGTACAGCGTACTCGACGGGTCGACCGTTCCCGGAGGCGCGATGGCCACCAGCTTCGCGATCGTCACGGTGTGGGCCGAGATCAGTGCGTCGAGCTGCTCGACACCTGCGCCGAAGCTCGTGGCGAACGCTGCGGGATCGACCTGCGCGACCAGCGAATCGATCGCCTGCCGCTCTGCCTGCCCCCGCAGAGTCGTCAGCGCCAGCGGACCGAGGACTCCAGCCACGCTCCATGCGGTGAGCGTCCGACCATGGATGCCGCCGACGAACTTGGTGCCGAACACGTCGGCGAGGTAGGCGGGGATGGTTGCGAAGCCGCCGCCGTACATCGTGAAGATCAGCATCGTCGTCGCGCAGAACGCCACGAGCCAACCCAACGCGTGCGGACCCGCGGCTCCTGCGGCGCACCACGGCAGCACGAGATACAAGACCACGCCCAGGGCAAAGAAGACCGCGTACACCCGCCTGCGGCCGATGACGTCGGAGAGGCTCGCCCAGCCGAAGCGCCCGACCATGTTGAAGGCGCTGATCATCAACACGTAGCTCGCCGCGAATCCGCCGTCCACGACGTGCGGCAAAGCGCGGCCGAAGATGTCGGTCATCATCGTCTTGGCGACCCCGAGCACGCCGATGCCGGCAGTGACGTTGAAGCAGAGCACCACCCACAGGAGGTAGAACTGCGGGGTCTTGAGCGCCTCGTCGATGTCGACGTGGTGACGCGTGATCATCTTGCGCGCCGCTGCGGCCTCATCGGGCGGCGTCCAGCCCGTGGGAGTCCAGCCCGCGGCCGGTACCCGGTACGAGAACGCCGCGATCAGCATGATCACGAAGTACGCGGCACCGAGCACAAAGAAGGTCGAGGCCACGCCGGCGTCACCGGTTCCGACCACGTAGACGCCCTCGGGTCCGGGCTGGGTCAAGCTCGCCAGATCACCAGGACCGACCACCACGACCTGTCGTAGCGCACCACCAATGGCCGCGAGACGCTCGCCGCCCTGGGTCACCAGCGCGACGGTGTCGGTAGGCCCAAGGTAGTCGGGCGCTCGATAGAACCCGCCCACCAACCACTGTTGCAATGGCGCGGCGATCATCGCACCGCCACCGAAGCCCATGATGGCCATGCCCGTCGCCATCCCGCGCCGATCGGGAAACCACCGAATGAGCGTGCTGACCGGGGACACGTACCCAAGCCCCAGGCCAATCCCCCCAAGCGCGCCGTAGCCCAGATATAGCAGCCACAGCTGGTGGGTCACGATGCCGAGACCGCCGAGCGCGAAACCTCCGCCCCAACAACACGCAGCGGTGACGCCCACCATCCGCGGCCCAACCCGCTCGAGCCAGTGAGCCGCCACCGCTGCCGACAAGCCCAAGAAAACGATCGCGACCGAGAACACCCAGACCACGCGGTCGAGCGACCAGTCCCCGGGGGCGCTGGCGACGACCCCCAGAAGGCGCGTCAACGGTTGATTGAAGATGCTCCACGCGTACACCGATCCGATGCACAGGTGGATGGAGATCGACGCGGGCGGAACCCGCCAGCGGTTGAAGCCGGGTGCCGCGACGATGCGTTCCTTGTAGAGCCACTCGAGCATGGCGTTGCGGTGCAGCGATAGCACGCTCGTCGCGTGCGGGCGACATCGGCGGACTGCAATTCCAGGCAGCCCCAGTCGCGCCCATTCGTGGTCGCCGCGCAGGCTCGGCGGTCGTCGATGCGGCCGCCGGCAAGCTCTGCGCGGTGTTGCGTACGGCATCGTCTTCCAGGGCCAGACCGCCAGTGCACAATGGCGTCACCGCCCGCGGCGGATCGAGCGATGGTGCGTGCGCACGACAACAACCCGAGCGCGCCACCGCCCGATGCGCGCCTTGCCGCCCACGCTGCGACGGCCGATCGGGCGCGCGCCCGGGCGACCGGCGATCTCGCCAGCGTGTTCGCGTCGCTCGCCTCGAGTCCCACTGGGCTGACCACGGACGAGGCGGCGATTCGGCTCCGACGCTACGGCCCGAACCTGCTGCCACAGCCCCGCGTGCAGCACTGGTCCGTGAAGTTGCTGCGCAGCTTCGCGGGGCTTTTCGCCATCTTGTTGTGGGTCGGCGCAATCCTGGCGGTCATCGCAGGTATGCCCGAACTCGGCGTCGCGATCGCCGTCGTCGTGGTGGTCAACGGGACCTTCGCGTTCTGGCAGGAGCATCGGGCCGAGCGGGCGGTCGAGGCCCTGCGCGCGCTGCTACCCGATCGTGTGGTGGTGCGCCGCGATGGACGTGAGCAGGAGGTCTCGGCCGCGACCATCGTCCCCGGTGATCTGCTGATGCTGGGCGAGGGCGCGCTGGTGCCCGCAGACGCGCGACTCGTCCGAGCCGAGTCGCTGCGCGTGGATCTTTCGTCGCTCACCGGCGAGTCGCGGCCGTCCGCGCGCGTCGCCGCGGCCGTAGAGCCTGGCGATCGCGCGATCGCGTTGGTTCCGAACCTCGTCTTCGCGGGCACCACCGTGTCCTCGGGCCGCGGCGAGGCCGTGGTGTTCGCCACGGGCGCCGAATCGGAGTTTGGTCGGATCGCTGTGCTCACCGCCATGCAGCGACCGTTGCCGAGTCCGCTCGAGCGTGAGCTCGTGTCGGTCACTCGCTTCGTCACGATCTTCGCGGTGGCGATGGGTACGTTGTTCTTCGTGGTGGGCACGCTCGTGGGCGGGCTCTCGCCGGCCGAGGGCTTCTTGTTCGGCATCGGCATCATCGTTGCCAACGTGCCCGAGGGGCTGTTGCCAACCTTGACACTGTCACTCGCGCTCGGGGTCCGCCGCATGGCCGGGCGTCGGGCCCTCGTCAAGCGGCTGTCCTCGGTCGAGGCTCTCGGTGCGACCACCGTGATCTTGACCGACAAGACCGGCACGCTGACGGAGAACGAGATGACAGTGCGACGGGTATGGGGCCATGACGGCGAGGTCCGCGTCGGAGGTAGCGGCTACGAGAGGTCGGGCGCCCTGGTGACCGACGACGCCGCGGCTCGTGAGGGCGCCGAGCAAACCTTGCGAATCGCGGCGCTGTGCTGCGACGGTCGCCTCGACCCGGCCGCGAACGACCCCACCCGGTGGCAGCCGCTGGGCGACCCGACCGAGGCCGCGATCCTGGTGGCCGCGGCCAAGGCCGGCGTGCCGGCGGACGCCGCCACGCGCTGGCCACGACTCGGCGAGCTGCCGTTCGACTCCGTGCGCAAGCGGATGACGACCATCCACGAACTCGACGGAATTGCCGTCGCGTGCGTCAAGGGGGCACCGAGCCACGTGCTGCCGCGATGTACGACGGTGCGACGGGGCGGCCGCTGTGAGCCGCTCGACGGGATCACGCTGCGGACGATCGAGGCCGCACATGAAGCCATGGCTGGCAGCGGTCTCCGCGTGCTCGCCGTCGCCCGTGGCACCGCACAGCCCCGCGTCGGCGGCGACGAGCCCTGGGACGCTGCGGCCAGCGAGAGCGGACTCGAGCTGCTCGGTCTGGTCGGCATGGAGGATCCGCCGCGCCCCGAGGTGCCCAAGGCCATCGCGGCGTGTCGCCGGGCGGGCATTCGGGTCTACATGATCACCGGTGATAGCGGCCTCACGGCCGCCGCGATCGGCCGAGAGATCGGCCTGTTCGATGGCCAGCCCCGGGTCGTCGAGGGCACCGAGCTCGACGCCATGGGCGACGTCGCCCTCGACCGCGCGTTCGACAGCACCGAGGTCGTGTTCGCGCGGGTCTCACCCGAACACAAGCTGCGCCTGGTCGAGTCGTGTCAGCGGCGCGGCGAGGTCGTCGCGGTCACCGGCGATGGCGTCAACGATGCGCCAGCGCTGCGCCGCGCCGACATCGGCGTCGCGATGGGTGCGACGGGGACCGATGTCGCTCGCCAGGCCGCGGACATGGTCCTGGTCGATGACGACTTCGGCAGCATCGTCGCGGCCATCGAGGAGGGCCGCGCGGTCTATGACAACGTGCGCAAGTTCGTCACGTACATCTTCGCCAGCAACGTCCCCGAGATCGTGCCCTTCGTCGCGTTCGTGTTGCTGCGGATCCCTTTGCCCCTGACCGTCATGCAGATCCTCGCCGTCGACCTCGGGACCGATCTGATTCCGGCGCTCGCGCTGGGGGCCGAGCCGCCCGAGCCGGACGTCATGGATCGGCCGCCGCGATCGCGGCAGGTACGGCTGCTCGACCGCGCGACCCTGTTGCGGGCCTACGCGTGGCTCGGCACGATTCAGGCGGTCCTATGTCTGGGCGGGTTCGTGGCCGTTCAGGCGCTGGCCGGATGGCGTCCAGGCGCTCCGATGATCGCGACCGGCGAGACCTACGTCGTTGCCACCACGGTGTCGTTCGCCGGAATCGTCGCGTGCCAGACCGGCAACCTCTTCGCGTGCCGGAGTACCACCAGCTCCAGCTTCAGCCGGCTGCGGACTCGCAATCGGTTGTTGCTGTGGGGCTTGGCGGTCGAGCTCGCGCTGTGCGGGCTGTTGATCTACATCCCGCCGGTGGCCGCGGTGTTCGGCTTCGCGCCGCCGGCCGCGACGCACTGGCTGCTGCTGGCCACCTTCCCGGTGCTGCTGCTCGGGCTAGAGGAGCTGCGCAAGGCCGTGGCGCGCCGCCGGGGTGCGCAACGGGTGGCCGCCACGCGCCGCCCGTAGGGCTCCTGGGCGATCTCACGTCGCTGCCCGATCGCCAGGCCAGTAGGCCGCCCCGTCGACGGTCCCGCGATCGCACAGCAGTACGCGCGAGGGATACGTGATCCCCTGGACGTCCTCGAGGTTGCGCTGGACGTGAAAAATCGCCGTCTGCGCAGCCCGGCGAACGTCGGGTGAGCCGTCGCGCGGAAACCCACCGGTGAACAGGATCGTCGCCGCCTCGGGAACGACGACGACGACGTCCCCGAGTTCGCGACGGAACAGATCCACGGCAGTGGTCTTGCCGGCGCCCGGACCACCGGTCACGGCGACGCGACACCGCGACCGCGACGCCGACTGCTGGATCGTCATGGACGTGGCGCCTCAGCCGAACAGCAGCTTGTGCAGCCGGTCGAGATCGTGCCGAAGGCTGCGTCCGACCTCTTCCATCTCCTTGGTTGCGTGCTCGGTCGCGCGATCGAACTTGTGCTCGAGGTCCTTCACGCGGGGCTCCAGCTTGGTCCAGGCGTCCTTGGCGTCCATGCTGGCGAGATGGATACGGACGCGAATCTCGTCGGCGATCCGAAGGATATCGCCAGCCAGATCACCGGTGGTCGCAGGCTCGGTCTTGGGGTCAGTCGCTTTCATGGCGTGGATAGTGTGCGCCCGGACGTCGCAGGGTTGACTGCCGAACGCACGACAACATTGCGGCCACGCTCGCGTGGCCCTCGCCGAAGTTGCGCCCAGGACGGGCCCCGTACGGGACACGGCTGCGGGCTAGGCTCTCGGACCGAGGAGTTCGCTGCTCATGCCCGAAGCCAACATGCTCGATCGGCTCTACGTCCACGAACGCGAACGCCCGGAGACGGTGTGGCTGACCCAACCACTGGGCGGCGACAGGCTCGAGGGATTCAGCTTTGCCAAGGCCATGGGTGAGGCGAGGCGCATGGCGGCACATCTGCGTGCACTCGAGCTCCCGCCGGCGAGTCACATCGTGATCTTCGCCAAGAACAACGCCTGGTGGTTTCTCGCCGACCTGGCGATCTGGATGGCGGGTCACGTCTCGGTCCCGCTCTACCCGACCCTGACGCCGGAGACCATCCGCCAGATCATCACGCACAGCGACGCGTGTCTCGCGTTCATCGGCAAGCTCGACGGCTTCGATGCGATGGCGCCTGGGCTGCCCGAAGGCCTCGCACGCATCGTGCTGCCGCTGGCGCCGACGCACCCCGGGCTGGCGAGCTCGCCAAAGTGGGCCGACATCGTGGCCAAGACCGCACCGATCGCCGACAGCCCGACCCGCACCCCCGACGAACTGGCGACGATCATCTACACGTCGGGCACCACCGGGGTCCCCAAGGGCGTGATGCACAGCTTTGGCTCGATGTGCAGCGCCCAGGGCTACATCGATGAGCTCGGTATGCGCAGCGACGACCGCATGCTCTCGTATCTTCCGCTGGCGCATTCGCTGGAGCGCACCTTGGTCGAGATGACCTCCATGCTCCTGGGCTTCCACGTGTACTTCGCCGAGAGCCTCGCGCGTTTCGTCGAGGACCTGCGACGCGCTCGGCCGACGCTGTTCGTCAGTGTCCCGCGGCTGTGGCACAAGTTTCAAAGCGGCGTCTTCGCCAAGATGCCGCCGCGGCGGCTCGCTCTGCTGTTGCGGATCCCGATCCTCAGGAACATCATCCGCCGCAAGATCCTCGACGGACTTGGACTCGGCGCGGTGCGCTTCGCAGGCTCGGGCTCGGCACCGATCCCCGCCGAGCTGATCGCGTGGTACCGACGCCTGGGCCTGGAACTCCTGGAGGGCTATGGGATGACCGAGAACTCCTCGTACTCGCACATGACCCGGCCCGGCGGTGTTCGAGTCGGCTACGTCGGGCAGCCGCAGCCCGGCGTCCGCCACAAGATCAGCGCACAAGGCGAGATCCTCGTGAAGAGTCCCGGCAACATGCTCGGGTACTACAAGGCCCCCGAGCTCACCGCCGAGGCGCTCGACGCCGACGGATTTCTGCACACCGGTGACCTCGGCAGCATCGACCCACAGGACAACCTTCGGATCAGCGGTCGTATCAAGGAGCTGTTCAAGACCAGCAAGGGCAAGTACGTCGCCCCTGCGCCCATCGAGAACGAGCTGCTGCTGAACGAGGCGCTGGAGATGGTCCTGGTCACTGGCGGGGACAAGCCGCAGCCGTTCGCGCTCGGCGTGCTCGCGGAGCACGTGAAAGCTCGCGGCACCGATCCAGCGCAGCGCGGCGCCACCGAGGCGGCATTGCTGGAACACCTCGACCGCGTCAACGCGAGCCTCGACCAGCACGAGCGACTCGAGAAGCTGATCGTGGTCGCCGATGCGTGGACGATCGAAAACGGGATGCTGACGCCGACGCTCAAGATCAAGCGTGCGGCGCTCGAGGCCCGCTATGCCCCCCACGTCGAAGCCTGGTACGCGACGCGTGAGCGCGTGGTGTGGTTCGACGGCTGAACCGACGCCACGCGGGGCTCACCGGGTCGCGACGCCTTCGTTGCGCTCGGCGTTCGCCGGCGGCGACGGCCCGAGCAGCACCGCGAGAGGCCGCCACTCGTCGCTTGCCCGCAGCATGATCCGCACGACCATCGTCAGCGGCACCGCCCAGCCGCCGTAGAGGTGGGGCGCCGGTTTTTGCGTGGGCGCTCGGCCGGCGACTCGTGGCAGTCTAGGCGGTGATGTTCCGCCAGATCACGATCGTCGCGTTTGCGCTGCTCTCGTCGCTCGCTTGCACCAAGGCTCAGCCGACCACCGTGGCGCCCGCAGGCGACACGTCGAACCCCGACGACGCCTTCGCCGGCAAGCCCGCGGTGCCCAACACTGCGGCCCGCACTGGCGACGTCACGGTGTGTCCGTACAGCGGCCGCAAATTCGTGGTCGCCCACGACTCACCGCGCTGGGAATACCAGGGCAAGACCTACGTCTTGTGCTCGAACAAGGCCCTGATCGAGCTGCGCAAGGACCCCGCGAAATACCTCGACGGATTCGCAGGCTAGCAGCGCGGTAAAGACCGCGCTATCGCCACGCCAAGTACAACGTCTGGGCGATCCGCCCCAGCATGAAGGCCGCGAGTGCCGAGTGCAGGCCGGGCAAGTCCGAGGC
>CANLQR010000289.1 GCA_947492135.1 Deltaproteobacteria bacterium | reverse complement strand
CCGCGAGCTGCTCGCACAGATCGGCGACATCGAGGAAAAGCTGGTCGGCCTCGAGGAAGAGATCATCACCGCGCGCGAGAAGTCCGAAGCGGCGACCCGCGACAAGAACACCATCCTCAAGCGCGAAGAGGGCCTAAAGGGCCGCCTCGAGCACGCCCAGAAGAAGATCAAGGACGCAGAGGACCTCCTCGCTGCGGCGCAAGCGACCGCGGCCGCTGCAGACGCCAAGCTCAACACCGAGCTCGCGGCCGCACAAGCGCGGCTCGCCGTGGTCCAACGCGAACACACCGAACAGCTCGAGCGGGCCGATCGACTCGAGCGCGAGCTCGGCGCGAGCGCCCAGCGGCTTGGCGAGACAACCGCCGCTCTCGAACAAGCCCGCGCCCGCAGCTCCGATCTCACCGATTCCGTCACCAACCTCGAGCAAGAGGCTGTGGTCCTGCGCCGTGATATCGAGCTGGCTCGCCGCGAGGGTGAGGAGGACCGGGCAGCGGCACTCGTCGAGGCCCGTGAACTCGCCGACGCCGACAAGGCGGCCGCACTCAAGGCGCTGAGTGAAGAACAGCAGGCCGAGCTCGAGTTCGCTGACGGCCAGCGCCGCGCCGAGCTCGAGAAGATTCGCACCGAGGGCGAAGAAGCCGTCGCCGCCGCGCGGGCGGACGTCGAGAACCTCCGGGCCCAGATCACCGAAGCCGAGCAAGCGGCGGCCTCGGAACGCGATCGCACGCAGCGAAAAATCGCGGAGCTCAAGTCGGAAGCGGCCACCGCCGAGGCCCGGCTCACCGGCGAGCGCGACACCGTCACGGCCGACCTCGCGCGCAGCCGCGCCACCTTGGAAGAGACCGCAGCCGACCTCGAGCGCACGATGCTCGCGCTGCGCTCCGCCGAGTCCGATCTCGGAGCACGACGCGAGGCCGCTCGGCGGGCCGAGCAGGCGCTCGCGATCGCCATGCGGGTCCTCGACGAGCGTGCGGCACAGTGACCTCTCGCCAGATCTTCGGCGACACTGCGAACCTCAAGTCCAGTCATGTCCGCGCGCTCCAGCGTTTGGCGGAGCGCTCGGTCCCGGCTGACCGAGTCATCAGCGCGGCCCTGGCTCGGGATGCTGTCGAGCTCGCGTCGGAGCTGAACCGTCGCATCGGTCTGTTCATCGATCGGCGCGGCCGCGTGGTCCGCGTCATCCTGGGTGACGCTCACAGCGTGCAGGTACCGGAGTTTTCCCGCGTGCGCGGCGTCGACGGGCGCCTTCGGGGAGTCCGACTGATCGTCGCGCACCTGGTGCCCGAGCCGATCGACCGCGAGGAACTCGCGGACCTCACCAAGCTGCGGCTCGACCTGCTGGTCGCGATCCACCGCGGCCCGTCGGGGTTGCAAGCGGACCTCGCGTGCCTCACCCCTGGGACCATGGGTGGTAACGAGGCGTTCGTCACCCGACTGTGGCCGCGCGCCTCGATCTCGGCGCTCGAACGCGAGGACGCGACCGTCGAAGCCCCGGACGAACTACCGGTACCGTTCGACGCGTTCTTGCGCGACCTGGAGGCGCGGTTGGTCGCCGCGACCGCTCGTGCACGGGCGCAGCTGCAAGGCACGCGCGCGATGGCCTTGCTCGTCCACGATGGCGGACCGGACGCGACCGCACGCAAGGCCGAGTTGCGCGAGCTGTGTCGCACTGCCCAGCTCGCCTTGGTGGAGCTGGTGGAGCAGCGCCGTGGTCACCCCGACCCCCGCACGTTCTTCGGCCAGGGCAAGCTCCGAGAGGTGCTGATCCGTGCGCTCGAGCAAGACGTCGAGGTCCTGATCTGCGACCCCGAGTTGACCGCATCGCAGGCGCGCACCATTTCCGAGGAAACCGATCTCAAGGTCATCGACCGCACCATGCTGATCCTCGACATCTTCGCCAAACACGCGAAGAGTTCGGACGGCAAACTCCAAGTCGAGCTCGCTCAGCTCCGCTACAACCTGCCCAAGATGGTTGGCAAAGGCACGATGATGTCGCGACTCGCCGGCGGCATCGGCGGGACCGGCCCGGGAGAGACGAAGCTCGAGATCGACCGGCGTCGCGCAAAGGAGCGGATCAACGATCTGGACAAGCGCCTCGGCACGCTCCGGCGGCGACGCGAACAGCAACGTGCCGAGCGGCAGCGGACACACGTGCCGGTGGCCGCGATCGTTGGCTACACCAACGCCGGCAAGAGCACGCTGCTCAACAGCGTGACCAACAGCAGCGTCGATGCCGAAGACAAACTCTTTGCGACGCTCGACCCGACCGTGCGCCGCCTGCGTTTTCCTCGCGAACGCGAGATCGTCCTACTCGACACCGTGGGATTCATCCGCAAGCTCCCACCGGCGCTCGTGCAGGCGTTCTCCGCCACTCTCGAGGAGGTCGCCAACGCGGACCTTCTGCTGCACGTCGTCGACGCCTCGGATCCCGACCAAGAACAACAGGTCGCGAGCGTCGAGACCATCCTGCGCGACCTGGGGGCCGCGCGGATCCCCCGGCTGATGGTCTACAACAAGATCGACGCTGTCGATCCCGCCGACCTCGAGGCCCGCCGGCAGCGCCCGAACGCCGGGATCGACGCGATGCCTTGCTTCTTCGTCAGTGCGCGTACGCGAGGCAGCACGAGGGAACTCATGGATGCGATCGAGCATCACCTGTGGGCGCGCGGCCGCGTCGATCGTCCCGATCGCCTCACTGACGCGTGCGCCGGCGAGTTCGAGTTCGACCATGCCCAGGACCACGAACCGCGTACGGCCGCCGGGGCCAACCGCGAGGTCCCCTGAAGTTCTCATTGCCCGAAGAAGGTCGGCACTAGCCCGTGGACCAGTCCCCCGCACAGCAAGACAATCCCGCCCACGGCCAGCACGACCCCCGCGGCGCGCCGGCGACCGCGAGCGTTGGCCAGCCAGGCGATCCCTTGGAGCATCGCCACGACTCCGCACGAGGCCGACAGCCAGGACATCGCCGCCAGTATGCCGTGTTGTTTGGGTTGCTCGCGAGCCTGGCAACCGTGCTCGGTGGGGCCGCGATTGCACACGCCGCCGACGACCCTGCGCCCGGAGCGTTGACCCTCGCAATGGCGGTGCTGCTTGGCGCCGTGCAGGGCATCACTGAGTTCCTGCCGATTAGCTCCGACGGCCACTTGGCCCTGGGCCAGGCGCTGCTTGGACGCAGCGGCGCGGCCGGGGGCCACCGGTTCACGATCGTCGTTCACGCGGGCACGTTGCTCGCCGTCATCTGGACCTACCGAGCGGACTTGATCGCACTCGCCCGCAGCGGCCTGCACCCCACCAAGGACAGCCAGGACCGACGCTTGCTGCTGGCCATGCTCGTGGCAAGTCTGCCCCTGGGCCTCGCAGTCCTGCCGGGCGTCGAGACCGCCGTCATCGCGATGGAATCACAGCTTCGCTGGGTGGGCTTCTGGCTGTGGGTCAGCGGCGCCGCGCTGTGGATCGGCTTCCGCCAAGAACGCCGACATCCACCCCAGACTCCCGGAGCACTCCCTACGCTCAAGCAGGCGCTGCTGATCGGCCTGGCGCAGGTCACTGCGATCTTGCCTGGCCTCTCGCGTAGCGGCACGACGATCGGGACGGCGCTGTTCTTGGGCCTCGACCGCGCGACCGCGGCCCGGTTTTCGTTTCTCATCAGCGTGATCGCAGTGAGCGGCGCCGTCGCCAAAGAGGGCCTGGGACTCGTGCTGGGCGAGGCCGAGGCAGCGCCGCAGGACCTATCGCCCTACCTCGCCGGCTTCGCCACGTCGTTGGTGGTCGGTCTCGTCGCCCTGCGTGGGCTGTTGTTGCTGATCAGCCGCGGGCGCGTGATGGGCTTCGTGGTCTATCTCGGCATCGTCGGTGCGATCGCGTTCGCGTTCGGCTGAGTTCACGACACCGGAGGTCCGACCGTGGGGACACTGCGCGCGCGATGCTTCGACTTTCATGCCTACGGCGACCGCACGGTCGTCGCCGATGAGCACGGTGGACTGCGAGCCGATGAACTCTCGTCGGCCATCGCTGCTGGCGCGGCCGCGCTGGTTCGCCGCGGGATCCGACCCGGCGATCGCGTGGCATGGTTGGGGCCCACCGCGATCGACACCGTCGTCGGCCTGCTCGCGACCCAAGCGGCGGGAGCCATCGCGGTGCCGCTCAACCATCGACACACCCACGCGGAGCTTGCCCATGTCGTGCACGACAGCGACAGCGCGGTGATCGTGACGCACCCGTCCATGCACGATCGCCTCGGAGAGTTCACGCGCGGACGCACGGTGCTGTCCTCCCAAGAGGTCACCACAGCACCGGCTGCCGGCACCACGGCGCCCCAGATCGAGGTCGACGACGAGGACCCCGCCCTGCTCGTCTACACCTCGGGGACCACCGGCAAGAGCAAGGGCGTCGCCCTGTCGTGGCGCGCGTTGGTCTCCAACATGTCGGCGTTGGGGACGCTGTGGCAGATCGGCCCGCACGACCGATGCTGCGTGATGCTGCCGCTGTTCCACGTTCACGGCCTGTGCATCGGCGTCTACGCGATGCTGCTGGGCGGTGCCACAATCCAGGTCCTTGGGCGGTTCGACCCGGGCCGACTGATCGCCGAGGTCCGCGACAACGCAGCCACGGTGGTGCTGGGCGTACCGACGATGTACGTGGCGTTGCTCGAACACCTGACGCGGGCTCCCGAGGATGCGATCGCCTTGGGCCGCGCGCGGCTGTTCACCGCCGGCAGCGCGGCGCTATCGAGTGCGACCCATGCTGCGTTCGAGGCCGCAACCGGCCACCGCATCCTCGAGCGCTATGGCATGACCGAGACGCTGATCACGCTGTCGAACCCCTACGAGGGTGAGCGACGACCCGGGTCGGTGGGCTTCGCGCTCGCGGGGGTTCGCGTGCGAGTGGTCGACGATGACGGGCGTCCGGTCGCGGCGGGCACACTCGGAGAGCTTCAGGTCCGCGGCAACTCGCTGATGAGCGGCTACTGGCGCGCCCCCGAGGCGACCGCGGCCGCCTTCGTCGATGGGTGGTTTCGCACCGGCGATGTCGCCGTCGCCGATGCCGACGCTCGACTGAGCATCGTGGGCCGCACGAGCACCGATATCGTCAAGAGCGGCGGGTTCAAGATCTCCACGCTCGAGATCGAGGACGTGCTGCGTGAGCACCTGCTCGTGGATGATGTGGCCGTGGTCGGAGTTGCAGACCCTCGGTGGGGTGAGCGTGTGGCCGCGGTCATCGCGGTCCGAGCCGAGCAGTCGCTCGCAGACATCATCTCGGCCCTCGATGCCCACTGCCGAGGACAGCTCGCCGACTACAAGTGCCCACGGCAGTGGATCGTGGTCGAAGCGGTCGCCCGCAATGCGATGGGCAAGGTCGAGAAGACCCGGCTGCGCGCCCTGATCGAAGCCAACTACGAAGCCAACTACGAAGCCAACTACGAAGCCAACTACGAAGGCAACGCCGACGTTCGCCGCACCCACACCCAGTAGACCGGGATGCCGGTGCCGATCACCGCGAAGCTCGCGAAGAACTGCAGGGGCTCCGTCACCAGGTAGGCGCCCAGCAAGTAGAGGGTCGAGAGCAGGAAGATCGCGGGGACCACGGGGTAGCCCCACGTGCGGTACGGTCGTTCGCGCTGGGGATCGCGGCGGCGGAGCACGAAGACCGCGAGCACGCCCAGCGCATAGAATGGCCAGATTCCGATGATGAACTGGTCCGCGAGCTGGGCGAAGCCGCGGATCGACACGAACACGACGCCCAGCACGATCGACAGGCCGATCGCCCGACTCGGCGTACCGTGCTTGGGGTCGACCTTGGCCAGCGCGCGGAAGAACAGCCCATCTTCGGCCATCGCGTAGAACACCCGCGGTCCGGTCATCATCGACCCGTTGAGCGTCCCGAAGGTGCTGACGACCACCGCCGCCGCGACGAACGCGACGCCGCCCTGGCCGATCACGCGAGCCGCGACATCGGCGGCAATCAGCGTCGAGCCGCGCATGCCGTCGAGCGGGATCACGGCCAGGTACGCGGCATTCGCCGACAGGTACATTGCCGCCACCACCAGGGTGCCGAACAGAAAGGCCCGCGGCAGGTTGCGCTGCGGATCGCGGACCTCACCGCTGACGAACCCGACGTCCGACCAGCCGTCGTAGGCCCACATCACCGACACCATCGCGAGCCCGAACGCAGCCACAGGACTGTCGAGGACTCGCGGCGCAGCCAGGACCGGCGCAGCATCGCTACCCAGCGCGAACTGCAGCCCCAGCCCGCACAACCCGAGCAGCGCAGCGAGCTTGAGCACGGTGCTCACATTTTGGATCGCCGCGCCCAGTCGGACACCGCGCATGTTGGCCGCGCCGACCACCATGATCAGCACCGCGGCCGACACCTGCGTGCGCGTGAAGCCCACCGCCAACTCGAGGTTTCCGTCGGCACCGACAAGCCGCCAGCCGTATTCGGCACAGGTGATCGCGATCGCACCATACGCCGCCGGTCGCAGCACCACGAGCTCGGCCCAGCCGAACAGGAACGCGGTGAGCTTGCCGAAGGCCTCGCGCAGGTAGACGTAGATGCCGCCGGTCCGGGGCATCATCGCCGACAGCTCCGCGTACGTCAGCGCCCCGCAAAGCGCGATGACGGCACCCGCGATCCACACTGCCGCAAACATCGCGATCGTCTCGACGCGATCGGCGATGACCGCGGGGGTACGGAAGATGCCGCTGCCGATCGTCGAGCCGACCACCACCGCACCGGCACTGAGGGCCCCGAGTCGTCGCGGTAACCGTTCGCCCCATTGGTCGCGCCCGTCGTCGCTGCCGCTCACGTCCGCGGCAGTGTACCGCGCCCAACGGGATCCACACCTCGGCATCGCCGCGCTTTGGGCGTCCGTTCAGACCTGGGCTTGTTTGGTCGAGAACCCCTCGAGGGCGAGTTCGATCGGTCGATCCGTGAGGCTGCAATCAGGCGCCACGCGTACGCGCCCAGACCACAGCTCCATCGCCACGCGTGCGCACGTCCGCGTCGCCTCGGGGTCGCCGCGCGCCTCGTCGGCGTGGCAGCACAGACCCCGCGGGTGCCCCTGATGGCTACCAAGCAGCGCCCAGACGCCATCGAGATCGCGCGGGCGTTGCTCGAGGTAGAGCGTCGTGGCGGTGTTCATCCGATCAAAAGTGGTGCTCTCTCGACTGACGTTCTCACGCCCGCGCAACACCGGATCGAAGCAGTGGTCGGTGTGTACGTGGGCCGCCTTGGGCCCGACCTGGGTGAGCACCTCGAGTTCACCGCTGGTCTCGACGCCGAAGAACTCGCGTCCGTCGGCGATCATGTAGTGATGGCCCGAGGACAACGGTGCGTGGCGGAGGGTCTCGTAGGCGGCGCGAGCGTCGGGCTGGGCCAGCATCTCGCGCACGAGCGCCGGCCACAGCAGACCGACCCGCGCATCGGTGCTGCTGAGGTTGTTGGTGGTCACCGCGACGCCGTCTCGACCGATGCCGGCGACCCCGAGACAGCCGGTGAGGGTCAAGCACAGCACTTCCTGGCTCCCGTCACGCGGGGCAACGCGGATCATCCGCACGAACGGCGCCGCACCGGCATGCAGGTCCCAGGTCTGCCCGAGCACCGGGCCGTCGGGACCCGAGAGGTAGATCGCCGTGCCGCCATCGCCTTCACGGACGCCGCCGGGCGACACCTCGACGTTCGAGAGATCGCGGAGATCGGTGTACTGGTTGAGCACCACGATCCGGGCGACCGACACCCCGGACCCTGCCGCAATCCCCAGAAGTTCCTCCGACAGCGCCGGCAGCTCGCGCGCGAGGATCGGCAGGTGGCGCGCGGCGGTCTCGTCGAGTTCTGCGAGGCTGCGATAGCCGGCCCGGGCGACGCACAACCCGGCCCGGAGGGTAGAGAGCTCGCGGATCTCCTCCCGCCACAGCTCACCGTGCGCGTGCCCGCGCTCGCGGGGATCGTTGTGGTCGAAGGTGACGGGCGCGAGCGGATGGGTCACGTGGACTTTTCTCCCTGGACGCGGGCCGCGATGCGGCGCGCAAGGGCCGTTGTCGACTCACCGCGGCCAGGGTGTACAGTCGCTGCACTGATGCGGCATCGGCTCACCGCGGCATTCTACGGTGGTAGGGGCTTCTCGCTCTACCACGCGTATGGCAGTGCGAGCCGGGTCCCGCAGTCGCCCCACTTCCACGACGAGTACCTGATCTGCGCGCAGATCCGCGGCGACGAGCAGTGTCATGTTGCCGGGAAGCTCCACGAGTTCCGCGCGGGCGACGTTGCGCTCATCAATCCGCAGCAGGTCCACACCGGCAACACCGAAGGCGAAGATCTCGAGTACATCAGCCTCTACGTCGACGCTGGCTGGGTGGCAGAGCTTGCCAGCGAGCTCGCGGCCGACCTCCCGCCGCACTCCGGGACCGCACCGGCTTCGCCCGAGTTCACGGTCGTGCGGGCAGTGAATCAGCCGGCCCTGGTCGACGAGATGTGTCGCCTGCTCGAAGCCGTACAAGGCCATGGACCGGCGGTGCTGTTCCCTACCGCCCGCACCCCAGACGATCCCGAGTGCGAGATCCCCTCACGGATCCTCTCCCGTCGCGGCGCTGAGCTGCCCTCGGTCGAGATCGCCAGCCCGACCGAACTGCTCGACGTGGAAACCGCCCTGGTCCGCGTCGTGACCCACGCGTTCGAGGAGTTCTCGAACCTGCGCACGCCGCTGGTGCGCTCGACCCATCGCGTTGGACACCGAAAGATCGCGCGCGCACTCGAGTACATGCGCGAGCTGCCACCCTCGGCGGACACCGAGGCGATCGCGCTCGACCGCTTGGCCGCGGTCGCCGAGCTTTCCAAGTTTCACTTCCTGCGGCAGTTCAGCCACGTGGTCGGGATGACGCCAGGCGCGTACTTGCGCACGCTTCGCATGTGTCAGGCGGGCCGTCTGCTGCGCAGCTCCGAGACCCCGATCCTCGACATCGCTGCGGCGGTTGGCTTCGCCGATCATCCCAGCTTCAGCCGTGCCTTCGCGCGATACATGGGCGTGACGCCCAGCGATTATCGGCGACTCGGGCCGCTCTGAGTTCGGGCCAAGGGCGGGCTCTCGTTGCGCTCGATCGCCGGCCCTTTGCGCTTGGCCACGACCGCCACGCCGACGGCGAGGAGCCCACCGATGGCCATCACCGGGGCCGTCGCAGTCGCGTCGGCCAGCGCGAGCGACAACGGGGCGGCGACCGCAGCGCCCATCATGTACACGACCTGGGCCGCTGTGAACTGTGCCGCTCCGATCTCGCGATGACACTTGCTCATCACGAGCATGAACACCGCCACACCCACGCCGCCACCGGCGAAGTTCTCGCACGCCAGCCGCCAGCCGAAACCGACGACGTCGACCGGGCCCGCCTGATACCACGCGATCGCCACCAATGCGGTGCCCTGTAGCGTGGACATGACGAACAGCACCGTCGCCCAACCCCAGCGCCGGGCCAGCGCGCCGCCGACCACCGCCCCGAGGACCGTCGCGATGCTGCCGAAGATGCCGTCGACCGTGCCGATCAACTCGCGCGAGAAACCGTGGCGCTGCATCGAAACCTTGAGCAGTGCACCGCCGAGGGTCTCGCCGAACTTCGCCGCAAACAGAAACGCGGCGTACGCCGGTTGGCGCCAGAGCTCCCCCAGGACCCGCCGGACGACCTCGAGCGTACCGCTGGGCGCTGGCACGTCCTCGGGCATTTCGACCGCCAGCAGCACCGCGACGATTGCCAGCGCGATGCATGCCGCCATGCTCGCGAAGACCCCGGACCAGCCCAGC
>CANLQR010000288.1 GCA_947492135.1 Deltaproteobacteria bacterium | reverse complement strand
GTAGGCGGCCCGGTCACGGCGCTCGGCGTCGGAGCGGCGGTTGCCGATGCATCGCCACCGTCGAGACCTTCGCGGGCGCGTCGTTCGGCGCGCGCACGTTCAATTTTCTCGCAGCCTTGGGCCGAGCCGATCCCGACGAACAGCAGCACTGCGCTCACCTGCGCGCGTCCGCGTCGTCGTCCCGCGGTCTTGGCATTGGTGCGCGTGGTTGCGGGGCGTGCGACCGGGGGCTCAGCAATCGGGGAGCCCGGGCCAGCAGGCTCGCGCTGGAGGACCGCGGTGGCTTCGCGTTTGGCCCGGTGTGTCAGCAACACCATCACGCCGATCACCAGTCCCGGCACGAGGCTGACGACGGCGACGAGGATCAGTGGCCACCACAGGTCGTTCCACGCCAGTGCGGCGGCACCGGCCCAAAACGTCAGACCCAGGGCGACGGGCCACAGCGGGCGGCGATCCATGGCGCAGAGGATACGTCAGGCGGCGTCGGAACGGCTGCGGCGCTGTTCCAGTGCCTCGGCTTCGGCCTCACGACCGGTCGCACGAAGCACGGCGACCAATCCATCGATCACCTCGCCAAGCTCGGGGTGGCGCGCGCCGAAGGCTTGCTCGCGCACGGCGAGGGCCCGCGAGAAGGCCTCTTGTGCGGCACCGAACTGCGACCGCGACAGGTGCATCTCGCCCAGCGCCAGCCAACCCTCGGCGAAGCGCGGATGATCGGGAGGAAAGCTCACACGCAACACCGCCAAGCAGCGGCGCGCACGTCGCTCGGCCTCGGCCAGATCTCCGCGGGTGCTGTGGATGCGAGAGGCCACGGCTTCGATCGATGCGACCCGCGGGTGCTCGGGCCCCAGGCAGCTCGACGCCAGCGCTGCGGCCCGCTGGATCTCGCGAGTCGCGTCGCGGAGTCGACCCTGACGGCGGCGCAGCTCGGCGAGCGATTCGTGCAGCGCGCAGCCAATTGCGCTCGAGCTATCTGTGGTGTTGATGGCGGCTGATGCGAGGCCGTAGGCCGTCTCGGCGGCCTCGTAGTCCCCGCGAGATCGGGCGAGCCAGCCGCGATCGATGCACAGCGCGGCGTACTGCGTGCCCATGTCCTCGCTCACCAGCCCCCAAGCTGCGTCGTAGGAACTCGCCGCGCGATCGTACTCGCCCAGGCTCACCTCGATGGCCGCGGCGCCGCGGAGAATCTCGACGTCCAGCAACGTCGCGCCCCGAGCTGGAGCTTCCACGCCGGGGGCCCCGCTGAAATTCGCGACGATCTTCGCCCGCTCGAAACAGTTGCGGGCTTCCTCGAAGCGGGCGCGCTCGAATAGCGTCCAGCCAAGTCCGAGCAGACTGAAGGACACCGCGCGATCGAGCCCGCCGGTGGTTGGTTGAGTCTGCGGCCCTGGTACGCGATACGGCGAGGTCGACGAGGTGCTGCCGCGAAGCGGGGTGGCGGCGGCCTCGATCGCGGCATCGCGGAACTGCTCGTGGATCGAGAGTGACTCGCGAAACATGCGTTCGGCGCACGCGTACTCGCCGGCGTGGTGATGAACCCAGGCGATGTCGTCGACGATCGACCGGACAGTGGTGTCGTCGGCACCCGGCGCTGGTCCGACCAGCTCCAGCGCCGTCTCACACAGCTCGATCGCACGGGGATGATTGCCGGCGTTCGAGTGCTGCTGGGCGACCCGACGCAGGAGCCACGCGAGCTGAGCGCGCCACGATGCCGGCACTCGATCCTCGAGGCCGTCGAGTAGGCGCCGCAGGTAGGCATCGGCCTGCTCGCGGTCGTGCAGCATCGAGCTGACGGTCGCGAGGCTGTAGCAGGTGAGCAGTACCTCCGGCGAGCTCGGCGGTAGATCGCGTTGGACCAGGGACAGCGCGCGCTCGTAGTGCACGCGGGCTTCGCCGTAGGCACCGCCCTGCAACGCGCGATCGCCCTGAGTGCGCAGCGCGAGCGCTGGTGCGTGTCGCCGTGAAAGCGAGCGCCACGCGATCGAAGCCGAGCCGAACAGCAGCGCGAACAGCAGGGCGAGCCCGGCCACCGGCCGGCCGGCTTGCATCGCGATCAGCAGCAGCCCCAGCGCCGCCAGCGAAAACGGGATCCGATACAGCGCGGGGGCGCCAACTCCCGACCTTGCGCGCGCAAGCGCGGTCGTGCCCCCGTCGTCTATCCCCGCCTGGCTCACTCGAGCCATGTTGGCAAGCGCGGCCGGCGGCCGCAACCCGATCGGCCCAATCGACTCCACGGTGCGACGCGGCCCACGGTGCGACGCGGCCCACCGGGCGAAGTGGCCCACCGTGCGATGTGGCCAAGACGCGCTAACGCCACCACAGCAGGGGCGAGGCGGCCCAGATCCGAGCCGAGCGCAGCGCGAGCACGGTGGAGAGGATGCGCAGGACCTGATGGCGGGAGTATGCGTCGACCCCGAGGCTCGCCGCCCCCGCGGGCAACCCGAAGGCACGGGCCACGAGCTCTGCGGTGACCGCCGCGGCGGCGGTCGTCTGCTGCAAGCCGGTCCCCACTTGCAGCGCCTGGACCTGGCCGAAGCTGGTGAGAAAGTCGCGGAGCGTCGGCTCGGGCGGATAGATCTCGAGCGGCGTCCCCGGGGTGATCTCGCCGCGACGTTCGGCGTCGGCGATCGCGTCGCTCAACGTGCCGATCTCGTCGACGAGACCGCGAGTTTTCGCGTCGGCTCCAGTCCACACTCGGCCTTGGGCAATCGCATCGACGGCCGCGTGATCGAGCTTGCGCCCCTGGGCAACGCGACCGACGAATGCGTCGTAGGTCGTGCGCATCATCGACTCGACTGTCGTGCGTTCGGCGGCAGTCCACGCGTTCATCGAGGACCACATCAACGCGCGTTCTCCTCGATGGACCTCGTAGGTGCGAACCCCGAGGCTCGCGAGCGCGTCACCGAACACCAGCTTGCCGCCGACCACCCCGATCGAGCCTGTCATTGTGTCGTTTCCCGCGAAGATGCGGACCGCGGGCGCCGAGATGTAGTAGCCGCCCGACGCGGCAGCAGAGCCCATCGACACCACCAGGGGTTTGCGGTCGGCCAGGGCTTTGGCCGCGTGCCAGATCTGTTCCGAGGCCAGCGCACTGCCACCGCCGGAGTCGACGCGCAGGACCACCGCCTTGACGGCATCATCGGCGGCGATGGCGTCGAGCGCTGCAACGAGGGTGCGCGAGGCGATCTCTTCGCGGGCACCCACGAGCCCCGAACCGCTGCCGTCGACGATGTTGCCGACCGCAAAGACCAGCGCCACATGGGACTCGCTGGGGCGCTGCGGTGGCAGCATCCCCAAGAACCGCTGCAGTGTGGCGAAATCGGGGAGCTTGCCCGGGCTGCGCAGGGTCGTCCACTCGAGTGTCCCCCGGGCGTGGTCGCGGAAACTCTGCCACGTCGAGACTTCGTCGATGAGCTTGGCGGTCACGGCCTCGTCGCCGACGAACAGCCCGTGATCGACCGCCGCAATCGCAGCGGCATGGTCGAGCCCGCGGGACTGCGAGATGCCGTCGAGCTGGGTTGCCCATCGGCGCTCGATGATGGCGCCGAGGGTCTGCAGCATCTCAGGCGAGGGTGCATCACGTGTCAGCGGCTCGGCGGCGCCTTTGAAGGCACCGACGTGGAGAAAGTCCGCGGTGACGCCGACGCGGTCGAGCAGGCCCTTGACGTGGATTGGCGTCGCTGCGGGACCGGCGATCGCGAGCTCGCCCAGCGGCGCTAGCCCGATGTGCGTGCAGGCACTCACCACATGATAGCTGTTGTCGGTGAGGCGCTCGGCATGGCACCACACCGGCTTGCCGGTGGCGCGAAAGCTTGCGACCGCGCGCCGGAGCTCCTCGGCGGCCACCAGATCGATCGATAGATCCGCGACACGGATCACCAGGGTCGAGACCGTGGCGTCGTGCGCGGCGGCGTCGAGCTGCTCGATCAGCGTTCGCAGCGGCGTGGTGGTGTTGCCCATCCACGACATCGCAGCGACCTCGCTCACCTCACCGCTCCACTCGATCACCCCGGCGGCTGTGTCGCCGTCGTGGTAGGCCTGCGAATGTCGCGGTGCCTCGTAGGGGCCCGGCTCGTCGAGCTTCGACGCGAACAGTCCCGCCAGCGGCGACAGGCCCGCCATGCCCCCGTCGGAGCTCGCTGGGGGTGAGGCGTCGGCGGGCTTGGGCTCGCGGCAGCCCGCGAGTGCGAGGATGGAGCCCAGGGCGAGGATGGTTCTCGACAGCATGACCGGCCCACCGTAGGCAGCCCGACAGTGCGCCAGCAATCACTGCGGCCACGTCGTTGCCGGAGTGATCACACGAAAGACCGTGCCGACGCGCTGGTGCGTTGTAGGTGAGTCCCAGCGCAAGTCTCGACGACACCAACGACGGTCCGCACGCGGTCGGGCTGGTCGCATGCGGCCATCGTTGGTGCGGCCGCCGCCGCAAAACCGCTACCATCGGTGCCGATGCCTCCCCATTTGCCGTCCCGTCGCTCGAACGTACGCATCGTCGGTGCTCGGATTGTCACCGCATGTCTGCTCGGTGCGCCGCTGTTGGGCACCGGCGGCTGCGCGGACGAGGAGGTCCCTGTGGTCGAGACGGCGGCGCCGGTCGTGGTGCCCGCGGATCCGGTGTCGCTCGATCTCTGGTCGGGGGTGCCGCCCCTGGAGCCGCACCCGGGAGACACAGCGACGGTGATCGAACCCCGGCCGGGACCCGAGAAACCGCCGACGGTCAGCGAGACGATCGCGATGGCGTTCCCACCCGAGCTGCCGGCCACCGGCGAGAAACCCGAGGTGAAGACCGGCCCGCTCGAGGTCGAACGCTGCGGGCCCACCGGTGAGCTCGCGTTGGTCGACGCGATCCGGGTGACGTTCAACCAATCGATGGTGCCGCTGGCCTCGGTCGAGTCGCTCGCGGCGCGGGCCGTGCCGCTGGTGATCGAGCCTGCCGTCGCCGGAAAGGCGCGATGGCTGGGTACACGGACGGTCGCGTTCTATCCCGAGGGGCGACTGCCATTTTCGACGAAGTACTCGATTCGGGTCCCTGATGACGCGACCTCGATGGCGGGCAAGAAGCTCACCAAGCCGGTGCGCTGGGAGATCACGACACCGACCCTCGCGTTGGCCTCCAGCGATCCGTACAGCGGCTCGAGTGGGCACGATCTGGATCAGAAGGTCACGCTGTGGTTCAACCAACCGGTGCAGCGCACGGCGTTGCTGGCCGCGTTGCGCTGGAGCGGCGGCGGCAAGGACGTCGGCTTTTCTGTGGTCGATCCACCGAACGTCGAGCTGCTCGAACCATGGCAGCGCGAGCGCGTCGTGGTGTTGCAACCCAAGGACAAGCTCACGGCGAACACCGCGTACACGGTGTCGCTGCCTGCGGGTGTATTCGGCGAGGGCCCCGAGCGCGGTGCGGCGCTGTCGACCACTTTCGTCACCTACCCGCCGCTGACCCTGAGTCTCGAGCCGTGTGGATCGCCGTGCTTCGCGGATGGCGGCATCACGTTGTCTGCGAGCACGCCTGTCGCGGATCCGAAGCTCGAGGACAAGGTCCATGTGACCCCGGCAGTGCCCAACATGCAGGTCACGTCGTGGGGTGGCATCCAGATCTCCGGTGATTTCACGGGTGACACCGCGTACACGGTGACGGTCGATGCCGGACTCCTGGACAGCCACGGCCAGACGCTGGCCAAGCCGTTCAAGACCACCAAGAAGCTCGGCCCCTATTCGGCGCAGCTGACCCAGAAGAACGCCGTGGGCACCCCGGCGGTCATCGAACTCGGTGCCGTGCGCGAGCTCGACTTTCGCATCGCAGGCCTCGATCGGATCGAGGTCGAAGCTGCGGCGTTTGGCCCTGCGGACGTCGCCAAGCACCTCGACGTGTACCCCGCCGACTCGGTGTGGACCTGGCCGGCTGGCCTCGGCAAGTCGACGTGGTCCAAGGGTTTCGACGTCCGTTCGTCGCGGAAAAAGCGTGAGGAGTTCGTGCTTGGACTCGACGAGCTGCTCGGCAAGCAGCGGATGGCGTGGATCGTCACGCGTGGCAACGAGATCAAGGAGTACGATTGGAAGTGGCGACCCGGGGTCTCGCAGTTCGTGGTGGTCACCGATCTCGGCATCGCGGCCGCGGTCGATAGCGACTCAGGGACGTTCATGGTCACGCGGCTGTCGACCGGCGAGCCGGTGTCCGGCGTGGCTCTGGCGCTGGGGATGGGCAGCGCGGCGCCGATGTGGACCGGATCCACCGATGCCGAGGGCGTCGCGCGGGCCGAGTTCGCGGCGCCGGCCTACGGCAGCCAGCTGTTTGTCCGCGCCGAGCACGAGGGTGACGCGGCGTTCTTGCGGCTCGATCAGAACGACGTGCGCGGTCAATGGCGCTACTGGGGCACGGTCGAGGATCAACCGTTGGGCTTTTTCTTCACCGATCGGGCGCCCTACAAGCCGGGCGACACGATCCACCTGGTCGGCGTGCTGCGTCAGCAAACCCGTGGGCCCAAGGGCGGCACGCTGTGGTGGCGCCAGAACGGCACCGCCAAGTACAAGGTGGTCGATGCTCGCGGTGTCGAGGTCGCGGCCGGCGACGTCAAGATCGGGCCGTTCGGCACGCTGACCGTCGATATCCCGACCAAGCCCGAGGGTGGCACGGGCTACTACCAGTTCACGCTCGACGTGCCGAGCCTGTTCGGATCCAACCAGACCTTCTATCACCCGATCTCGGTCGAGACCTATCGGACACCGGAGTTCACGGTCAAGGTCGAGCGGCCCGACAGCAAGGCGCTGATCTTCGGCGATACGCTGGAAGCGGAAATTCGCGGCGAATATCTCCACGGAGCACCGCTCGTGGGCGGCGAGGTCGCGTATGCGTTGACGCGATCGGACACCGATTTTCGGCCGCCAGGATCGGAGAACGACGCGTTCACGTTCGGCAGCGGATCCTCCTATTGGGGCGGCTATGGGCGTCACGGTGGCTGGGGCGGTGGTTGGGCGAGCGCGGCGATCTCGATCATCAACACCAGCGGCACACTCGATGTGCGCGGCAAACTCGTGGTCAAGCACAAGGTGGTCGCCAAGGAGCCGCCACCACCAGGGACGCCGGCCCCCGTCGCGCCGCCCGTGGATCCCTCGGAGAGTTCGGATGAGCCCGAGCCACTGCCGCGCGCCGCGACCTACACGATCGCCACGACGGTGACCGATCAGAACCGCCAGGCGATCGGCGGCTCCGGCAGCTTTGTCGTCCACCCGGCCCGCGTCTACGTCGGGCTGCGCAGCGAGCGGAGCGTACTGGCCGAAGGCGAGCAGACCAGCATCGAAGCCGTCGCGGTCGACCTCGACGGCGCGCGGACCAGCGGAGACGCGATCACCGTCGATTTCGTGCGGCGCGACACCGTCAGGACCCCGGTCGAAAAGGATGGCCGCTGGAGCTTTCGCTACAAGACCACCGAGGTTCGCGTTGGCGGCTGCGCCCTGGTGTCCGCTGCTGTGCCGCAAGGCTGTGACGTCAGCCCCGACAAGGCTGGCAGCTATGTGGCGCGCGCCTCGGCCAAGGACCAAGCCGGCCACGAGACCCGCAGCGAGATCACGCTGTACGTCCACGGCAAGGACGAGATCGTCTGGGACAACGGCGCGGAGCGCCGCGTCGACCTCGTGGCCGACAAGCGCAAGTACGCGCCGGGCGACACCGCCAAGGTGCTGCTGCGCTCGCCGTTCACGGACGCGCGCGGGATCGTGGTGGTCGAGCGCGAGGGCATCGCGACCGAGATCCCGGTGGTCGTCACCGGTGGTGCCCACGCGGTCGAGATCCCGATCACCGAGGACATGATCGGCGGTGTGACGCTCTCGGCACTGCTGACCCGCGGTCGTACCGAGATCGCGGGTGCGCCCAAGGGCCAGGACTTGGGCATGCCTGCGGCGGCTGCCGGCCAGATCGATCTCGAGGTGATCAGCGATAGCAAGACCATCGCCGTGGTGCTCGAGCCCCACGCGAAGGAGATCGCGCCCAAGGGCAGTCTCTCGCTGACGATCAAGACCACCCGCAAGGACAGCGGTGCTGCGCTACCGGCCGCGGTGGCCGTGATGGTCGTCGACGAGGGTGTGCTGAGCCTGATGAACTACAAAACGCCTGACCCTGCGGCGTTTTTCCACACCAAGCGTGCCGGCGGGGTGTGGTTGCATGCGCTGCAGAGCAACGTGTTGCCGCGCGACGAAGTGGTCGCAGTTCCGACCGCAGTCACGACACCCACGGTCCCCGGCGGAGGCGACGGCCGCGATTTTGAGTCGGGCTTTGGTGGAGCAGTCCCCGCCGAGGAGGCCTCGGATCGCGCAGCGCCCAAGTCCGCCGCTCCGGCGGCGCCGCCCTCACCCGCGCCGTCTGGTGTGGCTGCGGGGCCGCTGAGACTGGCCGCCAAAGCCTCGAGCGCGGAGGCCAAGGCCGATGCGAGCGGAGGTGAGCGTGCCGCTGCGTTCGATCCTGCGGCCGCGATGGCCCAGGGCGTGTCGCTGCGCACTGTGTTTGCGACCACGGCGTTCTTCGACGCCGAGATCGTGACCGACGAAAACGGTGAGGCGCGGATCGACATCCCGATGCCGGAGAACCTCACGACGTTTCGGATCATGGCCGTCGCCGTCGATCCGGCGGCGGCCGATCGTTTCGGCAGCGGCGAGAGCACTGTGCGGGTGCGTAAGCCGGTGATGATCCGGCCGTCGTTGCCGCGGTTCGCCAACTTCGGCGACAAGTTCGAGGGCTCGGTGATGGTCGACAACCAGACCGGCGAGCCACAAAAGGTGCTCGTCGGTACCCGCGGGCTGAACGTGGCGTTTGGCGGCGCGACCGAGACCTTCGTCGAGATCCCCGCCGGGGAGTCCCGCGAGGTTCGCTTCGACATGGCGGTCGAGAAGGTCGGCAAGATGCGGCTGCAATTCGCGGCGATGAGCAACGGAGGGCGAGACGCGACCGAGGTGACGATCCCGGTCCACTATCCCGCCACCGCCAAGGCCTTCGCCGACTACGGCATGACCGACGAGTCGGTGCAGCGCACCATCGAGCCCCCCGCCGACGCGCTGCCTGCGTTTGGTGGGCTCGAGCTCAGCTTCAGCTCCACGGCGTTGTCCGGACTCGAAGACGCGGTCTCGTACCTGGTCGACTATCCCTACGAGTGTGCGGAACAGACCGCCAGCCGAATCCTGCCGATCTTTGCGTTGGGCGACGTGCTCGATGCGTTCCCGATCGCGACGGTGCGTGACAAGGCGCTGCGCGATCAGTTTGGGCGCGAGGGCATCGCCAAGCTGCTCCGCCATCAGCTATACGACGGTGGATTCGGCTACTGGGCGGCCGACGAAAGCTGGCCGTACCTGACCAACTGGGTGACGTTCGCGCTGCTCGAGGGCAAGCGACGGGGCTACGAGGTCAACGCCGATGCGCTGGGTCGGTCGCTGAACTACCTCGAGAACTTCGTGCAGTATGGCTACCGCTCGCGCTGGGGCGAGTACTACGACTGGACCTCGCGGGCGTTCGCGTTGTGGCTACTGTCGGGCGAAAAACGCAGTGCAACGCTGTTCGACACCGTGTGGGGCCACCGCAAGGAGATGCCCTTGTATGCCCGCGTGCTGCTGATGTCGGCGGCGCATCGCTACGGACGCACCACCGAGCGCGATGAGATCCGCGAGGAACTCAAGGACGTGGTGGTCGAGTCGGCACGCACGATCCACTTCGCCGAGAGCAAGAGCGAAGCCGCCTCCGATGGGCTGCGCTTGTTGATGCACTCGAGCGCGCAGACCGACGCCGTGGTGCTCATGGCGCTGCTCGAGATCGATCCTGGC
>CANLQR010000287.1 GCA_947492135.1 Deltaproteobacteria bacterium | reverse complement strand
GGCCCTGTGGGCCCGACCCGTGATGCGCGAGCGGGCCCTCGGCCTCGCCCGCGAGGCTGTGGCCAGCGTGCGCGCGGCGACGCCACCCCGACCCGAGCTGCTCGCGGCGTTCGAGTCGTGGCTGGCCACAAACGCCGCCCAGTAGGCATTCGCGCGGTCCTACGGTCGGTGTGCGCGACGACGGTGATCCGTTTGCTCGCGGCGTGACTCTACCCCGTTGGTCACCCGGATCGAACCCGGGTGCCGTGAGGACCAAGACATGAAGCAAGCAAAGACCCGAAGGACCGCGGCGTGGATCGCCATGCTCGCGGCCGTGACCATCGCACTGCCGCTGTCGGCGACCACCAGCGACGCCAATGCAGCGCCGCCGGGCGCAAAGCTGCCCAAGCACCTCGCGCAGTACAAGTCTCCGCTCCCGGCCCCACGCAACAAAGAGGTCATCAACGCCGCGGCGGCGAAGTATGGACCCGGCAAGAAACCGCTGCCGCGCTTCAAGGCCGAGGCCACAGTCGAGCAGCGGCGCGCCGCGATCGCCGGCATCAACAACATCGCCAAGCTGGCCAAGGCCGATCCCAAGGCCGGCGCGCTCATCAAGGACTCGGTCAAGGTCTGGGAGGCGATGACGCCCCTGCAGAGGAACGAGGTACTGACGGAGAGCGACGCTGTCCTCGCAGCGTGGCCGGTTGCCGTGGCTGCCACTGCGGCAGCGGTCGCTGCTGGGGTCGCGGTCTTGGACCTCGCCTACAAGGTCTACGTCGATCAACGTGAGGAAGCAGAGGAGGACGCCGCAGAAGCTGACGCAGACGACGACGGCGGCGACGACGACGACGACGACACCGGTACCGACACCGGAGCGATCAAGACAGCCCTCGGCTACTGACCACCAGCGAACACGCCAACCAAAGGACCAAGACGATGGACTGCCCTGCCAAGCCCACGACTAGCCACTGGACCAGTTACATGATTGCCCTCGCGGTACTCGTGGCGCTTGGTGGGCACGTCCTGCTCACGCTGATCTACCTGTCGCCGCCGAACATCGCGCAGGAGCACCTCGGGGGGGTCGCCGAGCGCTACATGAAGCCGTTGTTCCACCAGAACTGGCACCTGTTCAGCCCCAACCCAGGGATCAGCACGCGAAAGCTCGCGGTGCGCTGTCAGTCGGGCGAAGATCAGTGGAGCGACTGGTTCGATCCAACCGAAGATCTCATCGCACGGCACAACGCCAATCGGTTCTCTGGCGTGGGCAAGCTGCTCTACGTCTATCGCGCGGTCGGCGACGATCTGCGAAAGCACATCGAGCAGCGGATGACGCAGTGCCAGAAGCGCCGCGCCTCGGCCCTCCCGGAGCAAGACCTCGAGGAGACACTCGACGCGGGTCTAGGCGCGTTGGTGACCGCGGACTCGCCCGCACCCGCGGCCGACTGCTCCCCCGAGGCGGTGATGGACGAGATCATCGACAGCCCCGAGTTCACCCTCGCGATCCGCTACTCGGAACACGTCTGCCTGGGCTACGGCGACGAAGCTGGCGTCGAGACGACCGGCCTGCAGTTCAAGCTGCTCGAGTTCTTTCCGGTCAAGTACGCCGACCGCGACGCCGCCGACGCCAGCGGGCGCCAGTGGGACAAGGTCCACGAGATCGAATTTCCAATCATCGCAGGAGAATGACCCATGTCCGCGCCCATCATCGAACACTTCTCGGCCCTGCGCGCACGAACGAGCCGGTGCCTCGTGGACCTCTGCGAGCAGGAACGGCACCTCCACACCCAGCGCATCTTTTCCGTGGCGATCTACGGCTGGCTGCTGCTCGGCACGTTGTTGCTGCTTCCTTACTATGAATCGCTGTGGGGTCCAGCCTCGCTGGTCAATCGCCCGGAGTTCGAACCGTCGCGCTGGCACCACTGGTTGGTCTACCTGTCGTTGCACCCGAGCCTTGCCGACCACGCCTGGGTGTTCGTGACCGGGCAGCTGTTCTGCTTGGGTCTGGTGCTGACGGCCGTTGCTCCACGGCTCGCGGCCTTCGGGGTCTACTTCTTCACGTTCAACCTCTACCATCGCACCGGGCAACTTCTCGACGGTGGCAACAACCTCGCGATACTGCTGCTTTTCTACTTCGTGTTCATGAATGTGTCGGGCCGCGCCACCGCTTGGGGCCACCCGCTGGTGCGCAAGCTCGCTATCGCGTGCTCGAACGCGGCATTTTACCTGTGTCGCATCCAGATCGTCGTGGTCTACCTGTGCGCGAGTCTGCTCAAGCTCAACGGCCCGCTATGGCAAAAGGGCATGGCGCTCTACTACATCCTCCAGGGCGAGAGCTATACCCACCCGGTCGCGCAGGACTTCGTCGTGGCCTTCCCGAGCATCGCCATGCTCGCCACCTACGCAACGCTGATCTTCCAGGTGTTGTTCTTCGTGCTGATCTGGTGGCGACCGGCGCGACCGTGGCTGATCGCGGCCGGCGTCTCGCTGCACCTGTTCGGGATCGGCATGGGCATGGGGCTGTTGTTGTTCGGACTGATCATGTGCCTGGCCTACGTCGCGTTTCTTCCGGCCGACGTCTCCGCAGCGATTCGCAGTCCCTGGCTGGCCGCATCACCGCTGCGTGTGCACGTCCCCGCGAACGCCAGCCGTCTGCGCCGCGCACTCGGGCTGCTCGAGCGACTCGACCTGAGCCACCGGATCGTGATCGAGACCCGGCAAGACTGCACCGGACTGCGGACCAAAGACGTGGCCACCGGCGTGGAGCGCACCGGCATCGCGGGGTTCTGGGCGGTCATGCGTCGGGTGCCGCTGCTGCTGCCGCTGGTGCCGCTGGTGGTCGCGGCCTGGTACGTCGGATTCGCGCAGCTGGCCTACCGCCGCTGGCTGCCGGGCGCCTGACACTGGGCTCGCGGGTCCCGTCGACCCGGGCAGCCTCGCCACCGACAGACTGCCGGTGGCGGGGCCGCTCGAAGAAAAAAGCACCGACGTGCAATCGATCCGCGGCGTGTTGCTACCGCCCGGTCGAGACCCACGAACCATGACCCACAACACCACCGAACCGACCCTGTTGCGCAACCGACTCCCGGCGCTCCTGCTCATCCTCAGCACCAGCGCCTGTGTGGCCGTTGGCGACGACGCCGACCCCATCACCCCCCGCGACCACGAGCACGTCGCGAGCGAACTGACCGAAGCGGTCGCGAGCGCGACCGAGATCTGGGACGCCGCGTGCCCACACACGCCGCTACACGGGCTTTGCGTCGACTTCGCGCGAGTCGAGCCGACAGCGGGGTGCGGGCCGCGGATGCTCGGAAACCTGAGGGTTGGGGCTCGCTCGGAACCCGAGGTCGCGCGGGCGCACGAGGCCTTCGACGACGCACTCGAAGCCACCACCGCCCAGGAGCCCACCGATCCGGTGGCGCGCGCGGCAGTCCGCAACGCCATGGGCCGGGCACAGATCGCCAAGATCGACGCCGAGTTCGAGACCTACCTCGCGATGACAATCGACGTACCCGGGCTGGGCGCCCCCGACGCAACCCTCGAAGACCCTGCCATGCTGGCGACGTTCCGGACCGCCTTCGAGGCCAAGGTTCACGCCGGTAACGACCTGGCGGTCGCCTACGCGGCGCTCCGTGACACCGACGATCCGGAGTCGCTGGTTCGGGGAGCGCTGCGCACGACCTGGGCCATGGTGCACGTGATCGACGAGGTGATGTCGATGGCGGTGCCGGGTGACCGGCGCACCGCCGAGGCCCGCAAGGACTACTGCGACGCGCTGCACGAATCGACCGCAACCGCGGTCGCGACGTCTCTGGGCACCGCGCAGTGGTGCGTCGAGACCGCCCACAAGCGGGGCTACGCGGGTCCCGAGGTGGCGCAGTGCCAGGCGCTGGTGCACCTGCTCGAGGCGCGAGGGCGCGCCTCGAAGCCAGCTTCGCGCGACGGATGAAGCCGGGTGGCGGCCGCGCGGCCCTCGTGGCAGCGTTCGGCCCATGTCCGATGTTGCCCTGCGGGGCCTGCGGGTGCTCGAACTCGGTCAGCTCCTCGCGGGGCCCTACGCGGCGATGCTCCTGGCCAGCTTCGGCGCCGAGGTGATCAAGGTCGAGCCACCCGACCTCGGCGATCCGTTGCGACGCTGGCGCAAGCTCGAGGACGGCACCTCGCTGTGGTGGCGATCCTTGGGCCGCAACAAACGCAGCATCACTGCCGATCTCCGCCAACCCGAGGGGCGCGAGTTGATCCGCCGCATCGTGCGTCGCGGTGTCGATGTGGTCATCGAGAATTTTCGACCGGGCAAGCTCGAGTCGTGGGGGCTGGGACCGGCGGATCTGTGGAGCATCGATCCACGGATCGTGTTGGTGCGGATCTCGGGCTACGGCCAGTCGGGACCTCGCGCTGCACAGCCAGGCTTCGCCAACGTCGCCGAGGCCTTCGGCGGCTTGCGCTACACCACAGCCGAGCCCGGCCGCGCGCCGGTTCGCACCGGCCTGAGCCTCGGCGACTCGCTCGCCGGCGTCTATGCGGCGCTCGGCACGATGATCGCGCTGTACGAGCGCGAGGTCGTCGGCTCGGGCCGTGGTCAGGTGATCGACTGCGCGCTGTACGAATCGGTGTTCTCGGTGACCGAGAGCCTGCTGCCCGAGTACGATCGACTCGGCTTCGTTCGCGAGCCCACGGGTACCGCCTTGCCCGGCATCGTACCGAGCAACACCTATCGCTGCGCCGATGGATGGTTGGTGCTCGGGGCCAACAACGACAGCCTGTTCGTGCGACTGATGCGCGCGGTCCTGCGCGACGACCTCGCGGAGGATCCGCGGCTGGCCCACAACGACGGTCGCACCGAGCACGTGGCCGAGATCGACGCGGCGATCGCCGGCTGGTGCGCGGCACAGCCGTTGGCGCAGGCGCTCGAGGTGCTGCGGCACGCCGAGGTGCCCAGTGGGCCGATCTACAACATCGCCGACATCGCCGCCGATCCCCACTACGCGGCCCGCGGGATGTTCGAGCGCGTGGCGCTGCCTGGTGGCGGCACGGTCGCAGTGCCCCGCGTGACCCCGATCCTGTCGCGGACCCCCGCGGTGACCGAACACGCAGGCCCCGAGCTCGGCGCGGACAACGACAGCTTTTTCGCGGAACTCGGGTTGTCGGCGGCCGATCTCGCGGACCTGCGCGAGCGCGGCGTGGTGTAGCACCCAAGCGGCTTTCAAGTCGCGACCGCGGCCCCCGCGATGGGCTCATCGGCGGTTCCCACTGCGCGCGCGCAACGATGCTACGCTCGCGCTGGTGGGGTCCTGCTGTGCGCGCCTGGCTGCCTTGCTCGCGGTTTCCTGCGACGCGCCATCATCCGACGAGGCGCCCGGCTGGGACGCGGTGCCGACCACCGCGTACTGCGACGAGGCCCGTGAATGGCAGCCGCAGTGGACCGACGCCGAAGAACAGCTGCTCGAGCTCGTCAACGCCCGGCGGGCCCAGGGCGCCGACTGTGGTACCGCGGGCAACTTTGCGGCCAGCGATCCGATGACCATGAACCCCAAGCTGCGTTGCGCCGCGCGACTGCACGTGGCCGACATGGCTGCCCGGGATTTTTTCGATCACACCAATCCTTCGGGAGAGTCCGCGTTCGAGCGCATCGCCCAAGCCGGCTACGCGTTCTCTACCGCCGGCGAGAACATCGCGGGTGGCTCGGCCGACGCCGGCGAGACCGTCGCGCAGTGGATGGCGAGCGACGGACACTGCTCCAACATCATGAACCCCGGGTTCGTGCACCTCGGCGCCGGCTACCACCCTGGCGGTGAGCACGGCCACCTCTGGACGCAAAGCTTTGCCGCGCCGTGAACACAACCTTCGCGCCCTCGGCCTCGCGTGCACCGTCGCGGGGTTCGTGGGATGCACCGAGCCGGGCGCCGAGCCATCGCTGTCCGATCCCGACGCGCTCGCCGAGGTGACGCTGCCTGCCGAGGACGCGTGCGACGAGGTCCGCAAGTGGCCGCCTTCGCGTCGCGCCCAGGAGTCGCTCCTGCTCGACGCGATCCTACGGGTCCGCGATGCCGGCGGTGCCTGCCCGGACACCCAGCGCTTCGGCGCCGGCGAGCCTCTCGAGCTCCAAGGCGCGCTGGTCTGCGCAGCGCGGAACCTCGCGGTCGATCTGGAACAGACCGACAACTTCGGCCACGGCGACGCCGACGCCAGCAACGTCGTCGAGCGCCTCGCCGAGGCCGGCTGGGACACCCTGCTCGCGACCGAGTTGATTGCGGCGGCCGACATCGCGCCCGAGCGCGTCGTCGATGAGATCTGGCTGACCAGTGCGCCCCACTGCGATGCTCTGCGCGCTGCGTCGTGGACGCAGGTCGGCATCGGCTACATCGAAAACCCGCTTCCGGCCCTGCCCGATCCCGAGGCGCCGACGATGTGGGGCGCGTACTGGGTGGTCGTGCTCTCGACCGCGGAACGCTGAAGGGTTGAGCGTGGCATCCGGCCGGCGACCACTGATTCGGCCACGGTGGTCGTGGCCGTCCTCGACGCCGGAAGCTCGGGCCGGTACCCTACGGGCGCGTGCATGCGATCCGAACCGGCTGCGTTCGCTGGGGCCTGGCGCCGCTCGGGCTCGCCTTGGTCAGCTGCGTGATCGACGAGGTCGAGGACTACGACGTCGGGCAAGCCCGCTTTTGCGAGGCCGCGACGCCTTGGCCGAGCGAGTACGGTGACCTCGAGCAAGGGCTGCAAGAGCGCATCGACACCCTGCGTCGGCAAGGCCGCACCTGCGGCGAGGTTCGGCACAACCCCGTGGCGACCCCCGAGCTCGCGCCCGAGCTCCGCTGCGCGGCACGGGTCCAAGCGACCTGGCTCGCCGAACACTCCGGATTGTCGCACGACGGGTTCGATGACACCTCGGCGTTGTCGCGGGCAGCACTCGCGGGCTACCGCGGCTCGCTGCGCTACGAACTCCTCGCCCGCGATTTTGCCGGGCCGGGCGCAACGCTGGAGGCGTGGCTCGAAAGTGACGAGTACTGCACCGCCTTGTTCGACCGCAGCATCGTCGACATCGGGATTGGCCACTCGCGGTCGGCCGACGGTGGCGCTGCCGGGTGGGTCGTGATGCTCGGCGAGCAACGCAATGACTAGCGTGCCGGTTGGGCACGAAGCAACGAGAAGCGATGGATCAACAACACGCGATCGCCCGCCTCGCCCGCGCCTACGGGCTGCAGGTCGGCTACCTCGACTACAACGGCGGGTTTCGTGGGGCCGATCCCGACATCGTCTCGGGGGTCTTGAGCGCGCTGGGAGCCGACCCCACTGCGGACGCCGACGCTCAGCTCCACGTCCGCGAGATCGAGCACTGGCGCACCAGCATCGATCCGGTGATCGTCGCGTGGGATGGCGTCTGCTCGCCCACGGTGCGCGTCGCGAGTGCACTCACCGACCGGCCGCTGCGCCTGATCGTCCGTCGGGAAGACGGCGATAGTTTCACGCACGAGTTCGTCCCTGGCCGCTGCGACGTGCTCGACGACGCGGCGTGCGACGGCACCTCGTTCGTCGCGGTCCGGGTGCCCCTGCCGACGATCTTGCCGCCCGGCTACCACCGACTCGAGCTCGAGGGCGTGCGCCGCTCGGCCCTGGTGATGTCGGCGCCACGCCGAGTCTGGGCGCCCGACGATGCGCGCCGTCACTTCGGCCTGTTTGCGCCGCTGTACGCCTTGCGGTCCGAGCGCAGCATGGGCACCGGCGATCTCACCGATCTGGGGGATCTGTTCGATTGGGCCAGCCGGCGCGGTGGCAGCGTCGTGGGCACCCTGCCGCTGCTCTCGGCGTACCTCGACGAACCCTGCGAGGCCAGCCCGTATGTGCCCTGCTCGCGCCTCGCGTGGAACGAGCTGTTTCTCGATCTGCAGGCGATCCCCGAGTTCGCGGGGTCTGCCAAGGCTCAGGCTTTGCTCGCAGCGCCCGACGTACAGGCGATCATCGCGGGGCTGCGCGCTGGCGAGTTCGTCGATCACAAGACCGAGATTCAGCTGCGGCGCCGGTTGTTCGCGCCCCTGGTCGCGCAGGTGTTCGCACAGGGCGGCCCCCGACTCGCCGCGCTCGAGGCGTTCGCGGCCGAGCGGCCGGAACTGGTCGACTACGCGAGGTTCCGTAGCGCGCAGGAGCGCTTCGGCACGTTGTGGGATCAGTGGCCCGAGGCCGCGCGTGGCGGCGTGCTGCGCGACGATGAGCTCGACCCCGAGGCCCTACGGCACCACATGTTCGCGCAGTTCTGCTGCCACGAGCAGCTCACCGCGTTGGCGACGCGGGCGAAGACCGGCGGTCTAGGCCTGTACCTCGATCTGCCAGTCGGCGTTCATGGCTCGGGCTTCGATCCATGGCGCCACCGCGACGTCTTCGTTCGCGGACTCTCCACCGGGGCGCCGCCGGATCTGCTGTTCGGCGGCGGCCAGAACTGGGCCTTCCCGCCGCTGGCTCCCGAAGCGCTCGAACGCACGCAGCACGCGTATACGATCGCGATGATCCGCAATCATCTCCGCTACGCGAAGGTGCTGCGCATCGACCACGTCATGGGTCTGCATCGCCTGTACGTGATCCCGCAGGGCGGGCGGGCGACCGACGGCATCTATATGTCGTACCGCGCCGAGCAGATGTACGCGATCTTCGCGATCGAGTCGCATCGCAGCGGAACCCTGCTCGTGGGCGAGGATCTCGGCACCGTGCCGCCGGAGGTCCACACGGCGATGCAGGACCACGGCGTCATGGGCATGCATGTCGTCGAGTACGCGGCACGGGCCGAGGGCCCTGCTCTACCCGTGGCCAAGCTGGATAGCGTGGCTTCGATCAACACCCACGACATGCCGACCTTCGCGGCCTACTGGGGTGGTGAAGACATCGACGATCGTGTGGCGCTGGGCTGGATCGACGGCGATGCCGCCGCTCGAGATCACCGCGAGCGCGCGCGGTTGCGGGCCAATCTCCGCGGGCACTGGGCGGCCATCGGGCCCTTGGCTCCCGACGCCGACGCCGAGGCCGCGGTCGGGGCCTGTGTCGCCGAGCTCGGCGCCAGCCAAGCCCGCCTCGTGCTCATCTCGCTCGAGGATCTTTGGGGCGAGCGGCTCCCGCACAACGTGCCAGGGACCTGGCTCGAGCGCCCCAACTGGCGACGCCGCGCCCGCCACCGCATCGAAGAGTTCGACGGTCTCGCGCAACTCAACGAGCGCGTCGAGCGACTACGCCGCGCACGATGTGGCGCTGCGCTGACCGGTGCGGTGCGCCACGATGTCACACGGCTGTCCGCCGACGACCTCCATTGGTTCAACGAGGGCACCCACGAGGCCATCGCCGACAAGCTCGGCGCTCATCCGATGACCGTCGACGGCATTGCCGGCACGTACTTCGCGGTGTGGGCACCGTCGGCGCTGCGGGTCAGCGTGTTCGGTGACTTCGACGACTGGGACGGTGAGCGTCATCCGCTCGCGGCCCATGGCGCCTCGGGTATCTGGGAGGGGTTCGTCCCCGGCGTGGGCCCCGGGGTTCGCTACAAGTTCCTCGTGTTCAGCGCCAACGGCACGCAGGAAAAAGCCGACCCGCTGGCGGCGGCAAGCGAGCTGCCACCCCGCACCGCATCGATCGTCACCCGTGACCCGACGCGCCGGCCGGACGCGACGTCGGACGCGCAGTGGCTGCCGCGGCGCGCCAAGGCCAATCGCCTCGACGGGCCGATGTCGATCTACGAGGTCCACCTCGGCTCGTGGATGCGCGTCCCCGAGGAGGGCAACCGCATGCTCGGCTATCGCGAGCTCGGGACCAGACTCGCGGCCTACGCCACGCGCATGGGCTTCACCCACGTCGAGCTGCTCCCGGTG
>CANLQR010000286.1 GCA_947492135.1 Deltaproteobacteria bacterium | reverse complement strand
CCGCGACCAGCGGAGCTGGGCTCGCCTCCGGCAGCCGTGCCGCGCCCAGCTCGGCGTGCGACGTCGACGCGTCGCCACGACAGGCGCCCACAGCCAGGCCCAAAGCCAGGTTCAGAGTCATCATCAGCGCGATGCGGGCGGTGCGAAGCATGGCCGCCCTCACTTCATCCCCACGAGGGGCAGCTCGGCGTCGAGCGGTGGCATCAGAGGAATCGTCGCCGGGCCGATGCCCTGCCACGAGAACAGCTCGAACTCCTCGGTGAAGAACAGGAACTCGAGGTACAGCGAGATCGCCCCCGACAGCGTGGCGAGGGTCATCGAGATCTCGGCGTGGAACTTCAACGCCGCCTGCATCTGCCCGGCAACATCCTTGAGCTGAGTCAGCAAGCTCACCTCGACCGGGACCTTGAGCGTGATGAGGTTGAGTGTGGCCCGCACGCCGGCGCTGAGCAGGCCCGAGATCCCGATGCCGACCTGCGCCCGCGCATCGAGCTTCACCCACGGAATGAACGATCCTTCGGCGCCGAAGGTGACGTCGTCGGCGCTGCAGGTCTGGGACTTGAGCACGCCCTTGACCGCGAAATCGGCACCCAGGCCCAGCTCACCCCACGCCGCGCCGGTCACCGGCACCGGACCGATGAACACGGTGAACTGCGGCGCAGGCGTCGGGATCTTCGCCACCGGCTCGTCGATCGACTCGGTCCACGCCTGGGCGTAGTACTCGTCGACCGGCGAGAAGATGTCCACGCCGAGGATCCGCAGGTGCGAGACCACGCGCGTCGACTTCTTCTTCGTCGTCGGATGCTCGACGTTCACGCTGGCCTTGCCCAAGGCGTCGACCACGGAGACCTCGCCACCAAGGAACCACGCGTCGACCCCGGCGCCGGCGCGCAGCTGGCCGCGCAGGTCACACACGGCCCCCTGGGCGGTCTTCTCGATCGGCTCGACCTCCCATCCGAGGTTGTAGTCGTAGCCCATGGCGAACCAGTCCTTGTCGCCCTCGACCTCCGAGTCGTCGAGGTCGTCGCCGAACTTCTTGCCCTTGGCGCCCGCCCCCTTGTTGTAGGGCGAAAGCTTGACCAACTCGGTCGTCACAGCCTTCTTGATGGCCTTGATGTGGTCCGCCATCGCGGTGATGTCGGCCTTGACCGGGAACTGATCGTTGGTCCACAGCACGCACTCGTTTTGGGCGCGCTGCTGCTGCTCGAAGTAGATCTCGCGGTCGACGAAGCGCGCGTGGAACATCGCCGGCGACCAGTCGCAGTCGGGGTTGGCGAGGTCGAGGCAGCTCTTCTGGCCGCGCCCCTTGCGAGCCCATTCCTCGCGCAGCAGGGCGCCGATCTGGCAGCTGATCGGCCCGACCCCGAGCACCTCGCGGACCGCGATCCCCGCCTTCTTGAACGCCGCGGTCGTACACGACTTCTTCAGGACGTTGCTCGCCGCGGCGCTGGGTGGGAGCGCGCCGCCACCGGCACTGGCACCGGGCTTGGATGGCTTGGGGGCTGCGAGCACGCCGAGCATCGGCATCGCGGCCGACTCGTCCGCCTGATCGCGCGGCTCGTCCCACCACCGGCCGATATCCAGCGCGCCCTGGGCACCGGCTGCAGCCGCCGGCACCGGGACGGTCTTGATGCCGGCGCCGGGCAGCTTGCCGAGCGCGGGCGCCCCGATCTTGTCGATCATGCGCTGGGCACCCTTGCGCCCCTGCACGTCCATGCGCTCGATCGTCTCGAACCGCGTGAACGGATCTGCGGTCACCATGTCGAACGGCAGCACCTTGCGGTGAGCCTTGAGCGGCACCTTGTCCATCACGTCGAGTTCGTCACGTACCGCCGCATCGTGGGCCGCGAGCAGCTCGCGCATCTTCGCCTTGCGCCGCTCGTACTCGGCGAACTCGGCATTGCTCACCGACTTGGTGGCCTCGCGTAGCTGCTCGTGGAAGTCCCACTCGTCGCCGAACGCCGACGGCTTGCACTTGGCCTTGCCCTTGCGAGGGTCGCAGCCCAGCTGGTAGAACATCTTGCCTTTGTCGAGCTCGGCGGCCAGGGCCTGCAACTCGGGCGTGTCGACCACGCCGCCGGGTCCGCCGGCGTACGCCATGCGCGAGCCGAGACCGAAGAACTCGTTCTTGGTGAACGAGTGGCCGTCGGACACGTAGATCTGCGGTGTCACCACCTCGCCGTCGCGCCGCTTCAGCTTGCGCCGAGCGATCCCGGGCGTCGACTTGAAGAAGGCGACGTCGACGACGCACTTGCCATCGCCCTTGCACGCGCCCGCCGCGTCGATGAAGCGCGACCAGTCGTAGGTCATCTCGTAGCCGTACTCGGCGCACGACGCGATCTGCTCACCGTTGGTCTCCCACGCGGGGTTGCGGTGGAACTTGGCTGCGTTCGCGGCCTTGACGTCGGGCCGCAGCGGGCCCGTGAGCGCAGTGGCCGACAGCACGTTCTTTGCCCGGCGCTTGGCCCCGCGGCCCTTCTTCGGGCCCGCGTAGCCATAGCGCGCGCCCTCGGCGAGGTCGGCCGGGATGTCGCTGCCCCCGGGCTTGAGCATCTTGACCTTGGGCGCAGCGGCCCTTGCCGGGTTTGACTCGAGCCCAGCGAGCACGTGGGGCTTGCAGGTCTGGGCGTGCTCGAGGCCGCACGCGCTGTCGAGGTAGCCCGGGGTCAGGCACTGCGCAGCGTTCGGGGTCGGACAGGCCGGCGGTGGGGCATGGGGACCGGCGGGGCCCTTGGGCGCGGCGAGAGTCCCGAGCGAGATGCCCAGGACACTGGTGACCATGGCGGCTGCAGCGAGGTGGAATCGGCGGTTCATCGGGGCTCCGTGACTCGACAAGGAGGGGGCGTTTCGCGCGACAGAGTCGAGCCTACCAGCGATGTGACACCCAAACGGTAGAACGTTCCCGCGGGCGGAGTTCCTGCGGCTGGAGGCACGACGCGGGTTCATCCAAGGTCGACTACCATGGCCTCGGTGCCTCGCCCTTGGAGCAACTCGAGTCTGCGGCTTGACCGCGCACACTCCAACCAAACCATGGTCTATCGGTCGGCGCCGTGATCGTGCAAAACGCCACTGTGGTCGCCATGCCTTGGGATCTCGCTCCCCACCTGCCGTGGCAGGTGTTCACCAGCCCCGTGAGCAAGTGGGCGACCCAACCGTCCTTCGTGGTCGGCGAGTATCTGTTCATGTTGTGCGCCCTGCTTGCGCTGTTTCATGCCCGCGCAGGCGGCCGCAAGTACGTCATGGCCTGGTTGGGCGCGCTGGTGGCGGGTACCGCCAATGATCTGATCTTCATGGCGATGCCGGTGGTCGACAACTTCTGGCAGGCGCAGTCGACCGTGATGCTGACGCCCAGGTTGCCGCTGTACATCCCATGCGTGTACGTGTGCTTCATGTACTATCCGACCGTCGCCGTGTGGCGACTCGGGTTGCGACCGGTGGCCGCCGCGATGGCGACCGGAGTGGTCGCAATGGTCTTCTACGGGCCGTACGACATCGTCGGTGCCAAGTTCCTGTGGTGGACGTGGCACGACACCGACCGTCCGATCGAGCAGCGCCTGTTGGGTGCGCCGATCGGAAGCTCGATGTGGGTGCTCACCTTCGTGGCCTCGTTCGCATATCTGCTCGCGCGCGTGGTCGCGCGGGATCCCGGGGTGAGTCGCGGTTCGATGTTGCGCGGAATCGGGCTGGTCGCGGGCCTCAGCTCGCTGATGATGGTCGTGCAGATCACTGCACTGCAGCAGCTCGACCATGGGGTCCCCGGGCCGCTGGGCTTGATCGTCGCGATCGCGGTCTACGGCGCCGTCGTGGCCCACGGCTGGTCACGCCGCGTGGCGGCGACCGGCAACCCCCGCGATCGAGTGCTACACGTCGTCGTGGTCGGCTACTTCGTCGTGCTGGTCGCGATCGGGGCGCTGTTCGATCCCGCGACGCACGTGTCCACGAGCATGCATCAGCCCCATGGCCAGTGCTACGTGGAGGCCAAGGACATCGCCGGGTTCACCCGCTACGAATTTCTGTGTGTGCAGGACTTCGACGAGGACTTCACGTTTGGTTGCGTCGACCAGCCGCTCGTCGCCGGTGAGCAGTGGTACACGGTGTGCGGCCGTGGCCATCGCAACTTCACCGCGTGGATGCTCGGCGTGGGCGGCCTCGCGGCGCTGGGCATCGCCTTGTTCTCGCTGTTGCTGCGGCGTTCGTCGACGGCGAGATCGTCATAGCGCGAGCGCCGTGTGATCGTTCGGGCGCCCTCGGGCACTATCGGATCACCATGATGCCTCGACTGTCCGCGCTCGTCGCCCTCGTCGCCCTCGTCGCCCTGGGCGCCTGCACCCAGTCGCTCGACACCTGCGACGACGCGGGCTTCCGCTGCTCGCAGCTCGCCGAGTCGAGCAGCTCGGCCGACGACGGCGGTGCGTGCTTCGACGACGGCGAGCCGGCGGTGGTGGAGCTCCAGAACCGCAGCGGCAACGCGGTCGAGACCGTGTTCTTCGTGCGCTGCGACGGCACCGACCCCAGCGAGTTCCCGCTGATGCCGCCGGGGCTCCCCACCGGCGAGGACGTCGAGATCCCGCTGCCGGGCCCCGGCTGCTGGCTGCTCAACTACGCCGGCGAGGGCTGCGTGGGCCACGAGCCGACCAGCACCCAGGACGACGTCTGCGCCGGCCAGACGTTCCTTTGGCTGCTCGACGAGCAGAACCACGAGTGCGTCGGCTGAACGAGGACCGCAGCCCGCCGGTCGCGGTTCATCTGTCTTGAGGCGAATCCCCGTCGACCTGTGGTCGGCTACAATCACTCTCGCCTCGAGATGTCCGGCGCCGAACCCCAAGGACGAGTCGATGTGAGCACGGAGCCCACGTTGGCGGCCGACGACTCCCGGGCGCCACCACTGTCACTCGAGGCGGCGCGTGTGCTCGGCCAGGTGACGGCGGGCCTGTTCGGGCGCCCCTCCGAGACCCGTCTCGATCGCTTCATACTGCTGCGCAAGCTGGGCGCCGGCGGCATGGGCGAGGTGATGCTGGCGTACGATCCCCAGCTCGATCGCAAGGTCGCGATCAAGCTCATGCTGCCTGGGCTCGGCGAGGCGGTGGACACGGGGACCCACGATGCGAGCCTGCTGCACGAAGCCCGCGCTGCGGCGCGACTGCACCACCCCAACGTCGTATCTGTGTTCGAGATCGGTCGCGCCGGCGATCGCCTCTTCGTGGCGATGGAGTACGTCGAGGGGCGGACGATCCGGGGGTGGCTTCGCGAGCGAGCACGCACCGTCGAGGCGATCCTCGGGGTCTTCGTGCAGGCCGGGCGAGGTCTGGCCGCAGCGCACCTCGCCGGGCTGGTGCATCGCGACTTCAAGCCCGACAACGTGCTGGTCGGCGACGACGGTCGAGTGCGCGTGGCCGACTTCGGGATCGCGCGCATCGTCGAGCACCAGGCGAGCACATCTACCGAGCACACCAGCGGGGCGTTGACGTCCCGCGGGGGACCCGTCGGCACCCCGCGCTACATGGCGCCGGAACAGCTCGAGGGTCTCGACGTGGACGCGCGCGCCGATCAGTTCGCCTTCTGCGTGAGCCTGTGGGAGGCGGTTGTCGGCGTCCCGCCCTTCGCGGCGAGATCGATCGCCGAGCTCGCCGCCAAGATCATGGTCAGCGATCCCGATCCCCACACGACGCGCCTGCCTGTCGGGCTGGGCGCGGTGCTGCGACGGGGGTTGCGACCGCTGCCGGGCGATCGCTTCGCCGACATGGGTGCGTTGCTCGACGCGTTGACGCGGATCCAGGCGGCGCCACGACGACGACGGACGATCGTCGCGCTGGCCGTCGCGATCGGGCTCGGCGGTGCGGCCGCGCGTGCGATCACGCCCAGTGCACGTGGGTGCGATGAGCCCGATGCCGACCCGTTGTTCGTCGACGACGCGGCACGGACGCAGTGGGCCCGAGCCCTGGCCACGGCAACCACGAGTGAGACCCACGGAACCCACGCGCTGGTGCTGCTCGACGACTTCAGTACGGCGTGGAGGACGACCTACGCCGAGGCGTGCGCGGCGACGCACACCCGTGGCGAGCGCTCGATGGCAGTGCTCGACGGGCGCATGGCGTGTCTCGAGCGGGCGCGGGCGAGCGGGCGGGTGCTGGTCGACCTGTTGTCCACGGCCGATCGCGAGCGGGCGTGGCACGCGATCGATGCGATCATGGAGCTGCCGCCGCCGCAGGGCTGTCTCGACGTCGACATCGACGTGGACGCGCTGGCGTGCGTGCCCGAGATCGAAGCCCAGCTCGATCGTGCAGCGCAGCTCCGCGAGCTCGGCGACGCTGCGGCTGCGCAGGATGTTGCCGAGGCCGCCTTGGCCCAGGCGCGCGCATGCGGGGCACCCAGGACGCTGGCGACGGCCCGCAGTGAGACCGCGCGGCTGGCCGCGGATCTCGGCGACGACGGCGCGTCGGCGCGGCTCCAGGACGCGGCCACGTCGGCGCTGACCGAGGATGTGCCGCAAGCCGTCGCGCTCGCGGCGTTGCGCCTCGCCGATCTCGAGGGGCTCGACCGTGGCCGTACCGCGACGGCCAACCCGTGGATGGCGGTCGCCGAGGCAGCGGCAGCACGCGCCGCCGACGAAGAGCTCGCGTTATCGGTGGAGTCGTCGGCCGTGCGTCTCGCGCTCGCGACCAGCGATGTCGACGGGGCCGACCGCCACGCCACGGCGCTCCTGCTGCGAAGGCGGGCGCAGTTCGGCGAGGACCACCCACGCGTTGCCGAGGCCCTGTCCCTGACGGGGATCGTCGCGCAATACCGCGAGCAGTGGGCCCAGGCGCTGAGTATTCACCAGCAAGTGCTCGCCATCCGCACGCGCTGGTACCCGGATACTCATCCGATCTTCGCGAAGTCGTACAACGCTCTGGCGATCGTCGAGAGCCGTCTCGACCACGACGACGCGGCCGAGGCGGCGTTCCGCCGAGCGATCGCGGTGATCGAGGCTTCCCGGGGTGCGACCCACCGCGAGCTCGGACCACCGCTGCTGAACCTGGCCGATCTGCTCGCGCAAACCGACCGCACGGCCGAGGCGCTCGCGCTCGCGGACCGCGTGGAGGTCATCGCCCGCGCCGACAACAGCGCGCGCCTCCTCGACGCCCTCGACGTCATTCGCGGGATCGCCTACGCCGAGAGCGGCCGCCTCGACCAGGCCGAGATCGCCTGGCGACGGGTGCTCGAGCTGCGGAGCGTGAGCGACGGGCCCGACAGCGTGTCGACGTCGATCGCCCACGACAGCCTGTGCCGCGTGCTCGTCAGGGCCGAGCGATTCACCGAGGCGGTCGAACATTGTCGACGCTCGGTCGCCATCGGGACCCTCGCCTTCGGAGCCCAACACCCAGAGTTGATCCAGAGCTTGATCACGCTCGCCGAGGCAGCGTTGGGTGCCGGGCTGACCGCTGAGGCGAGGGACGCAGTGGATCGGTCCGAGGCGATTGCGAAGGCCCGCGGCGCGTCGACGAAGCCGCAGCAAGCGCTGCGCGCCCGGATCCCGTAGTAGTAAGATCGTCGCATGCCGTTCATCCGCACCGTCGCCGTGGCCGAGGCCGAAGGTCTGCTGCGCAAGCTGTATCGGCAGGCGTTGACCCGCGCCGGAAAGGTCTACGCGGTCGTCGCCGTGCAGAGCCAGCTGCCACGCATGCTCGAGGCGTCGACCGAGTTGTATCTGCGGATCATGAAGGCCCCCGACGAGCCGCTCACGCGGGCCCAACGTGAGCTGCTCGCCGCGTGGGTCTCGCAGCTCAACGGCTGCGAGTATTGACTGCGCTCGCACACCGACGACCTCCGTGCCGAGGTCGAACGTCGTCCCGATGCGATCGCGATCGCCGATGCGCTCGAGCGTGGTGAGCTGCCGCCGGTGCCGCCGGCCGAGGCGGCACTGCTCGAATACGCCCGCAAGCTCACCTTGGCGCCCGCCACCATCGTGGCCCAGGACGTCGAGACCTTGCGCGCGCACGGTTTCGCCGAGGCCGCGATCAGCCACGCGGTGCAGGTGATCGCGTTGTTCAACTACTACAACCGGATCGCCGATGGGCTCGGCATTCGCACCGCCGATGACGGCTAGAGGGTCCTCGTCGAGGTGGCCGGCAGGACCCCGCTAGGGTTAGCATCGTCGCGATGTCGTTCGCACTGCCCACTGGCCTCCGATGGACCCTCGCGCTCGTGGCTGGCCTGCTGCTCGGCTGCACACCTGCCGGCCTGCCGACGGTGGCAGAACCCGAGCCGACGTCCGCCGAGCCTGCTCCCGTGACGCCGGGCGCGACCGAGCCTGCACCCGCCGAACCACCAGCCGTCGAGCCGCCACCCGCCGAGCCCGAACCTGCGGTCGCGGCGACCTGCGGAAAACAGGTGTGCACCGACGGCAAACGATGCGTCGAGTACTACGGGATCGCTGGGGCTCGTGGACCCAAATTCCAGAGCTGTGAGTGGCCATGTGCGAAGAAGCAACCGTGCCCATCGGGCACACGTTGCTTGACGATCGCGGACGGGCCCGGTCAGGTTTGCCGCTGAGCGCTCGAATCGGCCAAGCCGCTGTGCGCGGCGAACACCTGGATCGGTTCGCGCTTGCCTTTGACCGTCATCGGCGGCAGGGGCTCGAACTCGACGCCCGGGAGGTTTTGGGCCGCGTTGCGGATCGCCGCCGACACGACCACCTGGCCCCCGGCTGCGGCTGAACACAGGCGTGCGCCGAGGTTCACTGCATCACCGATGACGGTGAAGTCCATGCGGTTGCGTGCACCCATGGCCCCGAACACCACCTCGCCGACATTGATCCCGATGCCGACCTCGAGCTTCGGCGAGCCCGGCGCTGAACTCTCGTTGAGGTGGGCCACGGCGGCCGCCATCGCGATCGCGGCTGCAATCGCGCGGGCCTCCATACCCTCACCCTGAAAGTGGGCCATCAGCTCGTCGCCGACGAACTTGTCGATGTCGCCGCCGAACTGCTCGACGACCTCGGCCTGTACGTCGAGATAGGAGTTGAGCATGTCGACCACATCCTCGGGCTCCACGGTCTCGGAGAAGGCCGTGAAGCCGCGGATGTCCGAGAACAGCACAGTCGCTCGGCAGCGCCGACCTCGACGCAAGACCGCCGACTCGGCGGCATCGACCGAGCCGACGGTCGCCTTGCTCACGAACTTCGACAGCTCGAGCTTCTTGCGGATCTCTCCAATCATGTGGTTCAGCCGCTCGCCGAGCCGGCCGATCTCGTCGCGCGAGTTCACCACGACGCGCGCCTCGAGGTGGCCGTTGCCGACGCGGTCGGCGACGGCACCCATGGCGGTGACAGGTCGCAACACCAACGCGCGCAGACCCACGTAGAGCAGCACGAGGGTCAGGACGATCGTCAGGGCGCTGAACGCAATGCTGGTCACGGCGAGCTTGCGGCGACTGTCCGCCGCCGCCGAGGTGTCGAGCGTGACCTCGATGGCGCCGCGCAGTGCCTGATCGGTGCCGTGGCAGCGTTGGCACTCGAGATCATTCGCGAGTGCCGCCACGAACACGAAGCGCTCAGGATGCTCGGCTTGCTCGATGCCGCTGACGATCTCGCCACCGGCGAGTGCCGCGCGCACAAAGTCCGAGGGGGTCGGGGTCGCGAAGGCATCGCGAAACAGCCGGCCCTCGGCATCGTGGAGGGTCAGCGTCGTCACGGCCCCGGTGGCCGCGACCTGGTCGAGGAACCGCGCGATCATGCGGCCGAGCCCCGAGAGCATCACGTGACGAAGCGAGGTATCGGTCGCGCGCAGGGTTGCGGCGCGAGAATCCGTGAGGGTGGCGCCGACGCGCGTCAGCAGGGCGCCGCGCCAGCGATCGCCGGCGTCGTGACACGCGTGGCACTGG
>CANLQR010000285.1 GCA_947492135.1 Deltaproteobacteria bacterium | reverse complement strand
TGGGTGGGTCGAGCTTGGGCCCCGACGTGCTCGCCCGCACCTACGGCGGTCGGGTCGCCAAGGGCAGCCCGCGACTTCGCATCCTCGACTCGACGGTTCCCGCCCAGGTCGAGCGCGCGGGCGCGGGCCTCGATCCGCGCACCACGTTGTTCGTCGTGGCGAGCAAGTCGGGCTCCACGCTCGAGCCCAAGGTCTTCCTCGAGCACTTCTTGGCGATCACCAAGCGCGCGGTCGGTGACGCGGCGGGAGCCCACTTCGTCGCGATCACGGATCCGAACTCCAAGCTGCAGGCCCAGGCAACGGCCGAGGGATTCCGCCACATCTTCTACGGCAAGCCCGAGATCGGTGGCCGCTACTCCGCGCTGTCGGACTTTGGGATGGTGCCCGCGGCGCTCATGGGCATGTCGGTCGAGAACGTCCTGGGTGAGGCGTCGATCATGGTCGAGGCTTGTCGGAATACCGCGCGCGCGGTCGACAATCCCGGCGTGGCGCTGGGCCTCGTGATGGGCACCGCGGCGCTCGCCGGCCGCGACAAGCTGACGATCATCGCGTCGCCGCCGATCGCGAGCTTCGGCGGCTGGATGGAACAGCTCATCGCCGAGTCGACCGGCAAGCGGGGGCGCGCGATCATTCCGGTCGATGGCGAGACCCTGGCAGAGCCCAGCGCCTACGGGAACGATCGCCTGTTCGCCTATGTCCGCCTGCGCTCGACGCCGGATTCCAGCCAGGACCGCATGGTTGCCGCCTTGATCGCAGCTGGCCATCCGGTGGTCCGCATCGATCTCGACGACATCGACGCACTGCCCCAGGAGTTCTTTCGCTGGGAGATCGCCACGGCGGTGGCTGGTGCGGTGATGGAGATCCATCCCTTCGACCAACCCGACGTCGAGGCCAGCAAGATTGCCACCAAGGCGATGACCAACGCCTACGAGCAGACCGGCTCGCTCCCCGCCGAGACCGCCCGCTTGACCACGGGCACGATCGGCGTGTTCACCGACGACACCAACGCCGCCCAGCTGTCGCCACTGGCCTCGTCGGGTGGTGACACTCTGGTGTCATGGTTGCGCGCCCACCTGCGCCGGCTGCATGCGGGTGACTACTTCGCGCTGCTGGCCTACGTCGACATGAACGAGGCCAATGGGCGACTGCTGCAGTCGATCCGCGCCGCGGTGCGAGCCGCGACGGGCTGCGCGACCTGCCTTGGCTTCGGGCCGCGGTTCTTGCATTCGACCGGCCAGGCGTACAAGGGCGGACCCGGCACCGGCGTGGTGCTGCAGGTTACCTGCGAGGCCGCCGGCGAGATCGAGGTCCCCGGCTCGCGTTACGGCTTTGGCGTGATCGCGGCCGCCCAAGCCCGCGGAGATTTCGAGGTGCTCGCCGAGCGTCGTCGTCGCGCCTTGCGTGTGCACCTGGGCCGCGACGTTTCGACCGATCTTCAACGACTGCATGACGCGGTGCTCGAAGCACTGCGCAGCACCTAGACCCCAACAAGGACGCCATGACCACCAAGAACTCTCAACTCGGAATGATCGGCCTGGGCCGCATGGGCGCCAACATGGTTCGCCGACTCATGCGGGCCGGCCACACCTGCGTGGTGTACGACGTCAATCCGGCCGCGGTTGCGGCGCTCGAGGCCGAAGGCGCGATCGCAGCGACGTCGCTGGCCGATCTCGCCGCGAAGCTGACCCCGCCGCGGGCTGCGTGGGTGATGGTGCCGCTGCAGTTCACCGAATCCACCATCACCGGCATCGGCGACGCACTTTCCAAGGGCGACTGCGTCATCGACGGTGGCAACTCTTTCTACAAAGACGACCTCCGTCGGGCGGCAGCGCTGGTCCCCCGCGGGATCGACTATGTCGACGTCGGCACCTCGGGCGGCGTGTGGGGCCTCGAACGTGGCTACTGCTTGATGGTCGGCGGAGCACCCGCGGTGGTCTCGCGGCTGTTGCCGATCTTCGAGTCGCTCGCGCCCGGCATCGGCGAGATCCCGCGCACGCCGGGGCGCACCGGCGCTCCGAGCCAACCCGAGCAGGGCTACCTGCACTGCGGTAGCGTCGGCTCCGGCCACTTCGTGAAGATGGTTCACAACGGCATCGAGTATGGGCTCATGCAGGCCTATGCCGAGGGCTTCGACATCATGCGACACGCCGCGGATGACTCGTTGCCGGTCGAGCAGCGCTTGACGCTCGACCTGCCGGGTGTCGCCGAGGTGTGGCGGCGCGGCAGCGTCGTCAGCTCGTGGCTGCTCGACCTGACGGCCCAGGCGTTGGTCGAGGATCCGAACCTCTCGAGCTACAGCGGGTTCGTGCAGGACTCGGGCGAAGGTCGGTGGACGATCAACGCCGCCATCGAAGAGGCGGTCCCCGTCGATGTGCTGGCCGCAGCGCTGTTTGCTCGCTTCCGTTCACGGCAGGAGCACACGTTCGCCGAGAAGATCCTTTCAGCAATGCGCCACAAGTTCGGGGGCCACACCGAGCCGCCCAAGGGAGCCAAGACATGATGATCGAGGGTACTTCGACGGTTCGACGCGGCGAGCCAGCACCGGCCAGCGTGTTCGTGATCTTCGGCGCCGGCGGGGATCTGACCAAGCGAAAGCTCATCCCCGCGCTGTACAACCTCCACTCGCAGAACCTGCTGCGCGACGACTTTGCCGTGGTGGCGATCTCGCGCAAGCCTTGCACCGACGAAGAGCTGCGCGCCCAGATGCGCACGGAGTTTCGCGAGTTCGTCACCGGCACGTTCGACGAGGCCGCGTGGCAGTGGGTCGAGAGCCGCCTGTACTCGCACTGCGCCAACTTCGACGACGCCGAGGGCTACGTGAAGCTCGCCCACCGGCTCGCCGAGCTGGACAAGGAGCGCGCGACCACGGGCAACTACCTGTTCTACCTGGCGACCCCGCCAGGCTACTTCGCGACGATCGTGCATCAGCTCGGCAACGTCGGCCTCACCCGCGAAGAAGGCGGTCACTGGCGGCGCGTCATCGTCGAGAAACCCTTCGGCACCGACCGCGAGTCGGCCAGCGCGCTCAACCGCGACCTCCAGGCCAGCCTCGCCGAGCAACAGATCTATCGAATCGATCACTACCTTGGCAAGGAGACCGTCCAGAACATCTTGTTGATGCGGTTTGCCAACGGCATCTTCGAGCCGATCTGGAACCGACAGTTCGTCGACCACGTGCAGATCACCGTGGCGGAGACCGTCGGTATCGGCAACCGGGCCGGCTACTTCGAAGACGCAGGCACGCTGCGCGACATGGTCCAAAATCACCTCTTGCAGCTCCTGGCGCTGGTCGCGATGGAGCCGCCGACGTCGTTTCACGCCGATCCTGTCCGAGACGAGAAGAGCAAGGTGTTGCGCGCGATCTCTGCCCTCGACCCCGAGGAGGTCCTGACCCGAGCGGTGCGTGGTCAGTACGGCCCCGGGGCCGTGGCCGGCAAAGCCGCGGCCGGCTATCGCGAGGAGCCCAACGTGTCTCCGACGTCGAAGACCGAGACCTTCGTCGCGATGGAACTGTACGTGGACAATTGGCGGTGGGCCGACGTGCCGTTCTACATGCGCACCGGCAAACGCTTGCCGGCGCGCACCACCGAGATCGCCATCCAGTTCAAGCGGGCGCCGCACTCGCTGTTCCGTGGCACCAAGGTCGAAAACCTCGCGCCCAACGTCATGGTCATGCGGCTGCAGCCCGACGAGGGCATCTCGCTGGGGTTCCAGGCCAAGGTCCCCGGTCCGGTGATGAAGATGGCCGAAGTCCGCATGGACTTCGACTACGCCGAGCACTTCGGCGCGACACCGAGCACCGGCTACGAGACGCTCGTCTACGATTGCATGTGTGGCGATGCCACGCTGTTCCACCGTGCCGACAGTGTCGACGCTGGCTGGCGGGTCGTCCAACCGGTGCTCGATGTGTGGAAGGCCCTACCCGCGCGGCACTTCCCCAACTATGCCGCAGGCAGCTGGGGCCCCGACGAGTCCCAGGAGCTGCTGTCACGCTCGGGTCGCGCGTGGAGGAACATCCCATGAAGGTGCTCGCGGGTGACATCGGCGGCACCAACAGCCGCTTGGCGCTGTGCGACGTTGCGGGGCCACGGGTCACGGTGGTCGCCGAAAAGTTCTACCCGTCGGCGTCTTTCTCCTCGCTTTCCGAGGTGGTGCGGACGTTTCTCGCGACCTACGGGGCTGGCGAGGTGCGCTCTGCGTGCTTCGGGTTGCCCGGACCGGTCCGCGGTCGGCTGGTCAAGCCGACCAACTTGCCGTGGTTGGTCGACGCGGACGAGATCGAGCGTGAGCTCGGGCTCGACGCGGTCTATCTGATCAACGACCTCGAGGCCAACGCGTATGGCCTCGCCGTGCTCGACCCAGCGGCGGTGCGGGTGATCAAGCCCGGCACTGCGATTCCCAACGGCAACGCGGCCTTGATCGCCGCGGGCACTGGACTCGGCGAGGCCGGGTTGGCGTGGGACGGCAACCGCCGCCGGCCTTTTGCCACCGAAGGCGGCCATGCCGACTTCGCGCCCGCCGATGCCTTCGAAGACGAGCTACTCGGCTTTCTGCGGGTCAAGTTCAGCGGGCATGTCAGCTGGGAACGCGTGGTGTCCGGACCGGGACTCGCGGCGATTCACGAGTTCCTCCGCCATCGTGGCGGCGAAGCCCTGCCCGAGTGGGCACTGTGTCCGGCATCGGAGTTGCCCGGTCGGATCGCCGCACACGCGCGTGACGGCAGCGATCCCGTCGCCACCGAGGCGCTCGAGCGCTTCTTCGCCTTGTATGGCGCCGAGGCCGGCAACCTCGCACTCAAGCTGCTCGCCATCGGCGGCGTGTACCTCGGTGGCGGCATCGCCCCGAAGCTCGCCGACGCCTTCGCCGACTCGCGCTTTGTCGAGCGGTTTGTGGCCAAGGGCCGGATGCGCGCCCTGCTCGAGGACATCCCGGTGTATCTCGTGCTCGATGACCGAGCGGGGCTGTGGGGCTCGGCGAACTATGCGGCCACCCGCAGGCTGGCCCATGGCTGAGTCGGGCCCCGTCGCGACGCCGACGCGGGTGCTACGAAGGGGCGCGGCTGAGATCCGCGTGTACGCGGACGCGGCAGTGCTGGTCGAGGCCGCCGCGCAGGCCCTGCTCGAGGTGCAACGGCGCGGTCCGTTTCACCTCGCGCTCGCCGGCGGCTCGACACCCGAAGCGCTGTATCGCCGGATCGCCCAGCAGTCGACCGCGACCTGGGATCGCACGCAGGTGTGGTTCGGTGACGAGCGTAGCGTTGGCCCCGACCACCTCGATAGCAATTTCAGGATGGCCCACGACGCGATGCTGGCCCGGCTGCCGATCGCAGCCGACGCGGTGCATCGCATGCGCGGTGAGCTGCCCGCAGACGAAGCCGCCGGGCTCTACGAGGCCGAGCTTCGTGCCGCGTTCGGCGACGTCGAACAGCCGCGCTTCGACCTCGTGCTGCTCGGGGTCGGCGAGGACGGGCACACCGCATCGTTGTTCCCCGGCACCGCGGCGTTGACCGCAGCCACCACGCGTTGGGTCGCGGCCAACTTCGTACCCAAGCTCGACACCTGGCGCATCACCCTGACGATGCCGGTGCTGTGCGCCGCGACGCGGGTGTGGATCTTTGCCGTGGGCGCTCGCAAGGTCGAGATCCTCCGCGGTGTGCTTGGCGAGGTGCATGCGCCCGAGCGGTGGCCGGTGCAGGGCGTGTCACCGAGCCCCGGCGCTTTGGTGTGGTGGCTCGACGAAGCCGCCGCGGCCGAGCTCGAGTAGCGTGGATTGACGGTCTGATCCGCACTTGGGACCCTCGTCGTGCATCGTGGACGACGAGGACTCGAAGCGAATCAGCCGGAGCCTGCTGCGCCTCGAGGGTGCGGCCAGCTTCGCCGCCGCGCACCATGAGCCCGCGCTGGGTCTCGCGCTCGAGGTCGATGGCGTGGGACGGTGCGAGTTTCCGCTCGGCCCCGAGCGGATCCGGGCGATGATTGAGCGCGCCGTCCCGTCGCCATTCGGTTATCGCAGCGAGACCATCCGGGATCCTTCTGTGCGCGACTCGTGGGAGATCCTCGCGGCGCACGTCCACATCGACGAGCGGCTGTGGTCGATCCGCTTCGGGCGCGGGCTCCACGAGATCGTGGAGGCGCTGGGCCTGGCGCCCGAGGCCGAAGTCACCGCGACCCTGCAAAAGCTCCTCGTCTACGAGCAGGGGCAGTTCTTCGCACCGCATCGCGACTCCGAGCGGAGCCCGACCATGGTCGGCACGCTCGTCATCGTGCTGCCGTCGTCGTACCGCGGGGGCGAGGTCGTGGTCTCGCATGCGGGCAAGACGGTCGCGTTGTCCACAGCGCAAGCGGGCGGCACCAACCATGTGTCGTTCCTCGGGTTCTACGCCGATTGCGTGCACGAGACCAAGCCGGTGGAGGCCGGCTACAGGGTCGCGCTGAGTTACTCGCTCGACGCGGGGCCGACCGCTTCGGCGTGCCCACCGGACGACGACTTCGTCGATCTCAGGGAGCGCCTGGACGCATTCTTTTACGACCCCCACGACGAGGATGACGTGCTCCATCCTTGGCTGGTCTACCTCTTGGACCATCAGTACTCCGAGCAGAGCATCGACTGGTCGCGACTCAAGAACGCGGACAAGCTCCGCGCGCAGGCGCTGCAACACGTCGCGGATGCGCTCGACTGTGACTGCTTCCTCGCACTCGCCGATGTGCACGAGTCCTACACGACTGACGAGAACGAGGAGGAGGAGGAGGGCGACGACGATGTTCTGGACCCGGACGCCGTCGAGGCGGACGACGGCGCAGACCCCGACGCCGCGCCGTTCGTCGTCGTGCCCGATCGCGACGACCCGATCGAGGAGTTGTCGTTCGACGGTACGGCGGCGGCGCCCTGGGGTGCAGAAATCAGCACCAGCGGTACCCTGACCGAACGCGACCTGACCCTGACGCACTGGGTCGATCGCCAAGGCGAGCCCCGTGCGGGCACCAACGAGGCGGTGGACGACGACTGCATCGTGACCACCGTGGAGTCGCACGGCCGGTCGACCTACGAGACGTCGCTCGAGCCGTGGACGGGCAACGAAGGCGGCTCCGCGCAGAAGTGGTACCACCAGGCGGCGCTGGTGATCGTGCCCCGGCGCAGCCCGTTGCACGAGGAGATCGTGGGGGTACCAGAGCCGGAAGCGGGCGTCGACGATCGTGCCGCAGGTCTCCGCGGTGCGGATACGGTCCGCGTCCGTAGGCGCCGCGCTCGGCCGACGTGATCTTGCGAGGACGCAGAGGTCGCGCCGCAGCGCGGCCGCGCGGCTGACGAACGCCAGCGATCTGGCGCATTGTCGTCGGGATGCAGGACCGGTACGCGGTGCGTCACCTACCGCACCCGGAGCATCCACCCGCCGAACCATCAGCGCAGCTCGTCGCGCCAGAGCGTCGCGGCACGGCCAACGAAGTTCTCCTGCAGAACGTTCTCGATCGTGCCCTTGCGTGCCGCTCGCACCGCGGCGATGGCCTCCCGCGGCTCGGCGCCGAAGCTCGCGAGGATGGACGCTGCGAAGGTGCCCGTGCGACCGAGTCCGCCCTTGCAGTGGACGACGACCGTGAGGCCATCCTCGAGGTCCGCGTGGACCTGTTGCATGGCGTTGATCCACGTCGAGGGATCCTCGGGCACGCCGACGTCGACTACGGGGACGTGGATCCACCGCATCCCCAGCGAACCGAGCGTGGCGCCGAGGCCGGCGATACCGAGTTCTTCGAGCTCCCCGAGCTCGATGACCGAGACGACAACGTTCGCGCCGAAGACGGAGTGCAGCCGATGCACATCGACTTGGAGATCACGCGCCCATGGTGCACCGGAAGCCGGATGCGGTTGCACCTTGCCGGGCGCGAAGGTCATGCCGAGCCGGCCACGAGGTACGGGAACGAAATCGACGAGAAGCGGATGGGTCTGCGAGGTGCGGGGCGGCATCGGGGTGTCTCGCCAGCGTACGCGAACGCCGGTGGAAGCCGTAGAGGAGCGGGCATGGCGATCCCGTGGACAGCTGCGACCGACGACGAGCTACACCTCGACGTCGAGTCAGGGACCTGCAGGGCCCACGAGCGCGTCCACTCGCGAGAAGTCCAAGTAGCGTCGGTGGAACGCGTCCACCCACGGCCGGCGATCTGCAGCGCGGAGCGCCGTGACGAAGTCCTCGAGCGTCCATCGGCAGAACGTCGACGCATCGAGGAGGCACGTGGCGTAGTCGTCGAGCGCCGCGGTGCAGCGGAAGTTGTCGCGCGGATAGAGGAACGCGAAGGCGCCTTCGTCGAAGTCCCGCGCGAGCAGCAGGCTCCCCATGAGGAGATGGTCCCGCCAGATCTGCTGCAGCGGCTTCGCTCGAAGCAGCGGCCTGCGCTCGTTGCTGAAGACGCCCATCGCTTCCGCGATCTCTTCGTAGCGTCGTAGCGCGGCCGAAGACGTGCCGCGGAGTCGCCAAGATCCTCGTGGTACTTGACCTCGATGGCGATGAAGCCTCGGCGACCCGCCGAGCCGCGATACTCGACGAAGACGAACAGTCGCCCCGTTGCGGCCCATCTTGGGGCCCCGCGCGAAAATGCACGACGCCCCACTGGTCGGCGCCGGCATCCGATCGCATGAAGTCTCTCGCACCCGCGGGTGCCTGCCTCAGGAGACAACACATGACCGCGAACGCCTACTGGACCGACTACTTCGAGCAAGTCTGCAAGGACGGCCCGGCCTGGATCGACTACTCGAACGAGCGAGTCCAGCTGCAGACGTTCGGCACCGTGCTCGAGGTCGCGGACAGTCTCCTCGGCCGTCGCGTGCTCGACATCGGGTGTGGTCGTGGCGCGCTGTGTCGGCTGACGCAGCTGCTCGGCGCGACGCAGATCACGGGCGTGGATCTGGCGAGCGAAGCCCTCACGTCACTGCGCGCCGAGTTCGCGGGCATCCAGTGGTGCGCCGGCGACTTCACCGAGCCGGACTTTCGCGCCGGATTGGGCACGTTCGACGTCATCTTTTCGCTCGAGTCGATGCAGTACCTGCCCGTGCCCGAGTGCTTCGACTGGATCTTCGAGATGCTCGCCCCTGGCGGCCGCTTCGTGGCGATGATCCCCTACGAGCACTGCCCAATCGTCGCCCGCACCAAGGCCCGGTTCGAGGGCAAGTACATGCCACCTTCGCTCGACGCTATCGTCAGCTGGGCCCAGGCAATTCCCGACGCCACCCTGGCGTGCCGCGGCCTCGGTTTCCAGGCAGACCAGCGCATCGCGGCCTACGCGAGTTCCCCATGGATCACCGACCCCGTCGCAACGCCGACGTGGTCGGCACCGCCCAACCGCATCCAACTCGTCGTGCAGCGCTGCGGCGTGACTTCTTGAGGGACGCGTCATCCCTGCGTGGCAGGTTCACGGTGACCGTCAGGCACTCGGCTGGCTGAACCGCGGCGGCGGGGCAACGACGGACTGACACCGATTCGGGGTCTGAAGTGGACGCTCCGGCGTCACTGCGGCTGCAAGTCGGCCGCGCACGCGGACAGCCCTAGCAGCACCGCGCTGTCCCAACGCTCGTCGGGCGCGAACAGCCGCCCGGTGTCGAAGCGACCGTCGTCGCCCCGCGTGAACACCTGCAGCGTGCGGGTGCGGGGGTCGACGAGCACGTACTCGTGCACGCCAGCGGCAGCGTAGATCGCCCGCTTCTCGCCGCGATCGCGGGACGCCGTGGAGTTCGAGAGGATCTCGACCACGAGGTCGGGTACCACCGCGAGAAACTTGCCCACCTCGGGTGCCGGCGCGGCACGCCAGCGGGCGAGCGAGACGAAGCTTGCGTCGGGTTCGACGGTGTCGCCGGTCGGCAGCTCGAAGCCCTGGCTCGACCCGAACACGAGGCCCTGCTCGGGCGGAAGCTCGGG
>CANLQR010000284.1 GCA_947492135.1 Deltaproteobacteria bacterium | reverse complement strand
TGGATTTCGGGCGATGTCACGGCGGGCGGCCAACACGTTGTTCGTACACAACCGCTTCACCTACACCCTGGAGACCATCATCCACGCCGGCCAACTCGGGCTCGCGCTCGAGAACGTGTCGATCCAGACCAACCCCAAAGCCCGCGAGTCGCGGTTGTTCAGCTCGGTGTTCGAGTACGTGCGGCGTAATGGTGCCGTCATCCTGCGAGCGTACAATTTGTACTGGCCGGTCCAGACGTTTGGTTTCCTCGCGATCTTGCTGTTTGTCTTCGGCTCGGGGCTCGGCCTGCGATTCTTGTATTACTTCGTGAAGGACCCCGACTACAGCGGACACGTGCAGTCATTGCTGGTCGGTGTCGGTACGCTGGTGCTCTCGATCCTCATCGCCTTGATGGCGCTGATCGGCGATCTCCTCGCGACCAATCGGCGCCTGACCGAGGAGGTACTCCATCGCGTGCGGCGTCTCGACGCCCAGATCGGACGCCGTGGCGATCCCATCGAAGGGGTGCTCTCGACCGGCGCGACCCCATGGACGCCTGGGGTGGGCGACGCACTCGAGCCGACGGTGTCGCCGTCATGACGCCGCCTCGCGAAACCGCCGACAACATCGTCGGCAACCACTACGACAAGTACGGGACCCGCAACCCGATCGCCCGCCTGTTGATGCGGGGGTTTCTCGACTCCGTTGGCGAGCTCTACGCCCAGACCCGTCCGCGAACCGTACTCGAGGTCGGCTGCGGCGAGGGCCTGCTCGCCCAGCACTTGCTCGACCGCGCGCCACCGCCGTCGCGCTTCGTCGCCTGCGACCTCGAGCTCGATCGGGTGGCGCCAGGCATCGCGCCGACCATCGAGTTCGTCCAGGCGTCGATCTATGCGCTCCCGTTCGCCGCCCGAAGCTTCGATCTGGTGGTGTGCTGCGAGGTGCTCGAGCACCTCGACGACCCCCGCGGGGGCCTCGCCGAGCTCGCGCGTGTCGCCGATCGCCGGGTGCTGATCAGCACGCCGTGGGATCCGGTGTGGCGCGCGATGAACATGGCGCGTGGCCGCTACCTCGGTGCGCTCGGCAATACCCCCGGCCACATCCAGCACTTCACGCGCCGCTCGCTCGTCGCACTGGCCGAGACCCAGCTCCGCGTGCTCCAGCGGCGCACGCCGCTGCCGTGGACCATCGTGCTCGGTGAACCGGTGCGATGACCGCGATGACCGCGATGACTGCGATGACCGCGGACAATCCCCGGCGTGACCGTCAGTTCCGTCTCGCCGCGCTCGCGGTGGTGACACTGGTGGGCCTATGGCTGCTGTGGCCGATTCCTCTGGGTCAGCCACCGCTGTCCAAGGACCACACCGTGCACCTCACCCGCGCGTGGATGTGGGCGCAGATCCTCGCTGACGGGGCGCCCCGCGGTTACAGCGAGGTGTGGTTCTTCGGCACGCCGGCCGGCGAGCTGTATCCGATCCTCGGCGACACGCTGGTGATCGGGCTGCGGGTGCTCAGCCTCGGTCTGCTCGGCTGGCCGGCAGCCTACGCGCTGGCGTTCACGCTGGTGTTCGTCTCCCAGGGCTGGGTCATGCTCCGATTGGCGCGCGTGTGTGGCTTGGGTGCGGTCGGCGGTGTGATCGCAGGCGTCGCGATCCTCGTCGACGCCGGGGCCTATCGCGAGGGCGGCTGGATCTACACCGTCGATTACGGCGTGTGGCCTCAGGCGCTGGCGAACTCGATGACCTATCTGGCGCTTGCCGAGATCATCGCGGCGCTCGATACCGACAACCCCAGCGCCCGGATCCACGCGGTGGTCCGCGCGAGCGTGGCCACCGCTGCCGCCTTGCTCGCCCACCAGATCAGCCTGCCGGTGCTCGCGCTGACGTGCACGATCCTCCTTTCGGTGTTCGGTCTGCGCCGGCGGTCGAAGTTCGGTGAAGTGGCGTTCGTCTTGGGCTGCACGGTGGGTCTGGGGTTCGCCCTGGCCGCGTGGTGGGTGCTGCCGATGCTGTCGATGCGCGGCTGGATGGTCAGCTATGGGTGGTTGTGGCAACCCCTGCAGTGGATGCTCGACGAGGCCTCGCGCGGCCACCTGACCCAAGGGATGGCGGCCGGTACCAGTGCACTGATCGCCGGCGGGATTTTCCTGGTTGCGATTCGCGGCAGCGACGGTGCACGGTCGGTGATCGCTGCGGGCGTGGTGCTGTGGGTCTGGACCTCGCAGGACACCCTGTGGCAACTGCGACTCGATCTGTTCGATCGCGGTTTTGGGCAGATGCAGTGGCAGCGGTTTCTCATCGCGAGCAAGCCCGGGCTGTTCCTTGCCGCGGGCGGTGGTGTCGCGATCCTGGCGGGTCTCGCGAAGACCCTGTGGCAGCGGCGCGATCGAGCGCGATGGGTCGCCGTGCTGCCGACCACCCTGGTGCTCGCGGGGCTGGGCTGGGCCGCTTTGGGTCAGCGCGCGGTGATGGAGACGGCCGCAGTGGGCAAGCCGCAGCTCGACGTCGAGCCCGATGACGCCGCCTTGCGGGCCGACTACGACGCGATGGCCGAGCACCTCCGCGCGCTGTGGGCAGCCGACTCTGATCAAAATTGGCGGATGACCGTTGTCGCCCAGCGCAACCAGCACTGGTTCATGGATCTGCCGGTTCGCACCGGCATCCCCCTGTACAAGCAAGGCTTCACACCCGGTGACAACTTCGTGCACAAGCCCGAGGCCGACACCCCCGCCTTGCTCGACCGACTCGGGGTTCGCTATGTGCTCACGCGTCGACGCGCGACGGTGCGCGGCGCCGCCGTCGTCGCGACGTTCGGCCAACTGCGGCTGTGGGAGCGCAAGTCGTGGACGCCCAGTCCAGCTGCGAGCATCGACGGCAGCGGAAGCGTCGAGGTGATTCGCGACGATCCGGGGGGCGACGGCATCACCGTGCGCACCCAGGGAACCGCCCCGGGGGATCGCCTGGTGTTCGACGTCGCCGGATATCCGCGGTGGTCGCTGCGCAAAGACGGAGCTCTCGTCGAGTGGTTCGAGGTGCCCGCGGTGGGCGACGGCCCCAGCGCGACGATCGCCGAGCGCCGAGCGGGCGAGCTGCTCGGCGGCAAGGCCGGCGGGGACGACGGTACCGAGCCCACGCTGGTCGCGGTCGATGCCACGGACGGTGAATGGACACTCGAGTATCAGGTCTGGCGGGGCTCGGATGTGTGGGCCGCGCTGTTGTCACTCGTCGCCGCGATCGTCGCGGCTGTCATGCTGCGCCGCGCCCGACGCGAGTCCGCGCTGTTCACCCGCGTGCAATCCCGGCTCGCGCCGCGGGTGCGCCCGTGGATGCTGGGTGCCGCCATCGCGCTGGGCTACCTCGTGTTCGTCGTGCGCACCGGTAGCGCTCGCGCGATCGAGCAGCAGCGCGCCGTCGGGTGGCTCGACGCCGGCGATGCGACCGCAGTGCTCGCCCGGCCAGGCCCGCTCAAGACCGAGATGTCGATCCGCCCTGCGATCGTGGTGCAGCGCAAGCGCATCGGCGCGAGCAGCAGCACCAACCCAAGCGAGCAGCCCAAGCATCCCGAGGCGCGCGTGACGTTCGACGCCGTCCTGATGCCCGAGCGCCTGACCGGGTGGTTCGCCATCGAGGACGATGCCGCCAAGCTCCGCGCCGACGGCAATCATCATGTGACCCTCGAGGCGCTGGACCCCGACGGCACGGCGGTGGTGCTCGTGGCCATGGACATTCCCCATCGCGCCGGCCGCGTCCTCGTGGACGTCCCGACCGCGGCGCTCGCGGGCACACGAACCCGTGTCATCGTCGTCATCACCAGCCGAGGGCACGCGCCTGCCCCGCTCGGCTTCGATCTCGATCTCGGCGCTCCATTGCGAGCGGGGGGATGAACCAACGATGACGACCGATGCACCCAGCGCCGCGGCGCTGCCGGCCGTATGGCCACGCCGAGCACTGCTGGCGGTTGTCGCTCTGGGTGGTGTGGAGTCGATCGCTGCGGCGACGGCCGCCCGCGATCCAGGCGTCGCAGCGTGGCCCGAGCTCGCGGCAGCGATCGACGCCCGGGACGACACCGATCCCGTGTTCGTCGCGCAGGACTGGATCGGACCGTCGGCACGCCTGCACATTCCCGAGGCCGCCTACCTACCGTCGGTCGCGCGCGCGGATCTGCACGGCATCAATCGCTTCCACATGGTCGGCTGGGCCGACGATGGCGACACCGCGATCGCCCGCGACCTCGAGGGCCTGCCCAAACCAACCATCGAGGCGCGACAGAGCTTTGGCCCGCTGGTGTGGACCACGTACAGCGCGACGTCGGCCGCTGTCGTGATCGAGAGACTGACCGACGAGTCGAGCACGATGCACGTCACCACGGCCGCAGGAACCTGCCGCGGTCGCGGCAGTTTTCGCTGCTCCGAAGGCACGGTGGAGCCGCGCATCGCCGAGATCGACTATCGGCCACGGGCGTGCCTGGGCCTGGCCGTGAGCGACGGGACCACGGTGAAGTTGACGTGGCCCAGCGCGCGGCTGGGAGACAGCTTGCGCGGGCACCTCGGGATGTCCGACTACAACGCGCGGCTGCGCAACGACGCGCCGGTGCTCATCGTCGTGCGGGTGCGCGACACCGAGATACTGCGCACGACCGTCAGCGACCTCCAAGGGTGGTGGCCCTTCGCGCTGCCGACGACGCCGGGTGTGGCCGCGGTCGAGATCGAGCTCACCGCGGGCCTGTCAGGCACCTTCGGGGCCAACGGCTACGACCCCACGCCGACCCGCGTCACCTGCGTCGAGCTGCGTACGATCGGCGGGACGCCATGAACCGCCGGCTCGTTCTGCTCGGGCTTGCGCTCGGGGTTCTCACCACGTTGCTGCTCGCGCTAGGGCACCGCGACGTCGGCTACGCCCGCGACGAGGGCATCTATTTCGCCGCGAGCCGCCACTACGGCGCATGGTTTGGCGACCTGACGCGCGAGCCCGGCAAAGCGCTCACACAGACCGGCCGCGACCGACGGTTCCGCATCAACCACGAGCACCCTGCCCTGCTCAAGTCGGCCGCGGGCATCAGCGCCGCACTGCTTGCCCGTGCGCCGGCCGCCGGCACCTCGGACGAAGAGCTGGTCGACACCGGCGGAGTGCTCCCGATCATGGATGAGGGCGCAGCGATGCGGCTGCCTGCCCAGCTCATGACCGGTGTGACCGTGGCGCTGCTGTTTGTCGCTGCGGCGCGCTGGGGCACGTTGTTCGCCGGCCTGCTGGCAGCGGGTGCGTTCATCTTGCTGCCTCATGTTCAGTTTCACGCCGGCCTGCACGCGTTCGATGTCCCGGTGGCCATGGCGATCCTCGCAGTCGTGCTGGCCTACCGCCGCTCGCAGCACTCGCGACGCTGGGGCCTCGCGCTCGGCGTGGTGCTCGGCGTCGCGATCGCCGTGAAACACAATGCGCTGTTCTTGGGGCCATTGCTCGCCCTGCACCACTGGGGTGCCCTCGCGCTGGCCCGGTGGCGCGACGGTCGGACGGTCTCACGATCGCAGTGGGTCAGCCTGCCGCTGGTATCGATGGCGACCCTGGGACCGCTGACTGCGATCGGGCTGTGGCCATGGTTGTGGTCCGACACCGCTGCACGCATTGGTGAGTACTTCACCTTTCATCGTCAGCACGCCTACTACAACACGGAGTTCTTCGGTCAGAACTTCAACCAGCCACCGATGCCCGTGAGCTACCCGTTCGTGATGACGTGGGCCACGGTGCCGACGGTCTTGCTGGCGCTCGCGCTGCTCGGGGCCGCCATCGCGCTGCGCGCTGACTGGGCGCGTGCCCGGCCCGAAGTTGGAACTGGATCGTTCTGGACGCCGCTGCCCGCGAGCTGGACCCGCCACGATGGTCTGCTGTTTGCGATCATGGCCAGCTTTCCCCTGGTGCTGATTGCTCTGCCTTCGACACCGATCTTTGGCGGCACCAAGCACTGGATCACGGCCTATCCTTTCATGGCGCTGCTCGCCGCGCGGGCCTGGACCGTGCTGTGGCAGAACGTCCGGGCACCGCGGTGGTGGCAGCCCGTGGCGCTCGGCATGGTGCTGCTGCCCGGAGCGATCAGCACGATCGACGGTCATCCTTTCGGCATGTCGCAGTACGCACCGCTGGTCGGCGGCGCTCGTGGGGCAGCCGACCTCGGGCTGGCGCGCGGCTTCTGGGGTCATGCGATCGCGACCCGCTTGCCAACCCTGGGAGAGACCCTGGGTCACCGCAAGCGGCTATACGTGCACGATGTGCACGACCTCGCGGTGCTACAGTACCGTCGCGAAGGTCGCTGGCCCGAGAACACCGAGTCCGTTCCGATCGCGCGTGCACAAGCCGGCTTGCTGTTCCACGAGCTCCACATGGCGACCTGGGAGTATCAACTGTGGGAACAGCTCGGCACCGCCGCTCCCATCGACGTCGTGACGATCGATGGCGTGCCGCTGGTCAGCATCTATGCTGTGCCTGACCACCGTCGGCAATGAGCCCGGCGTTGGGCTTCACCCCGACCGTGAAGCCCTGTAGGGTCGCCTCGTGGACGGCACACTCGTCGCAATCTTCCTGCCGATCGCGCTCGGCGTGGTGATGCTGGGTTTGGGACTGTCACTGACGCTGGACGACTTCAAGCGCGTGGTGACGTATCCCAAGCCGGTGTTCATCGGGCTGGCCTGCCAGATGATCGTGTTGCCCGTGGCGTGCTTCTGGATCGCCCGCGGGTTCGGACTTGGGCCGGAGCTCGCCGTCGGGTTGATGCTACTGGCGGCGTCACCAGGTGGGGCCACGGCCAACCTCTTCAGCCACCTCGCCAAGGGCGACGTCGCCCTCAACGTGTCGCTCACTGCCGTGAACTCGGTGCTGTCGCTGTTGACGCTGCCGCTGATCGTCAATTTCGCGATGGAGTCGTTCATCGGGGCCGGGCAGTACATCCCGATGCAGGGCGGAAAGATCGTGCAGGTCTTTGCGATCGTGCTGGTGCCGGTGGCGATCGGGATGACGCTACGCGCCAAGCAGCCTGGATTTGCCGAGCGCTCCGCCGGGCCGGTGCGATTGCTGTCGGGAGCCGTGCTGCTGGTGGTCGTCGCTGGCGTCGTCATCGACGGGCGGGCCAACATCGGCGGCTATTTCCGGCAGGTCGGCGCCGCAGCGCTGGCGTTCAATCTCGTCAGCATGGCGGTCGGCTACTTCGTGCCGCGCGCGCTGGGAGTCTCCGAGCGCCAGGCCATCGCGATCGGGATGGAGATCGGCCTGCACAACGGCACGCTTGCGATCGCGATCGCCGGACCCACGGTGCTGGGCAACAGCACGATGGCGATTCCACCCGCGATCTACAGCCTCATCATGTTCTTCACCGCCGCCGCGTTCGGTTGGGTGGTCAGCCGGCGCGTGGCGTAGAGCCCCACGAGTGCGCCCCAAAGTGGCCCTTGACCGCCGTCAAGGGCGAGGTGGGTCACCACGTGGTGAACTGCCACAGCACCCGCCACGGGCAGCACCCAGGGTGTGGCCTCGTGCGGCTTGCGGCCCTGGCATGGGGCTCGCACTTGCAGCCTCCCATGCCGCAACTCCACCGGTTTCTGCGCTCGGGTGTGCTTGTCCTTGGCCTCGTCGGCGCCTGCGAGACCGGATCGCAGGACTGTGCCGAGCAGGCCTGCGGCGGTGATTCGCAGGGCGACTCGGGCGAGACCCAACCGGCCGACAGCGCGTCGGCGACCGCCGACGGCAACGACGATGCTGCGGACGGAGCCGACTCGACCGGAGGCCCAACGTCGAGCCGCGGCCTGCCCTGCGAGGTCCTAGATGTCATCGATCGCAACTGCGCCGGCTGCCACGACGCGATGCCGATCTTCGGCGCACCGATGTCGCTGTTCGACATCGACGCCTGGCGGGTCCCAACGCCGACCGATCCGTCGCTGACAGTGGCCGCGATGGCGGCGATGCGAATCGTCGACGAGGTGCGGCCGATGCCGGCCACCGGCGACATGGCCGATGAGGATCTCGCAATCCTGCAGGCGTGGATCGCCGATGGCACGCCGAGTGATGACGAGAGCTGTGGCCCGGGTGCGGGCCAGCCCGATCCCGTCGGCCCCGACGCTCTACCCTGCGAACCGACGGTCGAGTTCACCGCCCACGACCAGGGCGATGCGTTCTTGGTGCCCGCCGTAGGTGCCGACAACCTCTACCAGTGCTTCACCTTCGCCTCACCGGTGGGACCGACGACCCAGGCAGTCGCCTGGGCGCCGATCACCGACGACGACCGGGTACTCCACCACTGGATCTTGTTTCGCACCGAGACGCCGCAGGTCGACGGCGGCTCGGGGCCCTGCAACATGCCCTCCGATGCGCTGTTCGTGGCTGGGTGGGCGCCCGGTGGTGGCAACTATGAGCTCCCGGCGAACGTCGGCCTCGAGCTCGGCGGCCCCAACGTATCGTTCATCCTGCAGGTGCACTACCACAACGTCGCCCAGCACCAAGATGCGTTCGATCGCAGCGGCGTCGCGATGTGCGTGGTCGACGAGCCGCGCGAGCACACCGCCGGCATCGTCACGCTGGGCACCGTCGCGATCAACATCCCCGCGGACGCGGCGAGTCACTCCGTCGAGGGTGTCTGTCCGAGCTGGATCACGAACTATTTACCGGTCCCGCTGCACGTGATCGCCAGTTTTCCCCACATGCACGAGCTCGGGCGAGCACTGGAGACCGTCATCCTGCGTGGTGGCGAAAACGGGCCCGAAGAGACCCTGATCGACGTGCCCAACTTCAACTTCGAGAGCCAGACCTACTATCCCCACGACCCCGAGGTGCTCGTGAATCCCGGCGATGCCCTGCGCACCACGTGTACCTACGGCAACGAGGGCGGCGCAGCGGTGCACTTTGGTGAGGCCACCGAGGATGAGATGTGCTTCAACTTCGTGATGCTGTGGCCCATCGAGAACGTCGGCGAGGCGCGGCAGTGCGGGCTGCTGTGACGCGGCGCCGCGTCTGAACGAATTCCGCGAATGGGTTGGGCCCGGGCGTCACTGTCTGATCGATACCCTCGCTCCTTTGCGCAGCCTGCGAAGTCCGAACGACGCCCGGCGACCCGTGGCGGCCACCCAACGAAGGGAGTGACCGATCCCGAGCCCGATGGCGCGGACCCGCAGGCTGCGCGGCAGGGCCCCGGTGCTCCCGATCGAACGATCCGCTTTTCCACCACGCCGGCACAGCTCGACTTGCGCTCGCGCGGGGGCAGGAAACCGCCGACCCGCGGCATTTTTCTGCGTCGTCGTTTCGCGAGCGACTCGGAACAATGATCCGGGAGCCAGCACGGCGCTTCGTCGATCATCCGGCTGGGGATCATCGCCCCCAACACCACACCGCTGCCGGTTTCACCGGGCTTCGTGCGCCTGTGGTCGAGGTTGTGGGATCGCGACGGCGGTGGCTACCGTGGTTTGAAGGGCGGCGCGGAGCAAGGCCCGCGTCGCGTGAACCGATGGCCAAAGCACAACACCACCAACCCCGGAGTCCTCGCCTCGGCACGCTGCTGCACGTCGGCACGCTTGCGCTCTTCGGCTGTGCGAAACCCGTGGCTGACAACGGCTTCGACCTCGACGTGGACGCCGATTCCGGCAGCTCGGCAGCAAGCTCTGCGACCGGGCGAGACCGGCGACCCCGGCACCGACGGCGCCAGCGCGTCGGTGTCGAGCACCGCGATGACGACCTCAGCAAGCTCCGCAGAGACCGGAGATCCGGAGTGCGGCCTCGCGTCGACGTGTGGAGTCGCCGCACCCGATGGTTGGTTCGGTCCCACCGCACGCGCGCGCCTCACCGGCGGTGCTCCACTGCCCGACTGCCCGGCCGAGTACCCCGAACCCGGACCCACCGTGCTCGAGGGGTACAACGACCCGGGCCCCGCGATCTGCGAGTGCTCGTGCGAGGTCAATGCAGTCCAGAGCTGTACGACGTACGCATACTCCTACGGCGATGCCG
>CANLQR010000283.1 GCA_947492135.1 Deltaproteobacteria bacterium | reverse complement strand
GTGGGCTCGACCTCGTTCCAGCCCATGTGCGGGACCTTCACGCGGCGACGCAGCGGCCCGGGCTCGGCGAGCTGGGGCGCTCGAGCCAGCACGACCGGCGGCGGCGGCGGCGCAATGATCGGTGCCATGACGGGTGCCATGACGGGTGCCATGATCGGCGCTACGGCGACCGGCACCTCGCCCTCGGTGGGTTCGGGTGCGGGCGAGCCATCGTCCACCCGGACCGGCTCATCGCTCTCGCCGCTGGTCATCGAAGCCGAGGCACTGCGGCGCTCCGAATCGCCTTCGAGCGCGGAGGCGATGGAGTCTGCCAGGGACTCGCGCGGCGGCTCGCTGGCGGCCTTGGGCTCGGCGCCCCGTAGGGGCTCGTGCGGCCGAGCGGCGCCAGGCTCCGCGTCCTCCATGAGCCCCACGGGAAAGTGGCGGCAGTGGCCTGGCAAGATCCCGAGGCCGGGCTGGCCACCGTTTTCGTCGCTGCCGTCGAACAACAGCTGCATGCCCAGGCAGATCCCCAGGAAGGGGTCGCCACGATCGATCACCATCCGCACGGCGGCGCCAAGCGCACCGTCGATGACCGCCCCAGTGGTCGTGCCAAACGCCCCTTGCCCCGGAAAGACCACGATCCGGGCCGAAGCCACGCGATCCGGATCGCCGGAAATTCTAACAGCTGCGCCGACTTGGATAAGTGCGCGTTCTACGCTTGCGAGGTTTCCGAGCCCCGCATCGACAATCGTCACTTCCCGGGCCATGCGCCGGGTTTGTACCACAGCTCGCGTCGCAGCGGGTCAATCCGCCCGCGACTCGCGCTCCCACGCTGGTCGATGGTGTCAGCGTGCAATCGGACGCGGCCCGGGCGCACCGCGCTCGGGGTCCTCCCCGATTGCGTCCTCGGGCACCGGCGCGGCCGCAGGATCGCGCTCGACCGCCTGCGGCTGGGCGTCGAGCTGCGCCATCATGTTGAGCGCACCGACCACGAGAATCACCACGATACAGATCACCTGAAAGGGCAGCGTGACGAGCCCCAACACGCCGCCATCACGCTCCAGCATCACCCTGCGACGGATCTTGCGCGAGACCTTCTCGGCGAAGTCCGGTGGGGCTTCGACCGCGGCCAACCCTCCGACGAGCCGCATCACCTTGCGCAGATCTTCGAGCTCCGCACGCGCCTCGGGCGACTCGTCGAGGAACTGCTCGAATTCCTGAGCCTCGGCGGGGCCGAGCTCGGCATCGAGGTACGCCGTCATGCGTTCGGCGCTGTTGTCGTTCGGGGTGGCCATCGCGGAGTTCGTTCTTCTTTAGAGGTTACGTCCGGGTCTCGGGGTTCGCATCGGCGTGGTCGAAAAAAGCTTCAGCCCATGTACGGCTTGAGGCGGTCCTTGAGGGCCAGCCGGGCGCGGTGTAGGCGGGATTTCAGGGTGCCCTCCTGCAAACCGGTGATGCGAAGGATATCGCTGTAGGACATGCCCTGGACGTCGCGCAAGATGATCAGCAGTCGGTGCTCGGGCTCGAGCAGCGCGAGCTCGGCCCCGATGGCGGCCTCGAGCCGACTGCCTTCGACCGTCGCTTCGGGGCCGGCGACGTGGCTCTGCATCGTGAGCACCGGTCCGCCCTCCGACATCGGTGCGTGGGCCTCCGGCGTATCCTCGACCGGCACGCTGCGGTGGAAGTTTCGCCCCCGCAGGTACTTGATCCGGTTCTTGCAGGTGTTGGTCGCGATTCGGTAGAGCCACGTGTAGAACCGGCCCTCGCCGCGATAGCTCGCAAGCGCCCGGTGGACGGTGATGAACACCTCCTGCGCGACGTCTTCGGCTTCTTGCCGATTGCCGATCATCCGCAGCACCAAGCCGAAGATTCGGTGCTGGTAGAGGGTGACCAGCTCTTCGAACGCCCGCACATCCCCTCCCCGAGCCCGCCGCACCAGCCGTCGGTCCCGAGCGTCGGTCGCGTCGAGCGGCTCCGACTCGACCGCCACGGGCGGCTCGGTCTCGGTGAGGACTTCGGTCTCGGTCACCGGGGCAACCGCGGACGCGTCGATCCCATCGTCGAGGTCACGGGCGTCGGGAGTACCGAGAGTCGCGCCCACGTTGCGCAAGACTACTGCACTCGCCCGAGGTTCCGAACCCGGCGAGCGCCACGTCAAAGATCCGGGTGGATACGCAGCCCTAGGTTGAAGCCGATGATCGTGTCCTTGAGGGGACCGGCGACCTGCTGCGAAAAACCGAAGCCGATGTCGACGCCGACGCCCCCCACCGGGGCCGGCCGCACGTAGGCGATGCCGCCGCTGACGAACACTCGGTCGTCCTGCTTGCCTTTGCCGCGCGAGTCCCACGTCGCGCCGAAGCGCAGCGGTACCGGACCGGCCACGAACTCGGCGCTGCCACCGTAGACCTGGCGCGTCGCCTTCTCGAAACGAAAGCTCGAAAAGTCATAGTAGCCGTCCGCATTGAGCGAGAAGTCGGCCTTGCGCAGGGGAAATACCGACGCTCCCCAGGCGAACCCAAGCGGATACTCGGAGAGTTCGGAGAGCGAGCCGTAGCGAACCGCCGCAGGATCGATGCCAACCCCTTCCAAGGCGAGGTCGTCGTCGTCGGTGTAGGCCGGATCGTTGTTGCCGGTGAGGTTGGTCGCCACGAGTGCCACGGCGGCAAAACCCGCGAGGTTCGCGGTCAAACTGGCATCGAGACCAAAGGTACTCAACTTGCCCGCGGCGTCCCGTGCGGCGCCGGTATCGTCGCGATAGCGCAGACTCGCGTACTGGTACTTCGGCTTGAGTCCAACCGCGAGCCACTGCTTGACGATCATGATGCTGATCGCCGCGAAGGCCTCGTGGCCGAAGCGTGACAGCTCGAACTCATCATCCTCGGACGTACCCGGATCGGTGTACTTGATCGTCGGCTGGCCGCGCATGAACAGGTAGCCCAGCCCCAGCGAGACGCGGGCGTTGTTCAGCGAGTCCATCACCACCACGCCGACACCGCTGGTGCGGCTGGCGAGCTGCAGCTGATACAGCGGCTCGATCGCGAAGGTCCCCGAGAACCCCATGTTGGAAGGGTTGGCGAGTACGGCGTTGGTGCCGTACGACGAGCCGCGCGATGCGTTGCCCAGCGAGAGATTGCGCGTGCCGTCGACGGCCGGGGACGCGGCCGCCTCGGTCGCGACCGTGAAGGTCAAGGCGGCGGCGAGCAGGTGGAGTCGCGAGCGCATCCGGGGCGCCGAACGCAAGCGGCGTGCCGCGGCGCCCTCGCGGTCGGCTCTGGGTCGTTCGTTCATGAGGCGCCGGCAGCATACGACGCACCGGGATCACGGCAAAAAAACGCCCGGTTGAGCCTCGGGCGCGGTACCGGCGCAAAAAAGACCCGCGCTGGGTACAGTGGTGGCGTTGGCTCCGCCCGAACTATTCGACGTGATCATCGTGGGCGCCAGAGGCGGCGGCCCCGGGGCGATAGCCCAGCTGTCTCACACGCTTGCGCGTCGCTACGGCCTGCAGCCTTCAGGCTTCACCCACGGTCTGGAGCGCGGCGGGATCGAGATCCATCGCGGCATGCTCAAGACCGAGGCCGTCGCCGCGGCGCGGCTACTTCACGAGCTTGGTGCAGTCGCGGAGGTGCGCGCAGCCAAGGACCTCAGCGGTGTGCTGATGCTCGAGCCCGATCTCGAAGCGATCCCCGCACTCGCGCAGCCCGAGCCGCGATCGGGTCCGGCGGCCGCGGCTGGCGTGCCACTCGCACCGGCATTTGGCGTCTTCGTGCCGACGCCACCGGTTCTGCCACCGGCACCCGCTCGACCGGATAAGCCGGCACCGGCGCCGAGAACTGCGGCGGCTCCTGAACCGAGGCCCGCGACCGCACCCTTGGCTCGCGTCGAGCCGCCCTTGGCTCGCATCGAGCCGCCCTTGGCTCGCCCGCCCGAACCACTCGTGCTCACGCCGGTCGAGCCCCCGGCGTCTGCGTTCGCCGCGGCCCCACCCAAGAGCGGATCCACCGGGCGCTTCGCCGCTCAAGGTGGCGACGAACGGATCGAGCTCGATCTCGCCGCGGCGGGCCTCGCTCGGGCCCCGATGGGTACCTCCGCGATCAATCGAGGCGAGAGCGGTCCATCGCAATCGGGAAGCCACGCGTTGCGCCCCGAGTCCTCGGCGTCCAGCGGTCGATTCACCGCCGATCCAGGCCGAGCGTCGACCGGCGGCCAGCCGTCGCTACCGTTGTGGGCCGATGCTGCACCAGGGTTGCTCGCCGCGGATCGAGTGTTGTCGATCCTGCTGGCCACCACCCTCGGTGTGATCGTGGGCGTGATCGTGGCGTTTGGTTGGATCCGCGGCGATGCTGCGAAGCTCTCCGATCGGCTCGAGACCGAGCTGCAGGCCTCTGTCGCGGATCCGATCGGGGTCGAAGAAGGCCGCTTGCGTCCACCCGAGGTCATCGCCAAAGAGCTCGCCCCTGGGCTCGAAGACCTCCGGCAGACTTTTTTTCTGGTGTGGGCACTGATCGCGATCCCGATCGCCGGGGTCGGAGCCATCCCGAGGCCTTCGGGCTAAAGCCGCTTTAACCCCGGGTGACCACGGGCTCGGGCGACGCCACGTTGATCGTTCCGGCAACGGACGTGGGCGCGGGCATCGGCGGGGGCGCAGCTGGCATCCTCGCAGACGCCGGCTCGCCGTGGCGAAGCGCGACCCAGGTCGTCGCGAGAAACCCGAACATCAACGCCAGACTGATGGCTTGCTCGTAGCCATCGAGGGTGGTGGCGGCGTGCATCCGGTCGAGCGGCCGGCCGGCCACGAGATCGACCTTGGACCACCCCACGTACAGCGCAGGCAGCATCACTGCGCGCCAGGCGGCCGCACCGACCACCAAAGTCATGGCGAGTCCGCCTGCGAGCTTCGAGCGGGTCCAACGCGGGAGCACGACAAACGCGACGAGCGTGGCGGCCAGAGTGATCTCAGCCAAGCGAAAATGGATCGGCTCTGCCAGGGAGCGGGCAAGGTTTGCGTCGACCAACGCGTGGGCTCGCACCATCATCGGCAGGACCACGAAGCGGCCCAAACCAATGGCCGAGATCGCGATCGACGACACCAGTAAACCCAGACAGGCCGCGGGCGACAGCGCACGACGGGCAGGAGTCGGCACGCCCGGGGGATCGTGTTGGCCCCGGCCGATATCGTGTGGTTCGCTGATCCTGGACATGACGACACCAAGGGCCCCGCGCATCCGGGACCGCAGTGACAGCATCGGTTAGCACGGTGAATCGCGCGTCGCCAACAAACCGACGGTCTTGCGGTCGAGCGGCTTGACGTGCCTGCAGCGGCTTGCGAGCGTGCCGCCGTGGCACCGCTTTCGTGGCTCACGACGCGCCGGGGCTGGCTGGCCGGCGCGGGCGCCTGCGCCATCACCGGTCTGGCGCCCCGCCGATCGCTGGCCTCCGATGAGCACATCATCGATGAGGCTCAGTCGCCCTACAACCATATCGTCGTCGCCGAGTCGGACGACTTTCGCACGATGTACTTCGTGGTCGATGGTACGTACTACATCGAGTCGCGGCTCGATCGTCGCAGCCCCCAAGCGCTCGATCTCGACTACACGCGAACCATGATGGCGGGCTTCTTGGTGCAGCCAAAGATCCAACGTCTGCTCATGATCGGCATGGGCGGCGGCACGCTGAGCAACTACTTGTTTCGCAAGATCCCCGGACTCGTGGTCGACGCCGTCGACATCGACGCCGAGGTGATCCGTCTGGCCCGCAAGCACTTCGAGGTGCCGGACGACCCAAACTACCGCACTCACGCCGCCGACGGCAGGCTGTTCGTCGAGCAGGCGCCCGCAGCCCAACGCTGGGACATGATCATTCTCGACGCATTCCGCGGCGTCTTCGTGCCGTTCCACCTCAAGACTCGCGAATACTACTTGGCCCTGCTCGCGCACATGAACGAGACCTCGGTCGTGGTCGCGAATTTGCACAACGCGACCCCGATGTACCCGCACGATCGCGTGACCTTCGACGCGGTGTTCCCGACCGGCTACGCGTTCGTCGCCGAGAGCAGCCGGCAGACCACCTACGTCGCCGCTGCCAGTGCGCGGGCCATGGGCGCCTACGAACTGCGCGCCAACGCCACCGCGGTGAGCGACCGCTTCGACTTCGATGTCCTCGGGCTTGCGAGCCGCTGGTATCTCGGTCGCGACTACGACGCCGGCGCAGCGGTCCTACGCGATGATTTCCCCGAGGGCGCCACACCCAAGGGTGCCGAGCGCCACAACGTGCGCTGTGAGGGCGATGACTGCCCCTACCGGATGCGCTGAGATCTCAAAGCCCGGCACCGGCCGGCGATTGTCCTTGGGGACGCTGGGACACCGCGTCTATGATGACGTCATGTCGAGCCGACTGATCCTGTGCGTAGGCACGATGCTGGCGCTCGGGGCCTGCGGCGGCGCCACTGGCATCGGTGACAGCACCGGGGAGTCGTCGGGATCGAGCACCGGCGAAGCCGCGACGACGCTCGATGCGTCGAGCAACCCCACGACGGTGGCCACGACCACCTCCGGCACGTCGGCGACGAGCACCACCACAGCCGAGACCTCGCCAGACAGCAGCGGCGGCCGCGAAGACACCTCGGGCACGACCGGCGAGCCGTTTCCCGATCCGGTGGCCGACGACTGCATCACCGACGTGACGCCGGGCCACCACGAGTTCACCTGCGATGGGCTGGTCTACGACATCGAGATCCCCGACGCCTGTCTCGATGCCCCATGCGGGATGATCTTCGACGTCCATGGCCTGGCCATGAGCGCGCAGATGCAGAACGCCTGCACGAACCTGCGGGCTCTGGGTCAGGAGTATGGCTTCATCGTGGTCCAACCCAACGCCGATCCGCCGCCACCGCTGGCGAACTGGATCCCGGGGATCGACGACGACAAGGTCTTCGCAGTGATGCAGCGGGTCGCCACAGCGTTTCACGTCGACCCCGATCGCTGGCACTTCACCGGCTTTTCGCAGGGCGGTTTCATGAGCTGGCGTTTTGCCTGCGCCCACGCCGACGTGTTGGCCTCGGTTGCAGCCGGGGCGGCATGTGGCAACGACTTCCCGATCAGCGATTGCCAGTTCACCCCCGACGAGTCGCCTACGGAGCCCATCGACATCCTCTACATGCACGGCACCGCCGACCTCGTGGTGAACTACTCCTGCGCGATCGAGCGCCGCGACGCGGTCATCGACCACTTCGCACTCGGCGACGAGCAACTGCTACTCGACGACCCCGAGGTTCGCCGCACCCGGTGGAGCAGCGACGCGATGACCTTCGAGTACGTCGAGCACGACTACACCGGTGACACGCCGATAGCCGGTGGTCACTGCATGCCCGGAGCCGACGACCCCGGCGGTGCTCCTGGCCAGGTCGTGCCTGCAAGCTGCGACGACCCGTTCGTGTTTGTCTGGGGTCAGGCGGTGATCGAGTTCTTCATCGCGCATCCGCGTGGGGCGTGAACCCACCAGTCGTCCGTCACTTCTTCGGGCCAAACAGACCACGCAAGCCCTTGGGCTTCTCCGGCGCGGCCGCAGCCGGGGTCGCCCGTAGCGCGCGGGCCTGCCGCTCGGCATCGATGAGGCGCGGGTCCAGCTGCACGGCGCGCATCAGGGCTTGATACGCCGGCTCGGTCGCCCCGAGATCGCGCAACACCAAACCTCTGAAATAGTGAGCGCGGGCGATCTGCGGATACTCGGTCGAGACCGCGGTCAGCAGGCGCTCGGCGAGGCTCCCGTCGCTGCGCCCACGCGAGGACAGGTTGTAGGCACAAAACGCCGCAGCCGCGAGCAGGTCGGGTTCGTCGGGAGCGAGCGCGAGCGCCTGCGAATAGAGCTCCTGGGCGCGATCCCAGCGACCCGCCTTGAGAAACTTGTCGCCGTCCTTCGCGAGGATCTCGCTCTCGAATGCGGCTCGCGCCATGGCGGTGGCATCGGTGCCGGCCTGCTGCACCGAGACCCCGCGTTCGATCGCGTCGCGCAACTGCTCGCGCTTGTTTTCATCGGCGAGCGTCGACTGGGCCTCGCTGAGCGCTGCGAACACGCTGCCGACTCGTTCACGCAGGGCGCCCAAGCCGCGGGCCTGCAGCGCATCAGGATGAAATCGACGACTGAGGTCACCGAAGACGCGACGGGTCTCTCGCTTGCCCGCGTCGAGCCCAACGCCGAGCAGATCGAACGCATGCGCGCCGTTCTTGACCTTGGCCTCGAGAGCCTCGAGCTCCGCCATGAATTGCTCAGGGGTCTGCGCGAGCTCCTGCGCCGCCTCCATCTCCCCCGTGCCCGACGCGACCTCGACCTGCCGCGAGGCTCGTCGAGGTGACGCCGGACTCGACACCGGCGTGGGTCGGGAGCGCGGCGCCTCGGTCGGCGTCGATGGCGGGACCGGTGTGGGTCGGGAGCGCGGCGCCTCGGTCGGCGTCACCGCCATGGCACCGACACGCAGCATCTGACAGGCCCACAAGGTGAACACCAGCTGCGCTGCGCGGCGTCGAGAAACCCCGGGCTGGCGCGCGAGCGCGTCGATCTCTGTGGACGCGCTCAACGCGTCGAGCAGCGAGCCATCGCTGGCACCAAACTTGAAATGCGCGACATAGCGGGCCAACCCCACGGTTCCCGCGAGTGGTCCATGCAACGCGGCGCCCATCTCCGACTCGACGCGGGCCTCGTCATAGTACGCGGCGACCCCCGCAGCGATCAGCTCCAGCGAGTTGACCTTCTCGAAGGTCGGGCCCTCCCACGGACCCGCCGTGGCCTCGACGAGCCCTTCACGAAGCGTGAAGGTCTCGAGCAGCTTGCGCCGGCACTGGAATCTCAGACCGGCCGAAAGCCCCGCGTCGTCGAGCAGACCGAGCCGCAACAACACCGGCCCGAGGAGCCCACCTTCTTTGGCCATCGCGCCTAGCGCGTGGGCCAGCTGATCGCCGCTGATCAGCCGCTCGGAGACCAGGACCTCGGCCAGCGCATGGGCGGTCGAAACCCAGTCGGTGAACGCCGGCATCCCGCCAGTGAACCAGACCGTACGTGCGCCCGAGGGTTCGAGCTGGTCCAGCTGTAGCGTCCCCGTGAATCGTTGGTGCAGCAGCGTGAACAGCAGTCGGGGCATCGACATCTGTTCGAGCCGCACCGACTTCGCCGCGGCGCCACGGGGGCGAGTCAGCTCCATCGCCACACAGTCTACCCATCACGTGGCCCGCTTGGCGAGGCCGCCCGCTTGGCGGTCGCGAGCCCCCCGTTTGTGCGGCGGCGACGCGGGTGCTAGCGTGGGTCACCTCGATGAGCATCAGCTTCCACGAAGGTGGGTCGCGCATTCGCTTCTCGGGCAAGACCGACATCGGTCGCGTCCGGGCTCACAACGAGGACAACATCTTCGTCCCCGCCGAGTTCCCGCTGGCTGTGGTGTCCGACGGCATGGGCGGTCACGCCTGCGGCGAGGTCGCCAGCGGCCTCGCGGTCGAGACCGTGAGCACCTACTATCAGGACACTTTTGGTGAGGTCACGCCGACGTGGCCGTTTCGTATGCCGCAGCTGGCCGTCGAACGCGATCGCATGACCTGCGCGATCAAGCTGGCCAACACCCGCATCCACGAGACCGGCGTCACCGACCCGAGCAAAAAGGGCATGGGTTGCACGGTCGACGCGATCTACTTCACGCAGGGCCGCATCTACGTCGGCCATGTCGGGGATTCGCGCGTCTATCGGATCCGCGGCGGTCAGATCAGCCAGGTCACCGAGGACCACTCGTTGCTCAACGACTACCGCCGCATGCGCGAGATGAGCGGCGACGAGGTCGACAACTTCGGCTACAAAAACGTCGTCGTGCGCGCCCTTGGGCTCTCGCAAAACGTCTTCGTCGACATCTTCGTCGAGGAGTATGCCCGCGGGGATATCTATCTGCTCTGCTCCGATGGCCTCTCGGGCATGCTCAGTGATGCCGCCATCCTCGCGACGGTCACGCGCTTCGAGAGCATCGATACCG
>CANLQR010000282.1 GCA_947492135.1 Deltaproteobacteria bacterium | reverse complement strand
GCGCGCCGGTCTCGCTGGGCGGTCTGTGGGCCGGGGCAGCCTTGCGGGCGGGTTTCGAGTGGACCGGGCGCCGCCCCCGTTGACTGGCCGCGCCGGGGGTTTAGCCTCCAGCGCGGATGTCAGGAACCGAGCCGCCCACCACGCATGCTTTCAAGGCCGAGGTCGCAGCCGTACTCCGGTTGGTCACGAACTCGCTCTACACCAACCGCGACATCTTCGTCCGCGAGCTGGTGAGCAACGCCTCCGATGCCCTCGACAAGGCGCGCTTCGCCGCGCTGGTCGACCCATCCCTCGCAGGCCAAGATCTCGCGAGCAAGATCGTCATCACCGCCGACGCGGCGCGTGGCGTGCTGATCGTCGAGGATACCGGCATCGGCATGAGCGCCCAGGAGGCCGAACAAAATCTCGGCACCATCGCCCACTCGGGCACGCTCGAGTTTCTCAAGAACGCGCCGCGTGGCACCGACGGCAGGCCGCAGGTCGATCTCATCGGCCAGTTCGGCGTGGGCTTCTATTCGGCGTTCATGGTCGCCGACCGGATCGAAGTGACGACCCGCTCAGCCCTGGCGGGCAGCACCGCGGTGCAGTGGAGCTCGACCGGCGATGGCGGCTTCACGATCGCTGCGGGCGACCGCGAGAGCCGCGGCACCCGAATCGAGCTCCACCTGCGCGACGATGCCAAGGAGTACCTCGACCGCTGGAAGCTCGAGAGCATCATCAAGCGCTACAGCGACCACGTACTGCACCCGATCGAGGTCGCCACGATCGACGCTGCCGGTGGTCCCGCGACGGCGTCCGAGCAGGTCAACTCGGCTCGGGCGTTCTGGTCGCGCAACGCCAAGGATCTCACCGACGACGACTACGCCGAATTCTACAAGCACGTCATGGGCGGCTTCGTGTTGCCCTCGGACAAGCCGTTTGCGCGATTGCACGCGACCATGGATGCCCCGATCCAGTTCAAGTCGGTGCTGTTCGTGCCCGGCCGACGGCCCATGGACTTGTTCGGCGAGGACGCCAAGTCCCTGCGGCTGTATGCCCGGCGCGTGCTGGTGATGGAGAGCTGCGACAAGCTCTTGCCGCCGTATCTCCGGTTCTTCCGCGGAGTCGTCGACTCCGAGGACCTACCGCTGAACGTCTCGCGGGAGATGCTGCAAGAGCACTCCTCGCTCGCGGCGATTCGCCGCCAGCTGACGCGCAAGGCGATCGGTCTGCTGGTCGACACCGCCAAGGACGACCCCGAGACCTACGCCAAGCTGTGGCGCGAGTTCGGGATCTTCGTCAAAGAGGGCCTGCACACCGACAACGCCCACCGCGAGCAGCTGACCGAGTTGCTGCGGTTCGACTGCACCGGCAAAGCCGGCACCTTGGTATCGCTACGCGAGTACGTCGACGCCATGCCGGCCGGGCAAGAGGCCATCTACTACATCGCGGGCGAGTCGGTCGACGATCTCGCCCGCAGCCCACACCTCGAGGCGTGTCGGGCACGAGGCTGGGCGGTGCTGTTGATGACCGACTCCGTCGACGAGTGGGTCGTGCAGGACCTCGAGCGCTATGCCGACAAGCCGGTGGTCAACGTCACCAAGGGCGAGCTGACGCTCCCCGAGGGTGAGGCGCCCGCAGACCTGGGAGAGCTTGCACCGCTGTGCGAGCGCGCCCAGGCGATCCTCGGTGATCGCGTCAAGGCCGTGCGTCCATCGCGGCGCCTGACGGACTCGGCCGCCTGTCTGGTCGACGACGAGGCCGGCATGGGCCGCAACATGGAACGGATCCTGCGGATGTCAGGCCGCGACATCGCCCCCAAGGCGCGGATCCTCGAGATCAACGGTTCGCACCCGTTCGTACGCGCCGCGCTCGCGCGCACCGCCCGGCAGCCCGAGGATCCGCAGATGACCCACTGGATCGAGCTGCTGTTCGATCAGGCAAGCATCGCCGAGGGGCTCGTGCCCGATCCGAGTGGGATGGTGCGCCGCATCCAGCGGCTGCTCGACGAGGTCGCCGGCGTCACCGGGCAAGGTCCGGCTCGATGAGTCTGCCGCCGATTGGAATTCTGCTGAGCAACCTCGGGACGCCCGAAGCCCCGCGCGCACCCGAGGTTCGCCGGTATCTGCGCCAGTTCTTGTCCGATCCCCGCGTGATCGACATTCCTGCGCCGGTGCGGCGAATGTTGCTCGAGTTGGTGATTCTGCCGCGGCGCCCCAAGGCGTCCGCCCACGCGTACGCCAAGGTCTGGACCGACGCCGGCTCGCCGCTGATGGTGTTCTCGAAGGCCTTGCGCGATGCCGTGGCGGCAGCGCTGCCGGAGCCCCAGTGGAAGGTGGTCCTCGGGATGCGCTACGGCCAACCGGCACTCGAAGGCGCCTACGACGAACTGATACGGGCCGGATGCACGCGCATCATCGTGATGCCGCTGTATCCCCAGTATGCGTCGTCGAGCACAGGATCCACGCTCGAGGTCCTGTATGCCGCTGCGGCGCGGGCCTGGAACACGCCGTCGCTCGCCGTGGTCCCGCCGTTCTACGAAGATCGGCGCTTCATCGACGCGTTCGCAGCGGTCGCTAGACCGGTGCTCGCAACGGCGCAGGCCGAACACGTGCTGATGAGCTTCCACGGCCTGCCCGAACGCCACCTGCGCAAGGGCGATGCCAGCGGGACCCATTGTTTTGCGACACCCTCGTGCTGCGACGTGATCGGACCAAACAACGCCACGTGCTACCGCGCGCAGTGCCACGCCACGGCGCGGGCGATCGCGACCAGGCTCGGCCTCGCGCCCGATGGCTGGAGCCTGTCGTTTCAATCTCGGCTCGGTCGGACGCCGTGGATTCAGCCCTACACCGACGAGGTCCTGCCCGCGCTCGCCAAGCGCGGCATCCGCCGGGTCGCGGTGATGTGCCCGGCGTTCACCGCCGACTGCCTCGAGACCCTCGAAGAGATCGGCATCCGCGCCGCAGAGGACTGGAAGGCCGTGGGCGGCGAAGAGCTCGTCCTGGTGCCTTCGCTCAATGCCACGGCCGTGTGGGTCGACGCGGTGGTGGCGATGCTTCGCGAGCACGCCGGGCCCGAGATCGCCGCGCGGTCGGCTTGACGTTGGGTGCGGTTTCACCAACGATCACGAGTGATGACATTACGGTGGTCTATTCGCATCGCCGGGTTCGCCTTGCTCGCACCCGGCGTTGCAGCCGCAGCGCCGATCGAGTTCGTCGAGCAGCGCGACTCGTACATGATCTTCCGCGACGTCGACCAGTCGGTGGAAAACGCCAACTGGTTCACCCGCGATCCATTCTTGGCTGGCTATGACGCCGTGGAGTCGGGCTTCCTGGGCTCCCATCCCGACGACAGCCAGTTCCTCGTGATGTTCTCGACCTGGAGCTTGCCCGCTCCGGTGGGCGCGCTGTACCAGTCGGTGGCCAATGACGTGCATGGCATCGGCTACGAGCACATCGCCGTCGAAGACGCGGTCATCCCCGATCAGGGCATGGGCTACTTCGACGACACGCCGAACTCTCAGGTGCAGGGCTTCTTGCACATGAACACCTGGACGAACTACCTCGGGGGCGACCCCGGCGGCGTCAGCGACAACTACATCTCGCTGGTGTTTGGCCAAGAGCTGGGCCACGCGTGGCTGACATTCGTGTACTTCTCGCAGGGCCAGGGCCTCGACAACGCGATGCTTGGCCGCTCCAACGCGCACTGGTCGTTCTACCTGAACACCGGGGGATCGCCCGTGCAGGGTCACGAGTGGGTGGACAACGGCGATGGCACGTTCACCGCACTCAAGCAGGACATCTACGAGTACAGCGACCTCGATCTCTACCTGATGGGACTACTGCCACCCGACGAGGTGCAGCCGTGGTTCGTGCTGGAGAATCCCAGCAACTGCGTCGATTCTGCAGCCAAAGATGGCGGCTGTGCGCCGTTCGATGCCTTCGTGTTCGAGGCCGACTCGTACACCATCAACGCCACACGGCGCGATATCACGGTCGAGGACGTGATCGCGGCCGAGGGCGAGCGTACCCCCGCGTGGCCCGATGCACCGGACGAGTTCGACGTCTCGTTCGTCGTGGTGACCCGCGCCGACGAAGTCCTCGACGAGGCACAAAAAGCCCTGATCGACGCCATCATCGGCCGCTCGATCGATATTTTCGACGCGCAGACCCGCGGCTACGCGCGGGTCGTCAACCGCACCGCGCCCGGCAAAGGTGGCGACGAGTCCGGATCGGGTGCTGACGACGACCCGACCGACCCGACCGACCCGACCGACCCGACCGACAGCGCGGACGAATCCGGCGGTACCGTCTCGAGTGGCGGCTCTGCCGGTGGCACCGCGGCCACCGCAGGCAACACCTTGGGCGATGGTGCCGAAGGCGCCGCCGCGGACTCTGGCGACGGGGGCGGCGGGGCCGACGATGACTCGGCCGGCTGCGGGTGTGGGCAGCGCGTCGATGCGCCGTGGTGGATCGCGGCGCTGGGCATCGCGGTCGCAGGCCGACGACGACGCAGGGCCTAAAGCGCCGCGAAGCGGCGTTTCACATCGCGGCGGCCAGCGTCAGCGGCACGGCCATGGGCCGGCGCTCCAAAACCAGACACGCCACAGCGGGCCACGCGAGCCCGGTCAGCGCGGCGCCCAGTGCATCGGCATCCGGCCGCAGGAAGGTGCCGACGTAGCGATGACCCAGCGCGTCGAGTTCTTCGTCCTCGGGCTCGCTGTGCCACAGCGTGCCGAATGGGTCGAGCCACACCGAGCGATACCCCAAGCAGGTCCGCAGCGAGCTGACGACGTCGTCGATCTGCCGTTCGAGATTCTCGTCGATCATTTCCACGCGCATCGTGGTTTGCGAAGTTGGCACAGGCGGGTCGGCCGGGCAAAAAAACGACGCGGCGGCGGGCGCCGGGCTCACCCGCGTTCGAGCGCGGCTCGGATTCGCCTCGAGGTCTCGAGCATCCTGGGCCCGGGGCGCCCCGAATACCGCTCGTCGAGCGCGAAGATCCGGCCTTCGCGGACGACCCGGAGCTCGGCCAACCCCTCACGTCGCCCGACGCTGGCCGGATCGAGCTTGTGCGCAGCGACCCCACACCATGAAACGAACGCCACGTCCGGATCGGCATCGCACAGCTCGCGCGCCGTGATCTCGAGCGACGCGCCTGGCCGATCGCCAAAGACATTGGCACCACCGCCCAGCGCGATGAGCTCGTTGCTGAAGCACAGCCGCCCAGGCGTGAACATCGGCCGCGGCCACCACTCGAGGTACACGCGAGCCGGGGTCGGCCGCGGGTTCGCGCCCAGGGCGTCGAGTTCCGCGTTCATGGCCGCCACCGCGCGCGCGGGGTCGACGTCCATCGCCGCGCCGAGCCGCTCGAGGTCGGCGAGCACCTCCGCCACCGACCGCGGCGCAGAGACCAGCTGCGGCACCCCACGCGCGCGCAGACCGGTGACGATCCGCTCCATGCCCGGCACGGTCAGCGAGCTGACGACCAGCTCGGGGTCGAGCGCCGCAACCCGGTCGAGATCGGGGGCAAGGTCGGGACCGAGCCGCTCGCACCGGGCGACCTCGGCCGGGGTGTCGGACGAATCCTCGCACGCGAACACCCGATCGAAGGCCCCGAGCGCGTCGACGAGCTCGGCGTTGGAGGGGGCCAACGTGATCACCCGCCTGGCCCCACCGACAGGCGAAGCGAGCTCACTCAGGTCGAACGATCGGACCGCGACCGCGTGGTCGCGGTCGTCATACAGGGCGAGCTCTCGCACGCCGCGGGCGACCAGCCAGCACGACACGGCATGCACGAGATCGGGATCCGCGAGGGCTGCGGCCTCGACACGTTGATGATCGAGCCCGAGCGTCGCGGTGAGACTGCGTCCGTCGCGAAACTGCAGCGCGACCCGCTCGGCCCGCGGGTCCTCGGCCCAAGGCCCGCCGGGGTGGCCAGGGGCCGGCATCGCGACATGCAGGCGGGTCTGCCAGCGGTGCTCGGGCTTTTTCACGAAACCCGCTCGCCGGGCCGACTGCGCCCGTCGAGCTCGAGCACGGTGACCGCGTCGTCGGTGGATCCCGAGGCCAGGATCATGCCCTCGGAGAGCCCGAACCGCATCTTGCGGGCTTTGAGGTTCGCGAAGAGCACCACGTGTTTGCCCACGAGTTGCTCAGGTGCGTAGCTCTTGGCGATCCCCGAGAACACGTTGCGTTGGCCCAGCGGCCCGACATCGAGCGTCAGTTGCAGCAGCTTGTCGGCGCCGTCGACCTTCGCGCACGCGAGCACCTTCGCCACGCGCAGGTCGATCGCAGCGAACGCGTCGATGGTCGTCTCGGGTTGCAGCGCCTCGACTTCGTAGGCAGGCGTGTCTGCGATCGTCACGGGGGTCGTCTCCTTGCTGGCTTCGATGATGGCCGCGACCTTGGCTGGATCGATGGGCTCGGCCAAGATCTCGTACTCGCCGATCACGTGACCAGCCCCGAGCGGCGTGCCGGCGTGGGCGAAGTCGAGGCGATGCGGGAGCTTCAGCATGCGCTCGACCTTCTCGGCCCAGCGCGGCAGCACCGGCGCGAGGATCCCCGCGATGACCTGCGAGGCATAGACGCCGGCGGAACACACCTGCCGTGCGCGCTCGGCCTGCTCGGGTCCGAGTTTCCACGGGGCTTGTTCGGTCAGGTAGAGGTTGAAGTCCTCGGCGATCTGCATCGCGCAGCGCAGCGCCTTGCCCGACTCGAACGCGAGATAGTGGACCCGGGCCTCCTCGAGCCTTCGCTGTGCGGCCGCCACGATCTCGGCGGTCTCGTCACCCAGAGCCCCGAGCGTGCCGCCCAGGCGCGACGTGATGAACTTACACGACCGGCTGGCCAGATTCGCGGTCTTCTTGACGAGATCGGCGTTGCAGCGCGAAACGAAGTCCTCGAGGTTCAGATCGAGGTCGTCTTGGGTGCCGCCGAGCTTGCTCGCAAAGTAGTAGCGCAGGTAGTCGGCGGGAAGATGGTCGAGATAGGTCCGCGCGAGCACGAACGTGCCGCGGGTCTTCGACATCTTCTCACCGGCGACCGTCAGCCAGCCATGCACGTGGACACGCGAAGGGGTGGTGTAGCCGCCTGCGTGAAGCATCGCCGGCCAGAACAGGCAGTGGAAGTAGACGATGTCCTTGCCGATGACGTGGACCAACTCCGTGTTGGCCCGCTCGGGATCGCGCCAGTACGCGTCGAAGTCTAGACCTCGATCGCGGCAGAACTTCTCGGTCGCGCCGATGTAGCCGACCGGCGCGTCGAACCACACGTAGAAGAACTTGCCGGGGTGCCCAGGGATCTCGAAACCGAAGTACGGCGGGTCGCGCGAAATATCCCAGTCGCGTAGACCGCCATCGACCCACTCCATGACGTAGTTGCGCACGCTCGCTTGCAGCTCGGTGTGCCCACCCTGTTCGAGCGGCGCGAGCCACTGCCGCAAGAACGCCTCGTGGCGAGCCAGCGGCACGAACAAGTGCGTGCTCGAGCGCAGCTCGGGCGCGGTCCCGCAGATCGAACAGTGCGGATCGCCCAGCTCCGTCGGTGCATGCGTGCTGCCGCAGACCTCGCACGAGTCACCATACTGATCGGGGCTCTTGCACTTGGGGTTGGGGCAGACGCCCTTCACGAAGCGATCAGGCAGGAACATCTGATCGTGCGGGCAGTACAGCTGCTCCACCGGCCGAGACAGGATGTCGCCGCGGCTCTCCATCGCCGCGAAGATCGCCTCGGCATGACGACGGGTCTCGTCGGAGTGGGTCGTGTGGAAGATGTCGAACCCGATGTCGAAATCGCCGTAGTCCCGACGATGCTCGTGCCACGCTCGCTCGATCAACGCTTCCGGGGTGATGCCCTCACGGCGGGCGCGGAGCTCGATGGGCGTGCCGTGGGTGTCGGCCGCCCAGATGAAGACGCAGTCATCCCCGGCGAGCTTGCGCGCGCGGGTGTAGACATCCGTCTGAACCGCCTCGAGCACGTGGCCGAGGTGGATGGAGCCGTTTGCATACGGCAGCGCTGCGGTGACGAGGACCTGCTTTGCCATGGCCCGGGGGCTTGTCCCACGCCGGGCCCGGTGCGGCAACCAAACCCCGCTAGACCGTCACCTACGGCCAAGCCCGGTCGGCCCGGTCGGTCCGGTCGGGCCGGTGGCGCCCGTGGGGCGACGGGGCGCGGCCGCGACGATCGGAGGCTCGCCATCGATGAGGTACGGCATCGTCGGACGCGAATGCGAGCTGGCCTGCTGCGCGCTGCGCTGAATCTCCGCACCCGGCGCCGGGCCGGCGAGGTCCTCGAGGCGCCGCGCGAGCGACTCGGCGACAGCACAGCGACGCGCCATGGCGTCGGCGACCTCGGAGACCTGGGCGGACAACCCCGCGACGAGCTCAGGCAAGACATCGACGGCGGCATATCGCAGGCGCCTGGGCGCCTGCAGCAGCGGCAGAAAGTCGCCTGGCGTCTCGGTCGCCATCGCCCGCTTCGACTCGTGAACCTTCACGGTCTTGATCGCAAGCGCGTGGCCCTTGGAGATCCGGCAGTAGCCGAGGTACGCCATTTCGATGCAGCGCTTGCCGTCGCGATCGTAGGTCACGATCTCGGACAGTGGCCGGGGATGCAGGTAGTCCATCCCGATCATCAGCCGTCCGAGCAAGGCATCGATTCGGGCGATGAGGGCGTTGAGCTGCTCGGAGCCGTCGTTGAGCCGACGAGCGGCAGTTCCAAGTGCGTGCAGTTCTTGTGTGATTGGCATCGCGCTGTCTCCTTCCGGAGCCCCGTCAGGGGTTGGTGTTGCCGACCGTCAGGTCGGCAACTTGCAGCGTACGGCGGGCCAGCGGCGGCGGCAACCGCGAAGTCACTCCCAGCGGATGCCCTGCGCCAGGGGCAGCGCGTCGCTGCCGTTGATCGTGCAGGTCTGTCGGCGCATGTACGCCTTCCAGCTGTCCGACCCGGCTTCACGGCCACCGCCGGTCGACTTCTCGCCCCCGAACGCGCCGCCGATCTCCGCGCCTGAGGTGCCGAGGTTGACGTTGGCGATCCCGCAGTCGCTGCCCGAAGGGCTCCAGAACCGCTCTACGGCCCGGACACTGTCCGTGAAGATCGCCGAGGACAGCCCCTGCTCCACCGCGTTCTGCATCGCGATCGCCTGGTCGACGCGATCGTCGGCGAACGTGCGCATGTAGAGGATCGGCGCGAACGTCTCGGCGTCCATGAGCGGAAATGACCCCACATCGGGGACCCGCACCAGCGTCGGTTCGACGAAGTAGCCGGCACCACCGCGGGCATTGCCGCCCGCGAGGATCTCTCCACCGTCGGCGCGGGCTCGCGCCACCGCGGCCACGAAGGCGTCGCGCGCCCGAGCGTCGATCAACGGCCCGACCAGGTGCTTGGGGTCGCGCGGGTCACCGATGCGCTCGCCGAGCTGACGATAGGCCGTGACGAGGCGTCGCGTCAGCTCGACCTCGACGCCCTTGGCGACGAACAACCGACGCGTGGAGGTGCAGCGCTGCCCCGCGGTGCCTGCAGCGCCGAAGGCGATCGCCAGCGCGGCGAGTTCCAGATTCGCAGTCGCATCGACGATGATCGCGTTGTTGCCTCCGAGTTCGAGCAACGAGCGTCCCAGTCGAGCCGCGACGACCGGCCCCACGCGCAAGCCCATGGCGGTCGACCCCGTGGCGCTGACCAGCGGCAAGCGCGTGTCCGCGACCAGTGCGACGGCAACGTCGGCATCACCACCGATGACCAGCTGCATCGCGTCGCCGAGCCCGGCTTCGGCCAGCACCGGCTGTAGCAGGCCGTGCGTGGCGATCGCCGACAACGGCGCCTTGAGGCTCGGCTTCCACACCACCGGGTTGCCGCACACCAGCGCGATCGCAGCGTTCCAGGCCCACACGGCCACCGGGAAATTGAACGCGCTGATGCACAACACCGGCCCCAGCGGCAGCCACTGCTCCATCATGCGATGGCCAGGGCGCTCCGACATCAACGTGCGACCGCCGATCGTGCGCGACAGACCGGTGGCGAAGTCGCAGATGTCGATCATCT
>CANLQR010000281.1 GCA_947492135.1 Deltaproteobacteria bacterium | reverse complement strand
CCCGGGACTTGCCTCGGCGTCGACGTGATCGATGGGCCCAGTGCCGCGGTCTGCATGTTGCCCTGCGACGCGGGAGGATGCCCAGCGCCCGACGACGTGCTTGCGATGCCGGTGTGCACGATGTCGAACGACTGCATGTTGTCCTGTGTTGGGCAGAACGACTGCCCGATAGGCATGGCCTGCTACAGCTTCAATGCTGACGCCTATCGCCGCTGTCTGTGGCCACAAGGCGCGTGACCACCGGTGCGTCTAGCGAGCCCCGCCGCGATCCGCAGGCAGCTCGAGTCCGCCGGCAAAGTGACGAGGCTGCTTGCCGTGGGTAATGCGGGTGCGCAACAGATACACGCCGGGAAAACCACGCATGTCCGCGGCGAACGCCTCGCACCACTCGCGCTGCTCGGGCCATAGCTCGGCCGCTTCGCGCTGCGCCGCGCAGGTCCTGGCCGCTGCCGCAGTCCGCTTCGCGGACGACTCGCACTCACCGCGCGCACCCGGCCACGCGGCCGCAGCCTTCGGTGTCGTCTCGCACCACGGGTCCGAGCGACCAAAGGGATCGGCGATCCCGCCCGCGGTGATCACCACCGAAACCAACGCGTCGGCGCCGTGCTCACGAACTGCGCGATGGCAGCCGTCCGCCCAGCCCGCAAAGCTCGCATCGAGAAACAAGTACTCCTCGACGAGGCTGGTGCCGCCCCGAGCGATGTTGCGCAGCGCGATGCCGCCGGCACTGTGGCCTTCGGCAAGGACACGACGCCCCAGCGTGCTCGGCCCGGCACCAAGCTCGCGTTGCAGCACGCCGCGCACCTGTTCATGGAGGGCGTCGAAGCTTTCCGCGTGCCCGGGAGCATCACCGCGCATCCACATGCGGTCGTATTCCTTGTTGAACCAGCCGGTGTGGGTCGGCTCGGGTCGTTTGCCTGCGCTCAGTGGATAAACCAGCGCGACATTGAGGCCGCCTTTGGCCTGCAGCGCGGTGATCGCCTCGACGGTCTGCTGCACACGATCCCAACCAACCCACTGTTTCTTGGTCATGCCCGGTTGCTGCGCTGCCACCGTCTCGCTGTGGGTGCCATGGAAGTGGTAGACGAACTGGAAGTCCCGGCCGGGCCGCGCGCCGGGCGGCACGTAGATCAACACGTCGCGTCCACCGTTGCCGCCGAGCGGCCCAACCCACGCCAAAGCGTCATCCGAGACTTGGTTCGCGAAGGCGACCAGACCCGAGGTCGCGCCCGGCGCAATGATGCGCGCGCTCGACTTCAACACCGTCTCGACGGCGAGCGCCGCACCGACGGACGTCTCCACCGCCGTCGCCGGGACTCTGGTGGGTTCGGACGCGATCGGTGGGTTGGGTGCAACAGGCTCGCCGGCGCTGGACGAGCGCGCGGTGCTCTCGGGCGCCGGCGCGCTCGCGGGCACACACGCGAACATCGCAAGCAAACACGCAAGCGCAAAACGATCCCGGTGCACGAGCGCCATGATCGTAGCAAAAGCCGAGTTGATCGCCCGCAACACCGCCCAAAAGCCCGTCGGTGGCGCGGCCAGCCCTTGGGTGGCGCGGCCGGGCGGTTTCGGGCAAGCTCGTCGGAACTCAAGAAGCCGCCCTTTGACCACGCAACGCCGAGAGCCCGCCGAGACGGGCATGACCACGACGTTCTTCGCGGCGCAGCACACCCACAAGCAGCTGCGGCGGGTGATGCTCAGGGTCAAGGATGGGCCCGATCGCGGCGCCCAGATCACAGTGGCCCGGTCGCGGGTGACGATCGGTCGCAGCGCAGTCAACGACCTCGTGCTGACCGACACCTCGGTGAGTGGGACCCACGCCGAGCTCGTCATCGGCGACTCGGGCGTGATCATCCACGACCTCGAGAGCACCAACGGCACGTTCGTCAACAACACGCGGGTCAAGAGCGCGTGGATCGAGCCCGGCAACGACGTCAAGGTCGGCAAGACCGAGTTCCAGCTGCTGTCCGCCGACGAGGTCCAAGTCCCGATCTCGGACGAGGACCACTTCGGCGCGATGTATGGCAAGAGCCCTGCGATGCGCGAGGTCTTCGCCGTGCTCGAGCGCGTCGCACCCACCGAGATGAGCGTGTTGATCGGTGGCGAAACCGGCACCGGCAAAGAGCTGGTCGCGCGGGCGCTGCACGACGAGTCCAAGCGCGCTCAGGGTCCTTTCGTCGTCCTCGACTGCGGTTCGATGCCGCGCGATCTTGCCGAGGCTTCGATCCTTGGGCACAAGAAGGGCTCGTTCACGGGCGCAGTGTCCGACCGGCCGGGGTGCTTCGAAGAGGCCTCGGGTGGCACGTTGTTCCTCGATGAGATCGGTGAGCTCCCGCTCGAGCTGCAGCCCAAGCTGCTGCGTGTGCTCGACCGTCGCGAGGTCCAACGGGTTGGTGAAAGCCAGGTCCGCAAGGTCGACGTCCGGGTGGTCGCCGCGACCCATCGCGATCTGCGAATGATGGTCGGCCAGGGCCTGTTCCGCGAAGATCTGTACTTTCGCCTGTCCGTGATGGCGGTCGACTTGCCGCCGCTTCGCGAGCGCGGCGGCGACGTCATCATGCTCGGCGACCGATTCCTCGAGGACTTCGTGCGGCTCTACCAGAGCGTCGCCAAGCCTCGACTCTCGGATGCGGCGCGCGATGCGTTGGTCGCAGAGCCGTTCCCTGGCAACGTTCGTCAGCTCAAGAACGTCATCCAACGTGCCGCGCATCTGTGTCGCGGCGGGATCATCGAGCCCTCGGATCTCCACCTGGGCCGCCGCGAGGATCCCCGCGCAGTCGCGGCCCAGCACGCCGCGACCGAGCAGCGCGCAACGCCCGGGGCGGCCTACGACGAGGCCATGCTTGCGGCGCCGTTCAAGGACGCAAAACAACAGATGGTGGACAACTTCGAGCGCGTCTACTTCGGACGCCTGCTCGAACGGACCGATGGCAACCTCAGCCGCGCCGCGGCCGAAGCCGGCATCACGCGCTACTACCTGCGCGAGCTGCTCAAGCGGCTCGGTATGCACAAGGTACGCGAAGACGGGGACTGACGCGGTGCATCGGTACAACCTCGAGATGGCTCGGTGGGCACGCGGCGTTGGGTTGTGGGCCTGCGTTGCGGTGGCGAGCGGTGGCTGTGGTCGCGAAAAAGAGGCCGCACCGGTCACCGCAGCGCGGACGTTCGCGCAGGTGATGCAGCGCGGTGACACCAAGACATTGATCGGGTTGCTCGAACTCGAGGCTGTGGCTCGGCTCGAGCGCGCCGCAACGCGCGCCAGCGACCAAGTCGGTGGCCGCCGCAACATCGAGCTGTACGAGATGGTCCAGGTCGTGGACATTCCCCACAGCTTTCAGCTCGCGAAGGCCGAGCTCGTCGAGGGTGACGATACCCAGGCTTTGGTCGCGCTGACCGCCGCAGACGGCACCCGTCATGTGCTCGAGCTGGTTTTCCAGGAGAGTGTCTGGCGCGTTCGCGTGCCGATACCGACCGCAGGTGACGACGCCTCGTGACTGCTGCACTCGACGCCCCCTCGAAGCTCCGCCGCGCGGCTCATGTGCTCCTTGCACCGGTGCTCGCTACGATGGCGGTCGGCGTGCATTTTATCGTCAACGTGCCTGCCGGCGGGCCCCAGGTCTCGACCAAAGATCAGGGCGCGGCCAAGCCCGCGGCCAAGCCCAAGAAGCCCAAGAAGCCCAGGAAAAAGGGCTTCGAGGCGCGCCCTGTGGGCGAGGTGGAAGCCACCTGGCTGAAGTACGAAAACGTCGAGTTCGAGGCCGAGCCGGTCAAGAGCGCCTGGGCGCGACCCCATCAGACGTTGGTCAACCAGGCGGTGGCCAAGGCTCGCAGCGCCGCGTTCGAGGGCGCGCCCGAGGAGCCCAAGGTCTCGATCGACGAGGTCTCGTGTCGCAGCGTCCGCTGCCAGTTCATTCTGCGCGGGCCCTACAATCACGAGGTCGCCCTGCTCAACGACTCGCTCGCTGGGCTGCAGCTCGATGGCGCGACGATCTGGCGCCACTACTCCTCGAAGAAGGTCGATCCACCGAAGGCCGACCAGCCCAAGACCGACACCTACCTGCTGGTGACCATCGCGTTCATGGAAGACAACATGGACAACGCGAAGTTCGCGGCGCCCGCGGATGAGATCGGTGGCGGCGCCGAAGACTCCGAAGGTGAGCCCAAGCCCGCTGCGCCCGACGATGAGCCCGACAGCAGCGGCTGATCGCGGCCAAGGCCTGCAGCCGCACGGTCAGGCGGTTTTTAGGCTCCCGGGCCCGTCGAGACAACTTCCCAACGCGAGATCGGCTGGGGGTCCTTGCCACAGCTGGGCGGAGCAACGACGCCGAGCGAGACCTCGCGCAGTTCGATGCGGACGCGTCGATCGAGCACACGCCCCGACACGAGCCAGCGAGCATCCTGGGCCTCGGCCTGGGCCTCGGCATGCTCGATGACCACCTCGTCGAGACCGGCGAGTCCGTGCTGCTTGCGGAGCACGTATTCAGCCGCCTGCGCGGCCTCGACCAGACTGGCGCGACCGCGAAGCAAGTCGAGGGGGCCGATCTGACCGCCCGCGATCGCACCGATCAGCCCATCGATGTGCTCGGGCGCCACACGTCCATGACACAGGCCGCTGGGCAGCCACACCATCGTCGCAGCGAAACGGTGTCCGCCCAGGTGGGTGGTCTGCCAGGTCTGCACGCGGGGGTCGGCTGCCATGGCTTCGTAGACCGGCACGCCCCACTTCGCGCAACACCGGTCGCGCTTGCCGTTGGTACACACCAACGCCACCGGCTGCGTCGGCGCGTGGGCATCGGTCGGGAGCTCGCCCATGCGAAGCGCCGTGATCGCGGCGGTCAGATCGAGGTCGACCAGCTGATCGAAGCTCTGCAGGCGATACTCGGCCACGCTCGGGTGATCCTGACGGCCGTTGGCCAGCAACAGCACGACGTCGCCGTGGGTTCGCCGCTGCTCGCGGCGGATCAGCTGAACGCGCGCACCCGGTGTGGCCTCCACCCACGCATCAACATGCGCCCTGGCGGGCTCGGGGATCGGCGCCGCTGGCCACGCCTTGGCCGCCCACGGGCCATCACACTCGAGTGCGAACCACGCATCCACACCAGCGGCAGCGGTACCGTACTGGGCCTCTTGCGCCTGAAACGAAGCTACGCAACAGAAAGCCTCGGGTGCGTCCATGGCGTCGGAAGGCTAGCACGGACGAGCCGCGTTATACTCGCCGAGCGACTCGGCAAGGGCACCCATCATGTGCGGCATCATCGGTTACACCGGACATCGTGAGGCATCTGGGATCCTGCTCGAAGGGCTGCGCCGCCTCGAGTATCGCGGATACGACTCGGCAGGCATCGCGATCCTGAGCCCGGGTTCACCCGCGCGGGTCGCCCGCTGCGAGGGCAAGCTCGGCCGGCTCCGCGACCTGATCGCGCTCGAGCCGATTCACGGGCACTGCGGCATCGGCCACACCCGCTGGGCCACCCACGGCCGTCCGACCGAGGCGAACGCCCACCCCCACCGGCAGGGCAAGGTCAGCATCATTCACAACGGCATCATCGAGAACCACATCGCGCTGCGCACCGAGTTGCAGGCGGCGGGCTGTGTGTTCGCGAGTGAGACCGACAGCGAGATCTTCGCGCACATGATCGACCGCGATCTGGCGAAGGATGGGTCAGATTTTCGGGCCGCAGTGGCACGGGCGCTCGGACGTGTGCGTGGGACCTGGGCGATCTGCGTGCTCCACGACGATCATCCCGGCGAGATCGTGGCTGGGCGACACAACGCCCCGCTGCTCATTGGACTCGGCACGCACGCCGATCACGCCGAGAATTTCGTCGCGTCGGATGTTGCCGCGATCCTCGAACACACCCGGCGAGTCGTCGATCTCGACGATGGCGACGTCGCGCTCGTCACTCCCAAGAGCATCCAGGTGTTCGACGTCGACGGGCGTGCAGTGACACGTGCGGAGCGACACGTCGATTGGAGCACTGTCGCGGCCGAGAAGGACGGCTTCAAGCATTTCATGCTCAAGGAGATTCACGAGCAACCGCGCGTGATCTCTGATGCGCTGGCCGGGCGGATGTCCTACGAACAGGCCGACATCAACCTCGGCGTCGACCTCGCGGTGGATGGAGTGCGACGGATTCTGCTGCTGGCTTGCGGCACCAGCCATCACGCGGCGCTGTGCGGCAAGACCATGATCGAGCGCCTCGCCCGGATCCCTGTCGAAGTGGATCTCGCCAGCGAGTTTCGCTATCGCGTGCCCATCGTCGAACCCGGCACGCTCGCGGTCGCGATCTCGCAGTCGGGTGAAACCGCCGACACCATGGCGGCACTGCGCGAAGCCAAGCGACTGGGTGCGAGCACGTTGGCGATCTGCAACGTGGTCGGATCGTCGATCGCTCGCGCCGCGGATCAGGTCATCTACACCCACGCTGGCCCCGAGATCAGCGTGGCGTCGACCAAGGCCTTCACCAGCCAGTTGACGGTGTTCATGCTGCTTGCGTTGCATCTCGCCAAACACCGGGGCGCGCTCGATGACGAGGCGCTGCGCCTGCGCATGACGCAGCTCGCGGCGGTGCCCGAGGCCATGGGTCACCTGCTCGGTCAGCTTCCTGCCGTCCGTACGATCGCCCGGCGATACATGCACGCCCGCGACTTCCTCTACCTCGGCCGCGGCCTGGGCTACCCGGTGGCGCTCGAGGGCGCACTCAAGCTCAAAGAAATCTCCTACGTCCACGCCGAAGGCTACGCGTCGGGCGAAATGAAGCATGGTCCGATCGCGCTGGTCGACGAGAACCTCCCGGTGGTCGTGATCGCCCTGCGCGGGCCCGGCTACGAGAAGGTGCTTTCTAACCTCTCCGAGGTGCGGGCGCGGGGTGGCAAGATCATTGCGCTGGCGACCATGGGCGATCGTGACATCGCCGACATGGCGGACGACGTCGTGCTGGTACCCGACGTCGACGAGATGTTGCAACCGCTGGTGGCGACCGTACCGCTGCAGCTGCTCGCGTATCACATCGCGGATCTGCGCGGAACTGACGTCGATCAGCCGCGCAACCTGGCAAAGTCCGTCACGGTGGAGTGAGGCCCCATCAGGCCCCGTCAGGCCCCGTCAGGCGCCACGGCGTGGGCCCGTGCTCACGGTCGGCGCGTCGCGGCCAAGATCCACTTCAAGCAGCGCTGCGGCCACGTGGACATCATCGGCATGTGGCCAGACTCGTCGCGGGCCAGCCCCACGCCATGGCCTCCGTCGTCGAAGATCCACAGCTCCGAGGGCACTTTGTTGCGCACCAACGCGTCGTGGTACAGCACGCTGTTCTGAAACGGCACCTTGTGATCACGCGTCGAGTGCACCAAAAAACCGGGCGCCGTGGTCGGCGTCACCTGGGTGTCGGTGGATAGCGAACGCCGCAGGGCCGGCGACGTGGGCCCGATGCCTCCGAGCATGTTGCGACGGCTACGTCGGTGGGCCCAGCGATCGTCGAGGGTGATCACCGGGTACACCATCACCGCGAACGCGATCCGACACGATGCGCGTTCGATCTCGTCGGTCGTGTCGGCTCGACCTTCGTCTTGGGCGCAGTGGATCGCCACGCTCGAAGCGAGGTGACCGCCGGCCGAGAACCCGAACATGCCGATCCGCTCGGGGTCGACCCCCAGCGCGTCCGCGCGCGCGCGGAGCGTTCGGACCGCTCGCTTGCCGTCGGCGAGAAAATCCGCGTGGTCGTAGTCGCGCAGGTTGTGCACGCGGTAGCGAACGATGACCGCCGTTATGCCCTGCGATGCCAGCCAGCGGGCGGTCTCCACCCCTTCGGTGCCGAGTCCGAGCTGGTGGCCGTAGCTGCCACCGGCGGCCACCACCGCGGCGAGACCCGTGCGTTTCTCTGGCGGCGGTAGACACCAGTACAGCATGGGCCTGTCGGCACCGAGCTTGCCGCGGGCCCGCGGCGCGCCATCAGGCCACAGCAGCTCCGTCTGGTTCGCATCACGCAAGCCCTGCTGGCAGGCGGCGAGCCCGAGCACCAGCCCGAGCACCCCGACGGCGCGTCGGCGGTGAGAGAGACAGTGAGCGCGCGCGAGCACGCGGCATCATAGCGGCAGCTCGCGCCGATGTGCGGGTTGTGGCAGGCTGACGCGTCAACGCCGCATGAGCACCTTCGAGCCCTGCGCAATCGTGCCCACCTACGACAACCCGCACACGGTGGAGCGCGTGGTGCAGCAGGTGCTCGAGCACGTGCCCTTGATGATCCTCGTCGACGATGGCTCGCACGCGCCCGCCATCGAGGTGCTCGATCGCCTCGGGAAGAACCCCGGCGTGGTGCTCCTGCGCCACGAACACAATCGCGGCAAGGGAGCGGCGATGAAGACTGGCCTGCGCGAGGCCGCGGCGCGGGGTTTCTCTCACGCGCTGCAGGTCGACGCCGACGGCCAGCACGACCTGACCGACATCCCTCGGTTCCTGGCCCAGGCCCGCGAGCAGCCCCAAGCGCTGGTGCTCGCCGCACCGCGCTTCGACGACACGCGCCCGCGGATCCGCGGCTTTGGGCACTGGCTCACCGGATTCTGGACCCGCCTCGAGGTGCGAGGCACCGACATCGAAGACCCGCAGTGCGGATTTCGGGTCTACCCGGTCGGCGCCGCGGTGGCCACCCGGGTCCGCGGCGATCGCATGGACTTCGACCCCGAGATCGCGGTGCGCATGCGCTGGGGCGGGACGCCGATCATCAACTTGCCCACTCGCGTTCGCTATCTCCAGCCCGAGGAGGGCGGCGTCTCGCACTTTCGCATGGGCCTCGACAACCTGCTGATCTCGTGGATGCACACGCGACTGATGACCCTGTCGATCATGCGCCGCGTGCTACGCCCGTTCCGGCGCCTGTGGGGCTGACGGGCGCGGCCCGGGCAGCACGCTGCTGCTCCCGAGTTGGCGGCTATAAGCGTTGCTGCACGAGCGTCTCGATCGTCAGCGTGTAGCCGAACCAACCGTTGTCGAGCACCGCGCGCGCCGGCGCATCTTGCCCGTCGTGCCAGCCCTCGTAGCGCACCACGATCTCCCCGGGCGGCCGCGCGTCGGCACGGGTGAAGCGTCGCTCGATCAGGCGACCGCCGGCCCAGCGCTCGGTCACCCGTTCGCCGTCGCCCAGATGGTGGCGTTCGCCATCGCGCGGCGGCCCGCCGGGGATCCATGGGAAGAACACGCGCTGCACGTCGAGCACGATGTAGCGCGGCGCGAACGGCAGCGACTCGGGCATACGTTTGTCGACGGTGATATCGACCTCGCCTTCGTGCAGGCGCACGACGAAGCCGGGAACCTTCATCGGACCCAGGCCGAGTATGAGCAACTCGTCGCCCACCTTGGAGAGCACTGCGTCGAAGCTGCGGCGCTTGCCCTCGCCCCACTGCGCGGTGACGCGCTGCTCCCACTGGACATCGGGGCCCAGCTTGGCGGGAGCCAGCAGCGTCCCGGGGTAGCCGACTGCCGCGCTCCCTGGCGATGCCACCTCGGGATCCGGTGGGTGGCAGGCGTTGGCCGCCAGCAACACCCAGCCCAGACCCAGGCTTCGCGCGCGACCGATCATGCGCCCCTGCGTTTCCATGGCGGAAGCAGAGCCAGTGCAATCGGCGCGAGCACCAGGCTGGCCGTCACGCCAACCGCCGCAATCACCCCGATGGTGTTCATGATGGGGTGCTCCGACAGCGCGAGCACGCCGAAGCCCAGCACTGTGGTGAGCCAGCAGATCACCAGGGCCAACAGCGTGGCCGGCAGGGTGTTGTCGGACTCGTGATGGGTCTCGGCCAGAAACACACTGTAGTCGACGCCAATGCTCAGGATCATCAAAATCGCCGTCAGCCCGACGAGATCGAGGCCGCGGCCGAGCACGGCGAGCACCGCAAGGGTGGTGCCCGCGGCGAGCACAGCGGGGGCGAGAACCGCCAGCACCCGACGCAGCGAGCGGTACCGCCAGCCCACCAACGCCGCCACGGCGAGCAGACCCGCGATCAACAGCTCGACGGTGCGCCGACGATAGCCCGACATCGCCGACGCCATCACGGCGCTTTGAC
>CANLQR010000280.1 GCA_947492135.1 Deltaproteobacteria bacterium | reverse complement strand
GAGTCGCCCCGCTCCCGCAGTACGATCGTCGTACGACACGATGGCATCGAACAGCTCGACGGTGGCACCGCTGCGGTGGGCCGAGACCGTCATCTCGACGAAGATCTCCTGACGCTGCCCCTCGGCCAGATCGCCGAGCTGCACAGAGTGTGCTCGGCTGGCGTCGGGCGCACTGGGGTGGCCGAACACCCGTCGGATCGTCACGCCGGGTCCTGGTTGCACGCGCACCATCACGGTGCTCGCCACGGCCCGCTCGATGCGCATCACCTCGTCGGAAAAGGCGGTCGCGATGCTCTCGCCGCTGTCGATGCGATGAAACCGTCCGCCGGTGCCCTGGGCCAGCCCAGCGAGCAGCACCTCGTCGTACTCGAGTCCGAAGCCGAGCGTGCTGATCGCGATGCCGTAGCTCTTGTACTGGGCGACCAGCTGCGGGATCGGGCTCGGATCATTGGGCACGCCATCCCCGAGCACGACGACCCGCCGCACGGTGTCGGCGGCGCCCCCTGACATGCTCTGTCCGATGGCCAGGGCCAGGCCAGCGGCCAGATCGGTCGTGCCTTGGGCCGTCATCGACTCGAGGGCGGCCTTGACCGGACCGAGCTTGCTGCGATCGACCACGAACGGCGCGACCAACGTCGTGGCCTTGCTGTCGAACGTGACGACGGACAAGCGGTCGCCGTCGCGCAATCCGGCCAGCAGCGCGAGCGCGGCCGCGCGGGCCTCTTCGATCGGCTTGCCGACCATGGAGCCCGAGGTATCGATCACCAGCCCCAGATCCACCGACGGACGGTGGGCGAGCTTGATGGCGCTGGCGTCCAGGCGGATCCGCGCCACGATCGTGGTCTCCTGTGCCGCCGTCAGGGTCGCGCGATCGAGGGTCGCTTCGACGCCGATGATCTGCGCCGCCTGGGCCGGGATCACCGTGGTCGCCGCCACCGGGGTTTCCCCAGGAGCGACCAAAGCCGGGTTCTGTTGCTCGCAGCCGGTGCTCAAGGCCGCGAATATGCTGAGGAGGGAGGCCAGTCTTCGCATGGTGACGAGGCTCGAACGCGCGGCCACCGTGTCCGGCTTACACCGCGGGGTTCTCGAACCGGGTGTGCTTGCCGACAAAGGTCAGATTGACGGTCCCGGTGGGGCCGTTGCGCTGCTTGCCGATGATCACCTCGGACTGGCCCTCGACGGCCTTGCGCTTGTCTTCCTCGGTCATGTACCGCTCTTCGCGATAGATGAACATGATGACGTCGGCGTCCTGCTCGATGGCGCCCGACTCGCGAAGGTCGGACAGCTGCGGGCGGTGATCCGCGCGCGAGTCGACCCCGCGGTTGAGCTGACTGAGCGCGATGATCGGCATGTGAAGCTCCTTGGCGATGGCCTTGAGCCCGCGCGAGATCTCGCTGATCTCCTGTTCGCGGATGTCGTACTTGCCCTTGCCGCCGCGGCAAAGCTGCAGGTAGTCGACCACGATCAGGCCCAGTGACGGTTTTTTGTTCTCACCCGGTGGGATCGGAAAGATCTGCCGATCCTGGCGAAAGCGCCGGGCGCGGGCGCGGATCTCGAGGATCGTTGGCGCCGCGCTGTCATCGATGAACAGCGGTGCGCGATAGATTCGATCGGCCGCCCGCACCAGCTCGGCGAACTCGTGCTCGACCAAGCGCCCGGCCCGGAGCTTGCTCGCATCCACGCGCGCCTCGGAGCACAAGATGCGCTCGATCAGCTGCGCCGCACTCATCTCGAGGCTGAAGAACAACACCGGATAGCGGTGCGGTCGCTCCTCCTCGGGCAGGTGCATGTGCCGAGCTTGGGTAATACAGGCGTTCTGGGCGAAGTTCAGCGCCAACGCGGTTTTCCCCATCGAAGGACGCGCCGCCAAGATGATGAGATCGCTGGGCTGCATACCGCCCGTCATCTCGTCGAGCTTGGTGAACGTCGTGGGCACCCCGGTGATCGGATTCTTGAGCTTGGCGCGCTCGGTGATGCTCTCGAACACGCCATGGATCAGCTCCTTGGCCGAGCGATAGCTGCCGATGCGTCCCTTCTGATTGACCTCGAGCAGGCGGCGCTCGGCGTTGTCGATGAACTCGCCGACGTCGGCGACCTCTTCACGGCCCTCCTCGGCGATCTCGGTGGCGGCGATCACCAGGTTCCGCACGGCCGCGGACTGCCGTACCAGCTCGGCATACGCGCCGACGTTGTGGCTGCTGGCGTAGCGATCTGCGAGCTTGGCCAGGCCCTCGAGCCCGCCGACGAGATTCAGCTCGTCAGCGGTGCGGATCTGGGTCTCGAGCGTGACGATGTCGATCGGTTGCCCACGATCGGACAGCTTGACCATCGCGCGAAACACCGAGCGATGCGCCGGGACGTAGAAGTCGTCCTCGGTGACCACAGCGACGACGTCGTTGATGGCCTCGTTGCGCAGCAGCACGCCGCCCAACACGGCGGCTTCGGCTTCCTTGTTGTGGGGCAGCGGACGCGACATTTTTCACCCAGTCGACGAGAGCCGTCGGCCAGTGTAGTCGGCCGCAGCGAGCGCGTCGACTCGGGTCGGTCGCGGGAATGAAAAAGGCGATCCGCGGCTGAGCGCGGATCGCCTTGTGGTGAGACCCCGATTTTTTCCGGGCCCAGATCCCGATCTAGATCCCGATCTAGATCCCGATCTAGATCCCGATCTAGATCCCGATGACGTTGACCTTGATCAACGCTTCGATATCGGCGGCGAAACGCACCGGCACTTCGTAGACACCGACCGCGCGGATCGGGTCGGCGAGGTGGACCAAGCGCTTGTCGAGCGAGACCTTCTGCGTCTCGAGGGCTTCCACGATATCGCGCACGCCGACCGAGCCGAACAGCTTGTCGTCTTTGCCGACCTTGCGGGCGATCGAGACCGACGTGCCACGGAGCTGGTTTGCGAGGGCCTGGTATTGCGCGCGGATGAGCTCTTGCTCGCGCGCGATCGCCCGACGGTGATGCTCGTGTTCGGCAATGTTGCCGCGGTTGGCGACCAACGCCAGGCCACGGGGCAGCAGGTAGTTGCGCCCGAAACCGGGCTTCACGCTCACGACTTCGCCGGCACGGCCGACCTTGTCGACATCTTTGGTGAGAATGACGTCCATGATGTCTCCGATCAGCCGGACGAGAACGGCAACAAGGCGAGCATGCGTGCGCGCTTGATCGCCTGGGTGAGCTGACGCTGCTGGCGGGCGGTCAGGCCCGAAATCCTCGCCGGCACGATCTTGCCGCGGTCGGTGAGGAAGTTCTTCAGCATCTGCGGGTTCTTGTAGTCGATGACCAGATCCTTGGTTTCACCGATGTTGAACTTCTTGCGCGCCCGGGGCTCCCGGTCGCCGCGATCCTTGCGATCGCCACGGTCTCTATCGTCGTCACGTTCACGCATGGCCTACATGTCCCCTTCTTGATTGAATTCTTCTTCGCCCTCGAAGACGTCGCCGCGATCGCGGCGCGCGTGCTCCTCGGCCGAACGCGTGGCCTCGGAGGCCGCAAGAAGCTTGGCGAGCTCGTCGGGATCGGGGCCCGGATCGGTGGCGGCCTCGAGCAGCTCTTCGGTGATTTCCGAAGGTCGTGCTTCGGGGTCGATGTCCGAGTCGATCAGCACCGTATAGAAGCGCAGGCACTTGTCGGACAAACGCATGTGCCGCTCGAACTCGGCGACGATGTCGGACCCGCCGATATAGCGCCAGTACAAGTAGATGCCCTTGCGGCAGTGATCGATCGGGAAGGCCAGGACGCGTGTGCCCCAGCTATCGAGCTTCATGAGCTTGGCGCCACGCGAGGTGAAGACCTCTTGCATGCGCGCGATGAGTTCTGCGACCTCGGGCCGGGTGATTTCGGGCCGGAGGATGATGACGGACTCGTACTCGCGTTGAGTACCGATGCGGGCGCTCTGAGAGAGAACGCGCCCTGCGGAGATGGGCTTGGCCATGGAGGCTCCTCGTGGGCAAAGGCCCCCGCTGTCGTTGCGGGAGCAAGGAGGGTGTTGTCGGAGGCCGTGTTTTAGGGGGATCAGCCGCGGGTTGCAAGCCGCCGCGGGGCTTTCGCGTGGATCAGGGCTCCGTCGCGGAGTCTCGGAGGTGTCGGAGGTGTCGGAGGTGTCGGAGGTGATAGATCGCACCCGGTCGCGTGAGGCAGTCGCGGATCGCGCCTTCGGCCGCACTTCAGGTCTGTCGCAGCGGAATCACGGCGGTCAATCGCGTGCCGCCGTCGGACTCGGGCGCAATGTCGAGGCGGCCGCCGAGCAGTTCGACGCGTTCACGCATTCCCACGAGTCCATGACCGGCGTTGGACGCGGCGCGCGCCGCAGCTGGGAGTCCGATTCCATCGTCGACGACCTCGACCTCGAGGACATCGGTGTTGACGGTCACCTTGACGCTCACTTGTCCGGCACGTGCATGGCGGATCACGTTGGTGAGGCCTTCTTGCACGACGCGGTAGCAGGTTGTCTCGAGGGCCGGTGGCAGCGTCCGATCGCCCAGCGCGAGCTGGGTTTCGACGAGCAGGCCGCCCTGTTGCTCGACGTCCTCACACAGGCGTTCGAGTGCTCGTGTCAGCCCAACGTCCTCGATCACCGACGGCCCGAGCGAGCGCACCGCCCGACGGATCTCCTCCACAGTCTCGTCGACCAGCGCCGTGGTTCGGATCGCCAGCTCCACGCAACGCTCGAGTCGGTCGGGGCGCGCCTGTTCGAGGAGGTTGCCGACGAGCTGCAGGTTGATGCGGATTGCCGTCAGCGTCTGACCCGCAGAGTCATGCAGATCGCGGGCGATCGATCGCTGTTGCTGCTCTTGCACTTCGACGGCGCGCAGCGACAGCTCGCGGAGTCGGTGCTCCTTTTCCTGGAGCTCGAGCAAGGCGGTGGTCAGCGCAGACGATCGAGCCGCGACCAAGCGCTCGAGCCCGGCGTTGAGGGCCGCAAGCTCGGCCTTGCTGGCCTCGAGCCGGGCTAGCAACGCGCCGATCTCATGCTGGGCGCGGCCGACCGCGCGCATCGGCAACCAGAACACCAGCCCAGCGAGAACCACGGCTAGCCCACCGAAACCCGCGAGCAGCGCCCACGCCTGCCGGCGCAGCTCGAGCGTCGACATCGCCACCCATACATGGGCAACAACCGTGTTGTTGACGAGCACCTCGCTCACCTGCCACAGCAGGTGCTCTTGATCGAGCTCGGCCAGCGCTGTGGCGTGGTGAGGATCGATCGGAACATCTCGATCGTCCACGACCTCCACCCGCGCGATGCTCTCTTGGAGTTCGTAGGTACGGATGTGTTCGATGAGCTTGACGGCGTCGTATTTCCACATCGCCGGTCGACGCTCGACATCGGAGCGGATCACGTCTCCGACCTGGCGCGAAGCCACTTGGGCTTGCACGGTGAGGGCGCGCATCCCCAGGACGTAGAACGCGGTTGGGGCCGTGACCGCGACGACTGCGGCGAGCACGATCGCCAGCGGTCGAAGCTGAGCGGCGAGGTAGTCGCGTAGCCGAACTTGAACCAATGGGGGCGTCATCGGTCCTCGGCCTCGGCGCCACGATGGCCCAGCGGTAAGCAACCATGGGCCTCGATGATCTCGCGGCCGGGGGCAGAGAAGACAAAGCGAAGGAGCTCGGTCGCGCGGGCGTCGGGCTCGCCAAGGGTCACGAACGCGAGGTCCTTGTACAGCGGGTAGCTCCCGTCGGTCAGGGCCGCGACGGTGGGTGCAACACCCTCGAACGTCAGCGTGCGAATCGGCAGGTCATCAGGCAGCGACCCACTTCCGAGCAGTCCGATGCTGCCCTCGGTGCTGGCGATGGCGTCTTGCATGCCGACGTCGTCGTAGATCACTCGCCAGCGCCGCGCGATGTAGGCCGTCTCGTCCACGTCGGCGAGCGCTGCAACCACCCGCGCGACAGCGGCATGCGACGAGTCGCCGCGCTCGCGCTGGAGCACGACGATCGGGGTCCCGTCCGCCCATGCGGTGCGCCGTCCGTCGAAGATCGCCAGCAATCCCTCGCGGTCGAGGTCGCGCTCGGGCACGCTCGAGTGCACCGCGAGCATCACCGGAGCGCGCGCATAGGGCACCGCGACCATGCCGGCGCCGCGATCGGCCGGCGACAGCGCTCGCGACACCAGCGCGATATCGACGGCACCGTCGATCAGCGCGCGCAGTCCACCGCCCGAGCCCACCGAGGCGTGCACGACCGGCGGAGCCGCGCCCGTCGCCGCATGGGCGGCCGTCAACGCGCGCGTCACGGGAAGATTCGATCCCGAACCAGCCAACACCAGGGCGTCGACGCGTGCGGGACGACGAATCGGTGCCACGCCGGCCTCGCCGAGAAACGGCGGCTGGGGTCCGCGGGCGCTGCCGACCAGCAGCCACAATGCCAGACCCAGGACCGTGAGCACGGTCAGCCCCGCGACGGTTGCCCACGGTGCAGTCGATCGCGGGTGGTCGGGTCCGATCGGCACCTCGCCGATGGTAGTCGAGCGGTGCGCCCGAATCACGCACCCCCGAACTCACGCAACGGAGTTTGAGCAGGTCCTACGGAGCGCGCCGTGACCCCGCGAGGTCGAAGCGCACGGCGTCCTTGTTGAACCGCACGGTTCGCGATGGCGTCCGCAGCTCGAACGCAGCGGTCGTCGCGACCATCGCTTGCGCGGGCAAGTTGGCGCGCACGGTGACCCACGGTCCCTCGGACCACGGATCGACATCGGCCGCGCTCACGTGGATCTCGACGTCGCCATCGAGGAGCACCACCGTGCTCGCCGAGGCCAGCGCGTCGCCGGGCGCGACCACGCCCGGCTCGGTCCACCACTGGGACTCGCCGGTGTTGGTGTTCATCGTGCCCACCAACATCGTGCTCTCGGGCGGCGGGACCATGTCGGCCTGATCCCACTCGGTGAGCGCTTTGATCCGCGTGAAGGTGGCCGACCACTGCCAGTCGGACACCCACGTCGGACTGCAGTAGCTCATGTAGTCCTTGTGATTGCTGGCGTTGCGGATGCTGAAGTCGCGGACGCCAAAGCCCCAGACACCGATGCCACCATCCGCGTGGGGATAGCTCGGGTCGGGGCCGGCTGACTGTGCGCCCGGACATTGAATGTGCTGACGGCCCTGGGTGTGGCCGATCTCGTGCACAAACGTCTCGATGCCGACCTCGCTACCCGAGAGAAACTGGACCCCGATCGCCGCGCGCTGCGAGGCCTCACCCTGGGTCGCGCCGGGTGTACCTGGCGCGACGCCGAGCAAACACCCACCGCCCTCGCCGATGCAGGCGCCGCAGTTGTCGAACAGCCCGTACACATACACGTTCGGATCGACGCCGAGCTGGGCGCGGTACGAAACCATGCGGTTGAGCAGGCCGAAGAAGCCGTTGGACCCGCTGAGATCGAGATCATTGACCACCAGCGGACTCCCGACCTGGATCTCGAGGGTCTCGAGCGGGTTCTGCTGGAACATCGCGTCGGCGTAGGGTTGCAGCCCGGCCTCGTCGAGTGTCGGAATCGCATCGCACGAGCCAAAGCTGTAGTCGATCGGCACGAGCAACACTTTCATGCTCTGCTCGGTGGGTTCGATACCGATCTGGTCGGGGCCGGCGAGGATCGCCAGCGGTGGTCCGCTGGCCTCGGGCAGACTCTGGTAGTCGCCACCGGCCTCGTACAGCTCGATCTGAAACGTCGCCCCGGGCTGGATGTCTTCGGCGACGACGCCGAGCAAGATGTTGGACTGCAACGAGGTCAACGACGAATCCTCGGAGACCTCTCCGCGCTCGGCATACATCGCCTCGCGACCGTCCGGTTGGGTGACGGTCAAACGCGCCTCGAGCTCCCGCGACACCCAGGCGTCGTCTTCGACGTCGAGGTAGATGCGGAACGCAGTGTCGCGGCCCTTGGGTAGCGGCGCGTTGCGGCCCGAGCCACCCACCCACTCGCCATCGGCGGCGATCGGGACTGCAACGCCCGAGTTGGCTTCGACCCGCGAGATGCGGACGTTGCGAGCGGGGACGTTTTCCGGTTCCGGCGTGGCCCCGGTGCTGTCGGCGGCCGAGGGATCGACCCCGGTGTCTTGCGCGTCGTCGGTGTTGGCAGGTCCGGACTCGTCGTCCTGGCTCCCGCCCTCGGTGCCATCACCCGAGCCCGTGGGGGAGTCGGAGCCGCACGCGGCGGTCACGGCGAGGCAAGCGAGGACTGGGACAAGGCGGGAGAGCACCATGACCGCCAGACTATGAAAACTCCCATTTCGGATCAATACGCCAAAACCTGTAATACGGAGGCGCGGTTATGTCATTGAAACTGCTTGTTTTTTCGTCATGTACCGGTGGGGCGATCCCCGACACGCGGATGTCCACGAGCGTCCTTAGAAGTAGAACACCAGTCCGCTCTGGCCACCCGCGGCGAGCGACGTGGCGGCTCGCACCTGCCGCAGCCCGTCGAACACGTTGATCCCGACGTCGAGCTGGCCTTGGAACAACAGACTGACGCGATCACCGACGTAGAACTCGGTGCCGATCACCGGACCGGCCGCGAAGTTCACGAACCAATTGTTGTCGCCCGAGGGGTCGAGATACTGCATGTGGACGCTGCCCCCGACGTAGGGCGAGATACGCCGCCACACGCGGAACGGCCGCAGCACACCCACACTCGCCGCGATGCCGGCGTCGTTCTGCGTGCTGCCGGTGTCGGGGTTGTGGTGAAAGACGCCCGCGCCCACCGAAAACGGGATGATCAAGTTCTTGGTGACACGCCGGAAGCCCAGTTCGGTCAGCAGCAGTCGGTTGACGCCGAGATCGTGAATGCCCGCGACCGACAGCGGCGCGAGCCCACCAAAGGTGAACTGCATGCCCCAGTCACCTGCTTGGGCGCGTCGCACCGAGCGACGCGGTCGCCTGTCGTCGCCGTCGTCGTCGTCGTCGTCGTCGTCGTCGTCGTCATCGTCGTCGTCATCGCCATGCTCACGGGCCATCCGCCCTAGTGCGACTTCGTCGTCGCCGACGTGCGGATCGGTCGCCGGCAACTCATGCAGCGGCGGTGATTCGGGCTCGGGCGGCTCGGCCGGCGATTCTGCTGTCGTCGGCGCGGCGCCGGCAGACTCTGCTTCACCGGGCTCGGGCAAGTCGGGTGCGACGAGTGAAAGGCTCGAGAGTTGCCACGCAAAGTACAACGCAGGGTGGACCACGACGCCACGCTACCGGGACCGCCGAGTCGGGCCAAAAAAACCGCCGAGACTCCGGTCTGGCGCCGCGAATTCCGTCGCTGGTGGCTGATCGTGCTAGCGTTGGATCATGGTGAGCGTTGCCGAGGGTGTCAGGATCGGGCTGGGCTGTGCGCTCGCGGCGGGCGCAGGCGTGCTGCCCAGCGTTGCGTGCGGCAACGGTCTCGGCCAGACGCCATCGATCGTGAAGCTCGAGCAGGCCCTGTGCAACAAGCTGGTCGAGTGCGGTTGTGGCGAATCGTTCGCCGACAGCGGGCTGCTCCTACCCGTGACCTGCGAGGGCTGGACGCTGGCCGATGCGCTGTCCTACGGCGATGACGGCGATGACGGCTACGACTATGGCTACGGCTACGAGGGTGGGTACGAGGAGCCCGATCAACTGCCGCGCTCGGTCGACGAGCAGTGTCTGCAGCAGATCGTCGCCCGCGTCGATGGCCTGGCGTGCGACGCGTTTTTCGCGGTCGGCGGTGCTGACTGTCACGAGTTTTGTTGGCCGGTGATCGGACCGCGATTCGCCGGCGAGCCGTGTGTCACGCAGTCCGACTGCGGGCGCGGTCTGCTGTGCCACCACGCCGAGTGCATCGAGCCGTGCACGATGCAGCCACCGGGTGAAGGCGATCCGTGTGAGTCCGCGGCCGAGTGCCCCCAGGGCTTGGTGTGTGGGGAGCAGCTCGACAGCGACGAACGGGTTTGTGTGGTCCTTCCGACCCGGGGGCAGCCGTGCTACCTCGGTGCTTGTGCGCCTGGGCTCGGCTGCGGGTCCGACAACTCGGGCAACGAAGTGTGCGTTCGACTCACCGAGGAAGGTGCGCCCTGCATGGGTCATCTCGAGTGCGCCTCGCGGTACTGCCCGGCTGGTT
>CANLQR010000279.1 GCA_947492135.1 Deltaproteobacteria bacterium | reverse complement strand
CCGTCGATGTACGGGCCATCTGACTTCGAGCGTGACCAGTACTTCTCGATGCCGGAGACGAACAACTTCGTGAGGTCGGCCTTGAACTGGCGCGCGCCGCCGTTCATGAACCCGAGGCCGAAGCGCAGCCAGACCTCGATCTCGTGGTTGGCCTTGTCGATCTGCACCCAGAGCCAGCGCCGCGACCCGGGACGATTCGCGCGGAGGTCGATGTGGCCGTAGTCGCCCTGGGCGAGCGGATAGTGGCGGGCGATGACCATCACCTGGATCTTGGTGTCGACGAGGTCCCAGGTCGAGAATCTCCCCTTGTCCGTGAACCCGTCCCACGTCCAAGTGTGCATGCCCGTGCGCGCGAACGGACCGCTGTCGTGGTGTTCCTCGTGGACCCGTTCGTTGTCGACGAATACCCGGATCGTCACATTGTCGAGCTCATAGTCGCCGCTCGCCAGCGCCTTCGCGATGCTGATCTCGAATCGCGGACCTCCCTGGAACAACGCCGTGGACCCCGAGCTTTCCCCGATCGACAACGGCGCGAGCGTGCCGTCGGAGAGGCTTACGTCGACGTCGAAGTGCACGCCTCCGCTGCGAAGCATATTGAGGCCGCCCAGCGTGGTAAATGTCGTCATCTCGCTTCTCCTCAGCACCCGTGCTCGCGCGCTAGGCGTTCGCGGGTGTCGTCGTCGGCCGTACCGCTCGGGTCGAGCGAACATCGCTGCTGAAAGCTGGACAGCGCCCCTGCCACGGCGTCCGGTTGCTTGCCGACGTCGGGGCCCGTATCGAAGCCGAGGTTGCGCAGCCGCCCCTCCACGCCGGCGTCGTCAGCCACCGGATGCAGCCCGCCGAGCATGATGTGGCGTTCCTGCCCCTTGCCATCGACGCCCTGCACGAGCAACGTCGCAGCGCGGGCCTGCGCGGGCACGCGGAACTCGACGTACCCGTCCGCGGCGGACGTCGCCTCGGCGACCTGCCCGTCGAGCATCAGACTGCAGACACAGCCGGCTTGCGGCGCCCCGACGGCGTCCTGCACGCTGAACCTCACCATCGCGAACGGCGAAGGCGCGATCGATCCGTACATCCGCGTGCAGCCCTGTTCTGCGTAGATCGCCACGCCCGGCGGCTCCGCGTCGAAGTCCGGCCGGTCGTGCGGATCGTAGAACACGACGTCCACTCGACGATGGCGCGACGACTCGAGACCGTCGACGCTGGCGTGCTCGGCGGGGAACGCCTCGCCACACGCGAGCGTCGGCGGTTCGCCGAACTGCACCGCCGCCAGCACGGCGTCGAGCGACGGGAGCGACTCCCCCATCTGCTCGGCCAGGTTCCTGCGGTAGCAATCGAACGCCGCCTTCCAGTCCTGGGCCACGAACGGGCCCTGCACCGCCAGGGTCCCTGCGTAGCGGACGTTGTACGTGGCTCGAAACCGATGCAACGCTCCCTGCGTCGCGGGGCCCAGGTCGTCGTCGATTTCACCGGGATCGCAGTTCATCCCCATCACCAGGTGCGCCCACTGCAAAAATGCCTGCCAGTCCGCAACGGTCTGATTCTCCACCGCCCGCGCCGCCCACCCGTCTCGGTCACCGGCCAGGAACAAGTGCACGGTCTGGGCCCGCCGCCGCGACAGCTCGACGTTGCTCGCGCCCCCGCCGACGGTGTCGGTATGCCCGATGACACAGGCGCGCTGCTCCGGATGCGCGCGCGCGTGCTCGACGACGTGACGCATCGCGTCGATGCCGGTCAGGAAGTGATAGTTCGGCCCACCGAGCAGCGCATCGATTCGCGTCGGCACGAACGTCTCGCGGTCGGTGCCGAAGCACAGGCCACCGGTGTCGAACACGACGATGCGCGGTTGGGCAACAGCGGCCGCCACGACCATGCGGTAGTGCCGGTCCAGCGTGGGCAGCACGAGCGGCCCACTCGTGCGCCGCGGCACCGCCACATCGCCCGGCGCCCGAGCAAACCCATCCATCGCCAGCTTGCCCCGCGCCGCCGCCGGCAGTTCGATCTGCGCCGGCAGCTCGACGCGCGTCGGCCCAGGCAGCGCGACCGCCCGCGCGGTGTGCCGTCCCGCCGCGTCGAGCACCACGCGATCGCGCCGCCCATCCCCGTGCACCAATGTCAGCTCGAAGTCCGCGAACGGCACACCTTGGTGATCCAGCAGCTCGATCGAGACCCAGCCGTACTCGACCGTCGGCTCGCGCTCGCGCAGCGATGACAGCGGCGTGGTCGGCACGGTCGGCTCGTTCTGCGGCGTCGGCCTGCCGTGGTGGACGTGGTCATGCCCGACCTCGATCGCACGCCAGTATCCCTGCGTGAGAAGGGCCATGGCCTGGGCGCGCACCGCGGGCTCCTCGAGCTGTGCGTCGTCGACCCCAAGCCAGCCCGCGAAGGCAGCCCGACCCTCGGGATGCCCGAGCGCGTCGTCGATGAAACACGCGACGCTCGCCGCATCGGAGGGCAGCACCGCGGTGCGCGGTACCACGATGACGTCGCTCCCACCAAGACGCAGTGGAGTCCACCGTTCCGTCATCGAGCCTCGCGCGCTCGTTCAGCCACGAGGCAACTTCATCACGCGGCCGAATCCCGAGCAAGATGTCCCGAAGGGCCACTACCACAAACCAACCCCCTTGCGGTCCAGTTCGTGCTACGCCTTCGGCGCCCCCGCCCCGACGCGGCCACTGTGGATGCGGCAGTGGGGCAGAACGAGGACCCATGACAGAGCATTCGGACGGCGTGATGGACCGCGAGTACGCCGCGGGCCGGCGTCGCGCACCCCACCTGCAGTTTCGCTATCGCGTGCGCGCACAGCTTGCGGTCGACGCCTTTCGCGGTCGCGTGCCACGCCAGAGTCGAACCTGTGTGCTCGAGCTCGGTGCCGCGGACGGACTGACGTTGCTGGCGATCCGCGAGCTGCTGGGCACCCCTGGTGAGTTCGACGGCATCGAGCTTTCCGACGAACTGCTCGCGGCGGCGCCCAACGTGCCCGCCGATACCCGCATGCTCAAGGGCGATGTCATGCGGCTGCCGCCGGAGGTCCAAGACGGGCACTACGATCTGTGCACCGCGCTCGCAGTGCTCGAGCACCTCCCCGATCCGACCCGGGCCCTGCGCGAGGCCTATCGCGCGCTGCGCCCCGGCGGGGTGCTGGTCGCCACTGCACCCAATCCGCTGTGGGACGACATCGCCGGCAAGCTCGGCATGGTCGCGGCCGAACATCACGAGCAGGAGCTCGACGAGAAGGCGTTGCGACGCATCGTTGCCGATGCGGGATTCACCGACATCGAGTTTCGCCGCTTCATGTGGGCGCCGGTCGGGGTCCTGCCCTACCTCAAGCTCAAGCTCAATCCCGCGCGGTCGCTCGACATCGATCGCTGGGTTTCACGGCTTCGGCTCCTCGACTTCGGTTTCGTCAATCAGTGCATCGTCGCGAGCAAGCCATGAGCGAATCCGCCATCGAGCGCTTCCCCCAGCCTGCCCCGGGTCACCGCGATTGGTACACCTTCGAGGCGATCCGCGCGCTGCCGCGGATCATCCTGATGGTGGACAAGAATCCATTCTCGGAGACCTACGGCTGCTTCGATCGCGAGTACTGGCACTACCGCACCATCGATTTCCCCTGCGGCATGAGCCAAGAGTTCTGCTTGGCGCTTGCGCTCGCCTTCAAGCACCCGTTCCCGAACAATCCGTACTACGGCAACCAGCGGCTGCGCGAGCTCGTGGTCGGCTCCATCGAGTTCGCGAACAAGTCGGCGCATGCGGACGGCTCGTGCGACGACTACTTTCCGTTCGAGCGTGCGCTCGGGGCCTTGGTGTTCTCGCTGTATGCGATGACCGAGAGCTACCTCGTGCTCGGTCTGTCGCGGCCCGATCTGGTCGAGTTCTTCCGCCGACGGGCAAGCTGGCTGTGCAAGCACAACGAGAGCGGACAGCTCGCCAATCACCAGGCCTTGGCGGCGCTGGCCTTGTACAACGTGTATCTGCTGACCGGCGACGAGACCTTCCGCAAGGCCAGCGACGACTACCGCGACATCACGCTGTCCTGGCAGAACGAAGAGGGATGGTTCCAGGAGTACGAAGGTGCCGACCCCGGCTACCACTCGTGCTCGATCGCATTTTTGGCCAAGCTCTGGCAGAAAAGCCACGACGAGCAGATCGTGGCTCCGATCGGTCGTGCGATCGAGTTCGCGAGCTATTTCATGCACCCCGACGGCTCGTACGCGGGTGAGTATGGCAGCCGCAACACCTATCACTTCTACCCGCACGGGTTCGAGGTGTTCGCCGACCGATTCCCGCTCGCGGGGCGGATCGCCCAGACCTACCTGCAGCGCGGGCTGCCCGAGCGGCGTCGCTACTACAACGACGACAACCGCATGTGCGCGCACTATGTCTACGACTGGATGCAGGCGTGGCTCGATTGGCAGGGCACCGCCCGCGACGGCACGCTCGAACAGCACCGCCGGCCGTTCACCCAGTGGTTTCCCAACGCCAAGATCTTGGTGAAAAAGACGGCGTCGTACTACGCCGTCATGTCGCTGGCCAAAGGTGGCGTGATCAAGGTCTACGACGACGCGGGGCCGCTCTACAGCGATACCGGTCCCATCGCCAAGACCGCCAGTGGCGACGTGCTGGTCTCGCACATGGTCGATGACAACCCGATCGAGGCCGATCCTGCCGCAGGTCGTTTTTCGACCCGCGGGCACCTGACCAAGCGCAAGCATCAACTTGCCAGTCCGATCAAGCAGGCCGCGTTCCGGGCAATGAACCTCACGCTGGGGCGGTACAACCCCAACCTCGTGCGGACGACGCTGCAGAAGATCCTGATCACGGGCAAGCCTCGCGCCGACATCACGTTTGGTCGACGCGTCGAGTTCACCGACACCGAGATCAACATCCACGACAGTCTCGACGGCAGCGGCGGCGACACCAAACTGACGCGGCTGGCGATCGGTAGCGACGCAACCTCGATCTACGTCGCGAACTCGACCAACTTCCAGGAGTCGATGTTGATGCCGTGGACCGAGCAGGCCGAGTCGGTCGAGGTGTTCAACGCCGAGCGCAAGGTCGACCTGCCGGTTCGCACCGTGAGCCGCGCCAAACTGGGCAAGCCGCTGGGCTAGACCTGGCGCTTTGCGGCATCGTTCGCGTCGGCTTTGGGCCCTCGTCAGGCCCGGCCGGCGCGGTCTCGTAGCCACTGTACAAACACAGCCAGCCCGTCGGCGAGCGGGGTGCTGGGGCGGAAACCCAGGCGGGTCTCGGCCCGCTCGACGTCCGCGAAGGTCCGGGGCACGTCGCCCGGCTGCTCGGGCAACCGCTCGATGATGGCCGGGACGCCGAGCACACCCTCCAACGCGCTGACCAGCTGCGCGAGCGTGACCGGGCTCGAGTTGCCGAGGTTGAACACCTCGTGACCGACCACCGGCAGCTCGATCGCCGCCTGCACGCCGGCGATGATGTCGTCGACGAACGTGTAGTCACGACTCGTGCTGCCGTCGCCGTAGAGCTCGATGCTGCGCCCGGCGAGCATGCGCTCGGCGAACTTGCGGATGGCCAGGTCGGGCCGTTGACGCGGCCCATACACCGTAAAAAACCGCAGCGAGACGATCGCCAGCCCATACAGATGCGCGTACGCATGGCACATCGCCTCGCTCGCGAGCTTGGTCGCCCCGTAGGGCGAGGCTGGCCGCAGCAGCGCGTCGGTCTCGGCGAACGGAACCTTGGTGTTGAGGCCGTACACCGAGCTCGACGAGGCAAACACGAACTTGGTCACCCCGTGGTGCCGCGCCGCCTCGAGCAGGTGGAGCGTGCCGACCGCGTTGGTGGTCTCGTACAGCAAGGGATCCGACAACGAGGGCCGGACCCCCGCACGCGCCGCCAGGTGCACGATGCACTGCGGCGCGAACGAGCCGACCAGCGCCCCCATTTGGGCGCCATCGCGGATGTCCGCCTCGACCAGTCGATAGCGGGGGTGGACCAGATGTTCGCGGACGTTGTCGCGCTTGAACCGCGGATCGTAGTAGTCGTTGAAGTCGTCGACCACCACGACCTCGGCGCCCGCGCCGAGCAGACGATCGACGAGATGGCTGCCGATGAACCCGGCGCCGCCGGTGACCAAGAATCGCTCGTATTGCATGACCCGAGGTGGCGGGCGGTGGTGAGCCCGGCTAGCCCCAGTATATCCCCCATCGACGGCGGCGCGGTGACGGGCGATCGTTGCGGCACCGTGCCCCCGCCCAGCAGCAACGCCCGCAAGCACGACAGCCGCAACCCGCTGCTGCGCGCCGTGCTCGGGCACTTTACCCGCACGCTGTGCCGCGTGGTCGGCGAGCTACGACCGCGCTCCGTGTTCGACGTCGGCTGTGGCGAGGGGTACATGCTCGAGGCCCTGCGGGGCTCGGGGTTATCCGCCGAGCTAGTCGGCGTGGACCTCGACCCTGATGCGATCGCGGCTGCCCGCGCGAGGCTCGGCGACGCCGCCCGGCTCGAGGTGGGTGATGCGCGGCAGATCGCGGGCGACCGGCGGTTCGACGTCGTGCTGATGCTCGAGGTGCTCGAGCACCTCGAGGACCCCGAGGCCATGCTCGAGGTCTTGACCGAGCTCACCACCGGACACGTGGTGCTCTCGGTGCCCCACGAACCGCTGTTTCGCGCCCTGAACCTGCTGCGCGGCCATCACCTGCGCAGGCTTGGTAACCACCCCGAGCATATCGGGCAGTTCACACGGGCGGGTTTCCTCGGACTGGTGGGGCGACACTTCGACATCGTCGGGGCCCCGATCGTGCCGCCGTGGACCATGGTTGTGGCGCGGTCGCGACGGCGGGCCCACTAGCAGCCCGCTAAAGGTGCCAAGCTGGGCTACCTTTGTCCCCACGTGACGGCCGTGGTGCGTGAGTCGCTTGGAATCTCGGCAGTGGTGCCGGTGTGGGACGAGGTCGACTCGCTGCCACAGCTGCGCGACGAGCTCGTCCGGGGCCTCGAGGCGACCGGTCGGAGCTTCGAGATCCTGTTCACCGACGATGGCAGCACCGACGGATCGGCAGCCTTGATCGACGCGTTCGCTGCCGAGGACCCGCGGATCCTTGCCGTGCATCTGCGCAAGCACTACGGCAAGTCGCCGGCGCTCGCGGCGGCATTCGATCGCGTCCGGGGTGAAATCGTCGTCACCCTCGATGCTGACCTTCAAGACGACCCCTCGCTGATCGGCGAGTTTGTGGCTCGCATCGACGCCGGCGCCGACGTCGTGTCGGGCTACAAGCAGGTCCGCCACGACCCGATCAGCAAGACGTTGCCGTCCCGGGTCTTCAACGCGGTAGTGCGCAGGGCCTCCGGTGTGCCGTTGCGTGACTTCAACTGCGGGTTCAAGGCCTATCGGCTCGACTGCATTCGCGAGCTGTCGGTCTACGGCGGATTCCATCGGTTCTTGCCCGTACTCGCGAGCGAGCGGGGATTTCGCATCGAAGAGCTCATCATCCGCCATCGGCCCCGCACCCACGGACACAGCAAGTTCGGCACCACGCGACTGTTCGAGGGCTCACTCGATCTGCTGACGGTGCTGATGGTCACGCGGTTCCGGACCCGGCCCCTGCACCTGTTCGGCTGGCTCGCGGGAGTCTCGGGCTTCATCGGGCTTTCGTTGCTGACGTACCTATCGATCTTGTGGTTCATGGGCGAGCCCATCGGCACCCGACCCTTGCTGACCTTGGGCGTGTTGCTCACGTTGGCGTCGATCCAGTTCGTCGGCACAGGGCTGGTGGCTGAACTCTTGGTCCGCACCACCATCACGTCGCGCGAGATCGTGTCGGTTCGCGAGCCCTTGGCCGCGGTCGCGCCGGCAAGGGTTCGGGCGCTTGCACCCGCGACCCCAGGTGGGTCGCCCGATGATGCGGTGGCGTTGCCCGAGGTCGCGAGTCCGAGCCACCCTGGGTCATGAAGACGATCGTCCAGCGCGTCGCGAGTGCCGACGTCACCGTCGACGGCAATGTCGTGGGCCAGATCGGGCGTGGCCTGCTCGCCTACGTCGGGGTGCAGGTCGGCGACACCGACGCTGACGCGCGTACGACCGCGCGCAAGATCGTCGAGTTGCGGTTGTTCCCCGCGCGCACGCCGATGGATCTCGATGTGCGCGGAGTCGGTGGCGCGGTCTTGCTCATCTCGCAGTTCACGTTGCTGGCTTCGATCCGCTCCGGTCGACGGCCGAGCTTCGACGCCGCGATGGAGCCCGTGGCGGCGCGCGCTTTGTACGAGAAGGTCTGCGCGGCGGTGGGCGAAGCCGGCGTCCCGATCGCCACAGGGTGCTTTGGCGCGCACATGCTGGTTCGGTCGGTGGGCGACGGCCCTGTCACGATCGCGGTCAATACGCTCGATGGCGCATTGCTCTGATGTCACGATCGAAAGATCGTTTGCATTAGTAGTCTAGCGTCCCGAAAACGGCCGCATAACTTTTACTTGCGCCTTCAGCGAAGCATGTTGGGTTACAAAATATGCGGTATGTCATGGTATTGGCGGTGTCCATCGGATGTGGATGCGGGGCTTCGGAGTCGAATCCCGACCTTGCCGAGATGGAGGAAGTTTGGCGTTCCGGCGGAGGAGCCTCCATTCCAGATTACCCCGGCGATGGTGACATTGCGGTGTACGAGGGCGCCTCCACGGCGAGTGAGGACTGCCTCATCTACACCACCATCGGCACCCAGGTGAACGCCGGCCGCGCGCCGGTTGGCCCGACGATCATGACAGTGACCGAAACCACCATCAACGACCCGTCGGGAGCGGTGGTTTGCACGCGTGAAAGCGGCTACGGGGCCGACCGCATCCGGTTGGGCGGTCCCAGTGGACCGGTCCTGTTCACCGCGGTGGGGCGATGGATCTTCGATGGCGAGATCATGTTCCAGGGCAAGACCTGGCCCGAGATCGTCACGCAGTTCGACTCGCAGCTGCTCTACACGTTCAAGCTCGCGAACATCTATGAGCACTCGCCCTACGATGGCGAGATTCTAGCAACCGCGACGACGCCCATTGCCCAGGCGTCGCCGATGAGAAAGCTAGTGCTTTCGGCGCTGATCGCCGGCGAGTGCGGCGGTTTGGGCCTGTATGCCGAAGAAGAAGATGAGCCTCACGCGCCCTAGAGCGTCACTGGAGGGGGCCTCGCTCAGGGCTTGGCCGCTGCCACGACCAAGATGCCCGCGTGGGCTTGCGCAAGATCCTTGACGTCGGCCTCCGTCGAGGCCGGCAGCCGAGCCATCAACGACACCGCGGTGTCGCAATCGTGCACCGCGCCCAGGGCATCGGCGGCAGCGACGTAGGCACTGCACCTGCGCAAGTACGCCCTCATCATCGAGGGATGTCCGGTGGCACCGAGGCGGACAAACAGTGCGATCGCCTGGGAGAAGGCCTCGAGCGCTGCGGGAACGTCGTCGAGTTCTCGGTGGCTGACGCCGAGGTTGTTCAGCGCCATGCCGGCGCGGAGGTCGTCGGCCTGCGGGCCGCCGAACAGCGTCACTGCACGACGCAGCGCCGTGCCCGCCTCGAGGTGGTGGTGTTGCTGTCGCGCCAAAGCCCCTTGTGCGACGAGGACCTCGGCGACCAGGGGGTGATTCGCTCCGAACACGGCCTCGCGGATCATCAGTGCGTCATGGTAGAGGGCTGCCGATTCCTCCGGGGCACCGCGGCCCCCCGCGATCGCGTTCCCGAGGTTCAGCGAAACCGATGCGACCATCGGATGGGTCGGCCCCAGGGATCGGAGGTTGCTCTCTAGAGCGGCCCGAAACGCGTCCTGGGCCTCGCGGTGGCGGGCGAGGCGGACCAGCGTGATCCCGAGGTCGTTGCGGGCGTTGGCGAGCTGCGGGTCGTCGGGCCCGTCGGTTTCCAACCGCTGGCGGATCGCGATCTGAAACTGCTCGGCGGCAGCCGCGAGGTCGCCACTGGCATTCAAGGTCACCGCGAGCGCGTGGGCGAGCCCCGCCACCTGTTTGGGCTTGGCGCCCGCGCGGGCGACCGCCACCTCAGCGGCGAGGCGATCGGCGAGCGCGTCGGTCGGCTTGCGCAAATGGTGACCGATCAGCTGCAATC
>CANLQR010000278.1 GCA_947492135.1 Deltaproteobacteria bacterium | reverse complement strand
AGTCGCGATCGGGGCTGGTCTGGACATACGCGGCCGCGACCCTCATCGTGAACTCGGGATCGAGGGCGACCTCGAAGAAGGCCTCGGTCTCCTCGGCCGGGCCGCCCGTGATCCGCGACCACAGGATCACCGCGTCGGTCAGCGGATCGCCGCTGGCCACCGCATGCTGGAACAGGTCCTCGGGCCCGAGATCGCCGTCGTACTCATAGTCGGGGAGCCCGTCGTCGCCCGTGGTCGAGGAACCCGAGGTGTCGGCGCTGCCAGTCTCGGTACCGTCTCCGGTGCCGTCTCCGGTGCCGTCCTCGGAACTGGCGTCGCCGTCATTGCGGCAGCCCAAGGCCGCGGATACCCCCAACAGACCAGCCCGACGCATCAGCTCGCGGCGTGAGATCGACATGGAACGCCACTACCAAGTCGGCGCGCCGATGAAAAGCGCGGCCAGCCGCAAACGTGTCACGCCAATGTCTCAGTAGGGTTGCGTTTCAGTCACTTCCCAGATCTGCGTCGGTCGGAGCCCCGCACGCCAACCCTTCCCCGAGCAGCGCCCGATCCTTGCCGCAGCCGAACTGGCCTGTGACGGTCAGCGTGACGCTTTAGCCCGCGACCGTGCAGTCGAGAAGATCCGTGTCGTGGTCGCGCACCACGACGGTGGTCGTGCCCGCAGCGTAGACCCGACCGAACGAACTGTCGCCCGCACCGTACTCGACGAACGTGAACTCCGCCCCACTGACGGTGTCGTGCATCGCGTAGACGTTGATCTCGCCGCAGTTGTCGGCCTGGTCGCGACCCAGCGGGAGTGCCGATGCTTTCTCATGCCCCGAGCCGCGCGACTGTGCCTGCGCGTGCGTGTCAACGCGGGCCCTTCACGATCAACGCGCGGCGGCCTCAACGTGTGACGGGGCTTGACGCCGGCGTTCACGACTCGTTGATTCCCGGACGGCGGCGCGCGGTCTAGGGTGCGTCCAGGTGACAAGCATGCAGTGCAACGTATTGAAACTCTCGTGGATCGCTTGGATGGCGATGGGCGCCTGCCACCGCGACGCGATCGGCGAGGGAGGCGGCACTGACTCGGGGGGTGCCTCGGCCGCGACCCTCGACGAGGGTGACTCGGACGACGACGAAGCAGGACCCGGCAGTTCGCGTGGGGGCGACGAGACCGACGAGACCGATGACCCGTGGCAGCTCTGTGATCCTGCGGCACTCACCGAGCCACCGGCGGATGCTGCTCCGTGTCCGGGCAGCGTGCCCGCGGGTGGGCTCGATGTCGTGCAAGCCAAGTCCATCTTCGGTCGCACGACGCACGAGGTCGGGCACATCGCCGATCTCGCGCGCGGCGATGCGGCGGGGACGAGCTTGTTCGAGATCGATGGCGACGACATCACGGCGCTCAGGGATTTCGGCTACGTCGCCGGCCACATCTCGCGCGAAGTCGGCAGCAATCGCGCGTGCGTGAGCCTGTCGTTTGCATGTTGGACTGGAGGTCACGGTGGCTGGGGCCTCAGCGCGCTCGACGGGCGCGCCGAGGTGCTCGTCGACGGCGACGTCGTCGAGGCGCGCGGCGCACTCGGGCTCACGGAGGGCGGGGCCTTGTCCGGCGCGCCTTCGGCCGAAGTGTGGGTCCATATCGAAAACCCGAGCGTCGAAGGGTCCGTCGGCAGTTTCGAGTTCTGACGCGAGCTGGTGTCCGCGATATCGAGCTGGACGACGAGTTCCTGCCCCCACCATACGTCGTCAAGCCCGCGCGGCTCGAGCAGATGCAGGAGATTCTGGCGACGGTGACGCCGCGCGGTGGCCAAGCGGCCGATCCATCGCCGCCGTCCACCGTGACAGGAAATCCTCGACGCTGGCGCGGCGCAGCGCATCGGCGCGCCACGACGCGGCGATCGTCACCGCGTCGCCCATCGTCGTGACGGTGAGGCCCAAGCCGGGCTTGCGCGGGAGCAGGCTCGTGCACCACAGCCGTCGCGGTCGCAGGGCGGTCGGCCAGCAGTGAGGCATGCGTGGGCGGATGTGGCTCAGCAGGATCGTGTGGGTGTTGGGCCACCGCGGCGAATCGACCCAGCGCAGCAGGCTCCGCGCGAGGCCCAGCGGGAGGTGCTCGACGAGCGCGCCGAGCACGGCCGGGGTCGCACGGGCGAGCGCGGGATCCCCCTGCTCGCGCAGTGCGGCATGCAGACGGCGCAGGCCCGCGTCCGAGTCGTCGCCATCGAGATCGTGCTCGATGGTGCCGAGCCAGTTGCCCAGCATGTCGTCCGCGACGCCGAACGCAGCGCGAAGATCAACCGCGGCGAGCACCCGGATCGGTTCGTCGGCGTCGGCGAGCTTCGGCATCGCCGCGGTGGTCTGGGCCGCGGTGTGCCACAGCACGGTGTTGCGGGTCACGCCGCACGCGTGGGCACGCTCTGTCAGCGCTCGCCAACATCCGGCGTCGAGGGTCTGCACCAGCACGCGGTGGCCGGTCGCGTCGGTGTCGACGGTGTCGACGGTGTCCTGCACGGCGGCGCGTGGCCGCGACAGCGCGGCCACGCGTCGCCACAGCGCGCGCCATGGCACGGCCACGGCGGCGCTCGGCCGGCGCTGCGATCGCGCGGGCAGGGCGTGGCCCTGGACCAGCTCGAGGAGCGCGTCGAACAGCATCAACGCCCCGGAGCCGTCGGTCACGCTGTGGTGCAGCGACAGCGTCACCGATTGCGCGGCGACCAGGCCGGGGGCGATGCGCAGCCGGAACGGACACGGCGTCCAGAGGTCGATCGATCGGTTGATCCACCGCTCGATCGCCTCCTCCGAGGCGTCGTCGTCGGATTCGACGCGCGCGTGGATGTCCGCGGGTTCGACCTTGACCACAGTTTGACGCAGCCGCGGCGCGAACTCGACGACCGAGCGTAGCTCGGGGAAGTGCGCGACCCAGGCCACCGCGGCGCTCCGCCAGCGGTCGATCGACACCACCGCCTCGAGCTCGAGCACGTGGTGGGTCGTCATCGGTCGACCGGGGTAGGTCTGGGCCACCAGCGCGGCATCGAAACCAGCGAGGGACCATGCGTCGACGGGCGGCATCACGTGCCTAGCGGATGCAACGCGGGTGCCGGACGAGACCTCGAGCGACCGACCGCAATCCAAAAGACCTCCAGTGTGTCGCCGTCGCCCACCTGCGCGCCACCGCCCGGGCGGTTTTCGCTCGATCACACCGGCCACGTGCTGGGCGACACGGGAGTGAGCCTCTACTCGTGGCGTAGCGCGGCGATCGGATCCAACCGCGCAGCCTTCTGCGCCGGCAAGTACCCGAACACGACACCGACCCCCGCGGACACACCGAACGCCGCGAGCACCATCTCCGTCGATACGACGAACGGCATGCCGAGTTGCGTCGTCATGATCCAGGCAGCACGCTGCGGCGGGGCCCTGGACGATCGTTGTCGACCGCGGGTCCACCTGCGATATAGAGAGTAGGTGAGCCCGACTCCTCACCTCGTCGACGTCCTCAACGCGCAGTGCCACTGCGTGAGCATCGATGCCGCCCGGCTGGCTAGCACGCTGCACGAGCAGGGGGCTGCCGTCGACGTCGATGCCCTGGCGTTATCGCACCCGCATCTGTTCGCGGGCACGGCAGTGTTCGTCGCGGGCGACGCCTTGGACCAGATGCACGCGGTGATCCTCGCGGTCGAACGCGTCGTCTCGACTCCGGCCTACGTCGATCTCTGCCTGCGCGACGCCCACCTCCACGCGCGCGTACCCGCGCGCCATCGTGGCGCGTTTCTCGGCTTCGATTTTCACCTGTCGGCCGAGGGTCCGCAGCTCATCGAGATCAACACCAACGCCGGCGGCGGGCCACTCAACGCGGTGCTGCGCCGGGCCCAGCGCAGCTGTTGCGAGCCGGTCACCCGAGCCTTGGCCGATCGAGGCGCGGATCCGATGCGCGGGTTCGTGGACATGTTGCGCCACGAGTGGACGCTCGCCAGGGACACGGCACCGCTGCGACGGATCGCGATCGTCGACGACGAGCCGGTGGGTCAGTTCCTCTACCCGGAGATGCTGCTGTTCGCCGAGGCCCTGCGCGCCGACGGCATCGCCGTGGTCGTCTGCGACCCCCGGGAGTTGTCGATCGCGGGCGAAACCCTGGTCCATGCCGATGGCGCCGTCGATTTGGTCTACAACCGCCTCACCGACTTCACGCTGGACGAAACCGCCCACGCACCCCTCGCGGAGGCCTTGCGACGCGATCTGGCCGTCGTGACGCCGCACCCGCGTGCGCACGCGGTGTATGCCGACAAGCTCCGGCTCGTGACGCTGAGCGACCCGGACGCGCTGGCTCGACTCGGGGTCGGGCCTGAAGATCGCGCTTTGCTCGAACGCCACGTGCCGCGAACCCAGCGCGTCGGGCCGAGCGACGGCGAGCGGCTGTGGGCAGAGCGCAAGACGCTGTTCTTCAAGCCTCGCGACGGATTCGGCAGCCGCGCGGCCTACCGCGGCGACAAGATCACCAGGGGCGTGTTTGCCAGCGTGCTCGCGGGCGACTTCGTGGCCCAGCGGATCGTGGCTCCGAGCGATCGCGTCGTGATGGTCGATGGCGAACCTCGGACGCTCAAGGTCGACATCCGCAATTTCGCCTACGACGGTCAGGTTCAGCTGGTGTCGGCGCGCCTCTACCACGGCCAGACCACGAACATGCGCACGCCCGGCGGTGGTTTGGCGCCGGTGTACCGTGTGGATGCGGCCGGATGACGTGACGGATTGGCCCGCCGGTGTACTACGGACGGGATGCGCCATGTCTTGCTCATGATCCCCCTGCTCTGGGCGACCGCCGCGTGCGGTGCGGATCCCTCGGCAAGCGACCACAGCGGCACCACTGGCGACAGTGGCACCGCCCAGACCACCGACACACCGAGCAGCACCTCGGTCGCTGAGGGCGGTTCGTCGGACTCGACCGGTGAGCCCGACGCCTGCACGACCCCGCTGGGGTCTGGAACCGAACCCATCTTCACCCCGAGCCCGGGCCGTTTCAAGCTGCGCAACAGCATTGGCTATCGCCAGCTGACCGGTCGTGTCGCCGAGGGGCCGCCGCTCGAGTTTCACCACGAAGCCGAGCGCAGTGGCATGTGTCGACTGCTGACGTACGAGGCGAGTACTTGCGACCCGATGTGCGCGCCTCCTGGGGTTTGCATCGACGCCCAATGCGTGACGACGGCACCGCTGCTCTCCGCAGGGACCGTGACGCTCTCGGGCGTCGGTACCGAGGTGATCGAGCTAGCCCAGGACATGTTCAATCACTATTTTTGGGACAGCGAAGCGCCCGCCGAGCTCTCGATGCTGACGCTGACCGCGGCCGGCGATGTGATCGAGCCGTTCGATCTCTCGGTGTGTCCTGTGACCTCGCCGACGCCCACGCAAGACTGGGCGGCGCAGCTACAGGAGCGCATGCCGGGCGAGGCCGTCACGCTGACGTGGTCCGACCCGGTGGCCACCTCGCGCATCTACTTGAGGATGACGACGGGGATCGGCACGCATGGTGGCATCTCGTCGGTGGAGATCGAGTGCGAAGGGCCCGATGTCGGCGCTCTCGAGCTGCCCGGTGCCTATCTCGACGCTCTGTACGCGCAGGGTTGGAGCTGCGGCGAGTGTGGCGGCAACGATCTGCTGCGCTATCACACCGACCAGACCCCCGGCGGCGGTCCGACGGTTGAGTTCCGCGCCGAAGCGGCGGCCAGCTTCTGGCACATCCCGTGACCTGTCGGTGAGCTCCGCGATCGATGCGAACCGACGGACCGAGCGACAGCCGCTGGTCCGCTCGATGGCATCTGGGCCACCGCGCCACTGTTCACCTCGGGGCCGGGTCACGGTCGGCCGGATTGCGCAACCTGCGGAGGGCTCGGGCCGTGTGGGCATCCGCGGGTCGTCAACCGTGGACTAGGCCCGCGGTGACGACACGCGTTGGATCGGCGTGCGTTGCTCTGCTTCGCCGCTCCTGCTATCCTCCGCCGTCCGCTGCGAGTGTCTTCGAAGCCGTGGTCGGGTCCAATCATCACGAGAAACCAGGTGGCGCGTTGCCGAGGAGCCCAGGTGCCTTGGGCTGCGTTGCCGTCGCGGCGTCGCTGATGGCGGTGCATGGCTGTGGGGACCACGAGTCCAGGGCTTGCGTGACGCTCGGCCGCGAAGGCGGCGTGCTGCAGTCGCACGATAGCGTGCTGACGATCGCGATCCAGCCCGAGGCGCTCGACGAGGCCCAGCAATTCTGCATCAGCCCAAGCGACGCTCCGCCCGAGGCGTTCGGCGCCGCCTATCTGGTCGCGCCCCCGATGCCTCTGAACTTCGAGGCCCTCGTCAGCTACCGCGGGGCGATGCCCGAAGACCCATCGGTACTCAACGTCGGCCGGATCTCCGAGCACGAGTTCTCGATTGGACGCGGCAAGTGGACCTCGCTCTCCGGCTGTAGGGTGGACGAGGCCGCGCGCAACGTTCAGTGTGCCGATGACGGACTGTCGAAGTTCTACGGGCTGCTCGATCGCTTCGTCGGTGATGACGAACCGGTCGCGTTGGGATCGTCGGGCGACCTACCCGATCCGATCACGGGCTCGGCCGGGACCGTGACGACCGTGACGACCGTGACGACCGGTGATTCCGATCCGGATACCAGCAGCGGTACAGGGGACGATGGCGACGACAGCACCAGCACCGGCGATCCTCCGCAACCGATCGAGTATCCGCCCGAGTGCGCCGACCTCTACCGCGGGCCCTACGAGGTTGTGAACGCGGGACTGCGGTTCCTGCCGGTCGGGTACGACGGGTCCGAGGACATGGCACCCGATGGGCACGGTGGCTTCATCGCCAGAAGCGGCGCTGTGCTCGCGCGCCTCGACGTGACAGGCGGCACGTTGGGGCTGATCGAAGACCCCGGATTCGTGGTCCGCGAACTCGAAGCAACGCCGGTACTCGTCGACCCCACGCTCGGGGTTCGCTACGCCCCCAGCGGCGATCTGCTGCTGGCGTTCTATGGGCTCGGGCGGCTGCGCTCCATGGCACCCGACGGAACGATGACCACGCTCGTCAACGGACTCTCGACACCCAACGGGGTCTACATTGGGCTCGATGGTGTGGCTTGGTACACCGATACGCTCGACGACAGCGTGCAGCGCCTCGACCTCGCGGACAACGGCGCTGCATCCGAAGACATCGCGATGCTGTCGTCCGCCAACGGTGTGCTGCACGATCCGTTGCGCGGGCTGGTGTTCTACGGTGGGGGCAACACTGGCGAGCTGTGGCGGGTGCCGATCGGGCGTTCGGGCTCACCGGGGCAGCCGGTGAGGGTGGCCACGCTCGATGCCGCGCTCGATGGGCTTGCAATGGACGTCTGCGGCAATCTCTACGCGGTCGACCGCGGGCCAGCGGCAGCGCTCCTGCGGGTATTCATGGACGATCGCGGCGAGCTGATCGAAGTCGAGACGATCGCCACCGGGATCGAGACGGCACCGAGTAACGCTGTGTTCGGCGTCGGCGAGGCCTACGGCGCCTTCGCCCGCGCGTTGTTCCTGGTCGGAAGCTCGGGCGAGGTCGCCTACGTCGATCTACAGACCCCGGGCGCGGCCATCCCCACTCGGGAGGCACCACCGCCGACGGTCCACGTCGCCAACGGGAGCTTCGAGCAGATGCCGCTGCCCGAGGGCACCTGGGACTATCCCGCCCCGCCGGCGAAGTGGGAGATCTACGATCCCGCCGGCGTGATGAACGGCATCACCACCGCAGTCGGCACGATCAACTGCGTGGGCACGTATCTCTACCCTGACGGCGCTCCCGTGGCCGACCATGGCGCCTTGGTGTTCCTGTGGACGGACGCAGGGATACCGGCTGGACTCTCGCAGCGGCTGGCGACTCGACTCGAAGCGAACACCGAGTATGTGCTACGGGTCTTCGTCGGCGACCCCTTGGATCCACCGGATGGACCCTTTAGCTTCTCGGGCTTCCCGGGCTACCGCATCGAGCTCGCCGCGGGTTCGACGGTCCTGGTGGCCGACGAGAATACGATCATCGTGCCCGAAGGCGAGTTCGCGCAGACCGAACTCAGCTATGTCGCCGCACCGGACGATCCGAACCTCGGAGAGCTCCTCGAGGTCCGGCTCATCAATCTGAGCGCGGCTCCTGGCGTCGAGATCGAGTTCGATGGTGTCGAACTCGAGGTCGTGCCGATTCCGATGCCGATGCCGTGAGGTGCAGCGGTGTGTCCGCGGTTTCGGCCGCGGGTTTACACGAGCAAGGGCGACCCGACGAAGCGAGGCTGACATCGATGCAGTACCAAGGCATGACCGACGACCTGCGCCGCGCCGCGACGCTGATGGCGGAGAAGCGCTACGTCGAGGCGATCTATGCCTACCGTACGATCTGCGAGTCGCAGCCGGCCCACGCTGCGATCGCGGCGAGCCAGGTCGGCGCGGCGTACTTTTTCATCAAGCAGTACGCCCGCGCGATCGAGTGGTACCGCTACTCCGGTCAGCTCGGCTGCGACCCACGGATGGTCACCGACAACATCACGGAGGCCGAGCAGGCACTCGCGGTCTACTCGCCGATGGTCGGCGACGTCATGCTCGCGGACACGGGGGAGCTGTACCAGTACGGCGCCGACGGGGGTTGGTATCCGCGCCCGCGTTGATCCGTCCAGGGCGTACGCAGCGACGTCGTCGTGGCACGGCCGCGTGAACACCGAGAACGCATCAGTAGTCTGCGCGTCGCGAGCGTCGGGCTCGACGCGAAGAGCCGAGCTCGCTCGGGTTCCACCGCGCGCTGTTCGAGCGCTACGACGGACCCAAGCGGCTCGTCACCAATCTCGGCTGAGGTCTCGTTAGGCCGAGGTCACTTCACCGCTTTTTTCACGGTGCGCACGACGTCCTTCGCCGCACGCTTGACGTCCGCGACGACGCCCTGGGCCTCGCCATGGAGCTCGTCCGCTGCGCCTTCGCTCTCGAGCTGTTCGTCGCCGGTCAGTGCGCCGACGGCTCGCTTGATCCTACCCTTGGCCTTGTTCGCGATCTCTCCCATGACGTTTTAGTTCCTTGGCTCTCGAGGTCCGCGAGATGCGTCCCGTGGCCGGCCCGGACTGCACTTGGCATGCCACGCGACCCTGCGCAGCGGAACCATGGCGCTCGCGCGGCACGCACCTCCGAAAGTGTGCGCGCATGAACGCCACACCTGGGCGAATGCGCCTCCCTTCGCCGTCCGCGCAACACGAAGGACCCACGCTTGCCCCGGCGTCGCTCGGTTGCACACTGCCGCCCGTGAACACCACCGGCGACAACCACGAGTCCCTCCTGCCCGATCTACGCCGCATGGCCGACGAGATCCGCGTCCGCATCCACCTCGGGGGGCTCGACGCCAAGGACGCGTGGACGACCCTCGAAGCGAAGCTGCACAACCTCGAGCACAAGGCTCAGGCGGCCACGGGCCGCGCCAAGGAGCAGCTCGGCGAGCTGGGCACGATGCTCAAGCGCGAACTCCAGGAGCTCGTCGGGCGCCTGCCCAAGGACGAGAACACCAAGCCAGACGCGCCCTCGAGCTGAGCCTTCGCGTCGCTCCCAGGGCGCAGCGGTGGTGCGCTCTGCTCGACCCGGCATCCCGCAAACATCCGTCACCCCGCGTAGAACGTGACGACGATCGCCACAACCCACAGCACGAAGCCACGGACCATCCACGGCGTGGCGAACTCGTCGCCGCCGACCGGCCCCCCGCGCATTGCGCGAAAGCGCGTCACGACGCCGAGCACGACGCCGAGCACCATCCCGGCCAGCCACAGGGGGTCGTCGCTGCGACCGGTCCAGAACGGGAGCACGACCCACACGAGCAGCGGCACGCCGAGGCCGGCCAGGACGACGAGCGCGGCGATCCCCTCGCGGTCGACCTGTCGCACCGCGAGCATCTCGAGCGATGCGAACAGCGGCAGCGCGATGAGCAGCCCCACCAGCTCGACGATGAAGAGGTCCGTGAAGAACAGCAGCGGCGTGTCGCCGAACAGCGCGTGGGTCACCGCCAGCTCGCCGGGCACGGCCAAGGCCATGAGCAGCGCCGCCGTCGTCGACCGCGGCGACCGGTGGTGCGCGAAGTCGACGAGCTGGAACACCAGGACCGGCAGCCACCCGAACATCAACAGCTTGCCGA
>CANLQR010000277.1 GCA_947492135.1 Deltaproteobacteria bacterium | reverse complement strand
TGGTGGTTGTTCACGATGATAGGCTCGCCCAGGCCGCCACGCGATGCACTGACCACATCTTTGCGCTGGATCAGGGGCTGGAAGAAGCCGTAGCCGAAGGCGACCCCCACGATCGAACCCTGGTAGCCCACATGGAGCTGCGGGTGGATGATCACCGGCATCGCCTCGAGGGTGTTGCCGATGTTGGGGCCGACGCCGAGGCTGGGTCGCACCATCATGTACTTGAGAAACTGCGCCTGGTAGGCGAAGTCGGCCAGCATCGGGATGTAGTGGAAGCGCTGGGTCTTGCCGGTGTTGGCGTCGATCGCCGAAGAGAGCTTGACGTACGCGAACTCGAGCCCGAGACGAAAGCGATGGATGGGCGGCGGTTGTCGACGGCGCGGGTCGACGAACGTCGGATCATCGTCTTGGGCCGCGTGTGCGGATGCGGGCGCGAGGGCAAGTCCGCCGCACAGGCCCACTGCACCGACCAGCGTCACCAACCGACTACGGGCACGCATCCGTCTCGAAGCATCCCAGGACCGCTGTCCGCGGTCAAACGTGGTGGGGCCGATGCGGCGATTTGCAGCCTGCAGTCGGGTGTTCACGGAAGATCGCTCGGTCGTCCATTGGCGGCGACAGCGGCGCGCCCGAGGTCTCGGCCGCGTGATGTCCTAGGCCAGTGTCATGTCGAGCAGGGTCGCGGCAAGGTAACCAACGCTCACCCAGCCATTGAGATCGAAGAAGGCGCGACCGAGCTTGGACAGGTCGCCCGGTCGTACGATCGCGTGCTCGACCACCAGGATCGTGGCGATCACGGCGAGCCCGGCACCGTGGATCCAGCCCAGATCGGCGAGCAGGTGTACGGTGACCAAGGCGGCCATCGTCGCGACGTGCAGCGCCGCGCTGATCGCGATGGCGCCGACCGTGCCGAAGCGCGCAGGGATCGAGTGGAGGCCGTGGGCCCGATCAAAGGCCTCGTCCTGGAGGGCGTAGAGCACGTCGAACCCTGCCACCCAGGTCGCCACCGCGGCCATCAGCGCCAACGGCACCCAGGCGCCATCGAAGCTGCCGGTGACGGCGATCCACGCGCCGCCAGGCGCGAGCGCGAGCGCGAGCCCGAGCACCAGGTGGCTCGACCACGAGAACCGCTTGAACAGGCTATAGCCGAGCACCACGACCAAGCAGCCGGGCGCGAGCATGGCGGGCAGGGGCCCCAGCAGCGCGGACGCGCCCAAGAAGACCAGCGCGGAGACGATCGTCAGCGCCCACGCGGCCCGAAGCGAGATCATGCCACGCGGCAGCTCGCGGTCGGCCGTGCGTGGATTGGCGGCATCGACGCCGCGATCGACGATGCGGTTGAAGCCCATCGCGGCCGATCGTGCGCCCGCAAACGCCAGCACGATCAAGACCACCCGCACGACATCGAGCCCAGGCTGCCCAGCCATCGTGGCGAAGCGGTGCGCAAGTGCGGTCGCGGCCAGCGCGAACGGCAGTCCGAAGACCGTGTGGCTGAACTTGATCAGCTGGCCGAAGACGCGAAGTTGCGACAGCGCGGCCATTGTCGTCAGGCCTTGGCGCCACTTGGTGCCACTGGAGTGTCCGTCAACAGTTCGTACTGCATGTTGCGTCGGGCTGGGCGAAAGCCGGCCTGACGAATGTGGTGTTCGATCTGCTCGGCGGTGAGCATGAAGTGCGCGCCTGCCTGCGACACGACGTTCTCCTCGATCATCACCGAGCCGAAGTCGTTGGCGCCAAACCGCAGGCCGACCTCACCGACCTCGGCGCCGAGCGTCGGCCAGCTGACCTGGATGTTGGGGATGTTGTCGAGGTACAGGCGCGCGAGTGCCTGCAGGCGCAGGTAACGCCACGCGCTGGTGTCGTCGCGCAGCTTGAGCCGGGTGCCATCGGCCTGGAACGGCCAGGTGATGAAGGCGGTGAAGCAGCCGCCGTTGTCGCGCAGCAGCGACTCATCCTGAAGGGCGCGCAATCGGTCGAAGTGGGTGAGAATGTGGTCGCCGGTTTCCTGGAACCCGAAGACCATCGTGCAGGTGGTCTTCATGCCGAGCATGTGGGCCTGACGCATGACCTCGAGCCACTCGTCGGTGGTGTTCTTGAACGGCGAGATGCGATTGCGGATCTCGTCGTGCAGCAGCTCTGCGCCGCCGCCGGGGAGTGAGTCCATGCCCGCGGCGCGCAGCCGAATCAGCACCTCGCGGATCGTCAGGTCCTCGAGATTCGCGAGGTGAATCACCTCGGTGGGCGACAGTGCATGCAGGCGCAGGGAAAAGTTGGCCTTGGTCCAGCGAAACAGCTCCTCGTACCATGCCAGTCCCAGCTCGGGGTTCAGGCCGCCCTGCAACAGGATCTGGATGCCACCGAGCGCCTCGGTCTCGCGGAACTTCTCGGCGAGAATCTCGCGCGACAGCACATAGCCGTTGGGTCCGCCCGGTGGCGTGTAGAAGTTGCAAAACTTGCACCGAGCCGTGCAGACGTTGGTGTAGTTGACGTTGCGATCGACGATGTACGAAACGATGCCCTCGGGGTGCAGGGCGGCGCGGCGAAGATCGGCGACGGCTCCGAGCTCCAAGAGGTCGGCCTCGTCGTAGAGCAGCAGGCCCTCGCGAAGGCCGAGCCGTTCGCCGCGGCGCGCCCGGTCGAGGATCTGCCCGACCGACACCGGGCTCGCAGTGCCGGTAGCCACCGCCGCGCGCAGCGGCGCGTAGCCGGCATCCGCGAAGCGCACATGGGCGGTATCGTCGCCCTCGGGGCGCTGCAGCAAGCTGCTCGCGCGACTGAGGTACTCGACCAGGCCCTCGCGCTCGTAGGCATCGAGCCCATAGCGGATCGCGCGACGCAGATAGGTCGCGTAGTCCGACTCGGGCAGACTCGTGGTCGTCCCGGCGTGTTCGCGGGCATACTGCCGCGCGTACTCTTCGATGCGTCGCAAGCCGAGGTTCTTGGCGGCCAGCAGTGCCTCGAGGTGTTCTGGTCGCAGACAGCCCGGGCGCGCGGCCCAGACCGCGAACACCATGGGTAGTCCGGTGGTGTGGAACCACAGCGCGCCGAGATCGACCGAGTGGGAGAAGCGTTCGGCCAGGCCGAACGCCGCGTCTCCGATCACCAGTGCGCCGACGCCTTGACCCACCCGCGCGGCGCCCTCGCCGTGGGGCACGACCTCGAGCGTCGGGGTCAATCCCTGGGCCGCCAGCAGGACCCGCAGCAGCAGCGCGGAGCTCCGCGAAGCATCGTCGAGCAGGATCCGCGAGAGCTCCGCGAGCGGTCGCTCGGCCGCGACGACGACGGTCTGCACCGCACCGCGGCACGCGATGGCGATGTCGGGGACCACCTCCCACTCAGGGTGGTCGAGCAGGGTCGCGACCGGGACCAGCGCGATGTCGCAGCGGCCGTCGGCGAGGGCCTGGGCGCAAACGCTTGGTAGCGCTTCGTCCACGGTGAACAGCGCGGTGCCGTCGGGCCCAAGCGGCGGGTCGGTCCGCAGCGGGGCGACCAGCGGGCGGGCGTTGAGAAACGACACGCCCAGGACGCGCAGCGCAGGCGTCTGCGAGTTCACGCGACACCGCCGGGGCCCAGTGGCTCAGGGCTCTCGACGATCGGCAGATGGCGTCGCGCGGCGGCCCAGTGGGGAACGCTCGCGTCGAGCCGTACGCCTGCAAGCGCGCCGCCGTCGTCTTCCCACAGGACGTTGTAGAGGGTGTCGCGCTCGATCGCCCGCCGGCCAGCCTCGCGGATCAGTCGCACGAGGTCCACGCGGGACAGCGCTTGCGGGGTGTCGGCGCCGGCCATGTGGTAGATCTTTTCTTCCTGCACGGTGCCGTCGATATCGTCGGCGCCGAAGCTCTGGGCGATCTGTGCGGTCTTGATGCCGAGCATCACCCAGTACGCCTTGATGTGCGCGACGTTGTCGAGCATCAGGCGCGCCACCGCATAGGTGCGCAGGTCGTCCATTCCGGTCGGTGGTGGCAGCTTGCCGAGGTCGTTGCCATCGGGGTGGAACGACAGCGGGATGAAGGTCTGGAATCCGCCGGTCTCGGCCTGCAGGGCCCGCAGCCGCAGCATGTGATCCACGCGCTCCTCGAGGGTCTCGATGGTGCCGTAGAGCATCGTGCAGTTCGTGCGCAGGCCCAGTCGATGGGCCTGGCGGTGCACGTCGAGCCACTGGTCGCCAGTGGCCTTGTCGCGACAGATCTTGTGGCGCACGCGCTCGGCGAAGATCTCGGCGCCGCCGCCCGGCAGACTGCCGAGCCCCGCGTCGATCAACTCGCGGAGCACCTGCTCGTAGCTGCGCCCATAGCGGATCGCGAAGTCATGGATCTCGACCGCGGTGTAGGCCTTGAGGTGGATCTCGGGGCGCTCGGCCTTGAGCACGCGCAGGGTGTCCAGGTAGTACTCCCACGGCAGATCGGGGTGGAGCCCGTTGACGATGTGAATCTCGGTGACCGCCTGGCCGCGACGCTCGATCAGCTTGTCGCGGATCTGGTCGATCGACATGGTGTAGGCCTGCGGCATCCCCGGCTGCAGTCGCGCGAACGAGCAGAACTTGCAGTCTGCGTGGCACACGTTGGTCGCGTTGATGTGAAAGTTGATGTTGAAATACGTCCGGTCGCCATGCAGACGCTCGCGCACGCGGTTGGCGAGGCTGCCCAGAGCGCACAGGTCGGGATAGCCGTAGAGCCACACGCCGTCGGCCAGTGTCAGCGGCGTACGATCGTCGAGCTTGCGGGTGATTTCGTCGAGGCGGGAGTCGTCGCGAGTCATGGCGAGACCTTGGGCGTTGTCGGTGTTGTGGGATCGAGTACGGGGTGCAGTCCGGCGTGGCGGATCAGCGTACACAGGCCGGATGCGGTGTTCTCGTCGGGGCGAGTCACGCCACACAGCGGCAGGCTGCGATCGGGATCGATGGGCCCCGCGAGCACATCGGCACCGAAGCCCAGGGCAATCTGGGCGAGGCGAATGCCCAGCAGATCGTGGCGTGCCTCGATCGAAACCTGCGCGGGCAGGCATAGCCGCGCGACCGCGAGGCACCACAGCGGGTGCAACCCCGCCGCCGTGCGTGAGCAAGCCGCCAGGCCCAAGCGCGGCGGCTCGTGGCGGGCGAGTTCATGCAGCCATCGCACGTAGCGTTCGCGCTCGGCAGGCGTTGTCCCGACCTGGATCACCAGGTGGTCTCCGGGTTGCAAACCACCGCGAGCCACGGGCCACTGCTCGAGCTGCCTCACGACCCCAGCGCGGACGATCGCCGCAACCTCAGGAGTCGCCATCGAGGGGCGCGCGACGATCCTGACCTGCCGACCCAGCAGTGCGTCGCGGCGTGCTCGGCCGCGGGCCGCTGCGATGAGCGGTTCGTCGACCAACGCGAGCAGTGCCTCGACCGTTGGCGGCTCGGCAAGCAAAGCGGCCGTCGTGGTTGCCGCGCCCGTCCCTCGCGGGGTGAGCACTCGGGTCGTAGGCTCGGTCATAGCTGCTCTCCCCAGCGCCGCAACAGCGGCAGCGACACGCCTGCGCGATCGAGCGCGCGGACGACCACCGTGTCGATCGCGGCCTCTAGCGAGGTCGCGTTGCCATAGAATGACGGAATCGCCGGAAGCACGATGGCGCCAGCCTCGGTCGCCGCGACCATGTTGCGGAGGTGGACCAGCGACAGCGGCGTCTCGCGGACCATCAAGATCAGCGTGCGCCGTTCCTTGAGCGCGACCTCGCAGGCGCGACTGCCCAGGTCACCACCACCGCCGTGGGCCACGCGCGCCAGGCTGCTCATGGAGCAGGGCGCGACGATGACCGCATCGGGCGGACTCGAGCCCGACGCGAACGGTGCGGAAAAGTCGCGGCTGTCCCACCGCCGTGTGCCGACGATCGTCGTGGGCATGGGCTCGCCGAGCTCTTGCTGCCAAACCAGCTCGGCATTGGCGGTGGCGACCCAGTGCACATCGAGCTCGGGGTTGGCCGCCACGCCGGGCAAAGTGCCGCCGCGTGCGGCCGCCAGCAGGGTCAGCAGTCGTCGAGGATACACGGCGCCCGAGGCCCCACCGATCGCGATGACGATGCGTCGCGCGCTCATGTCGGGCCTTGCAGGGTTGCGCGGATGATCGATGCGATGCCCAGCGTCAGGGACTCGACCTGCACGTCGACGAAGCCCGCCGCCGACAGCCGCGCCGCGTACTCGCCGGTGCTGTCGAACTTGCCGATGCTGCGCGGCAAATACTGGTAGGCCTCGCGGTCGCCGGTGACTGCCCAACCGACCCACGGCAAGATCCCGCGGTTGTAGACCGCATGCACGACCTTGGTGGTCCAGCGCTCGGGGCGGAAGAAATCCAGGACCACCAGCTTGCCGCCCGGGCGCAGAACCCGGGCCTGTTCGGCCGTGGCGCGGGCCAGATCCGAGAGGTTGCGGATGCCAAACGCGCAGAAAATCGCATCGCACTCGCGGTCGGCCAGCGGCAACGCATGGGCGTCCATCACCTTGGTCTCGATGCGATCCTTGGCTGCACCGACGAGCTTGGCCTGGCCGTGCTCGAGCATCGACGCGACGAAGTCGCCGGCGATCAGGCGGGCGGTGGGGAACCGCTGGTGGATGGCCAGCGTGCTGTCCAGCGTGCCCGCGCACAGGTCGAGACCGACGGCAGTACGTCCCGATTCGACGTGGGCGAGCAGCGCGGCGACAGCCCGTCGACGCCAGCGAACGTCGATGCCCAGGCTCATGACCCGATTGGCGCGGTCATAGCCGTGGGCGATGCGCCCGAACATTCGCTGGACTTGGGCGCCGTGTGCGTCGACCACGGCGACGGAGGTTCCTGAGGTGTCGGTCATCGCGACCTCCGTACGACGTAGGTCGTGACCTGCTCGAGCGCGGTGCGGGCCGGAGACGGCGGCAGGGCCGACAGCGCTTCGCAGGCGCGTTGGGCGTGGTCCTGCGCGATGCGAACGGCTCTGGACGTCGCATCCGACTCCACCACTGCCTCCAACAAGGCTTGGGCGGTGACTTGCGGCATCGGAGCCGGCCCTTGCAGCGCCGCGCGTACTCGGGCGTGCAGGCCGGCATCGGCCTCGCACGCCAGGATGAGCGGCAGCGTCATCTTGCCATCTCGGAGGTCCTGGCCCGCCTCTTTGCCGGTCTCGCCGGGCCCGATTGCTGTCGAACGCTGGAAGTCCAGGACGTCATCGGCGATCTGGAACGCGAACCCGAGTTCGTTGCCGTAGCGGGTGAGCGGCCCAACGAGTCGCGGGTCGGGCAAACCCGCGACGCTGGTGCACCACGCCACCAGCGCTGCGGTCTTGCGTTCGATGACCATCGCGTAGCGTTCGCGGTTCAGGGTGTGATCACCGCAGGCCTGCAGCTGCGCGACCTCGCCCTCGGCCATCCGCGTCACGGTGTCGGACATGCTGCGAATCGCTCCGAGGTCGCCCGTCGTACTGACGGCCTGCAACGCGCGGGAGAGGCAGAAGTCGCCCACGAGCACCGCCATGCCGTTGCCGAAGCGCATGCGAGCGGTCGCGCGACCGCGACGGAACTCGCCGCGATCGATGACGTCATCGTGCAGCAGCGTCGCGGTGTGCAACAGCTCGCCGACGGCGGCGATGGTGATGCGTGACGGTGATCGGTATTCCGCCGCACTCGCGCACAGAGCCGTCAGCAGCGGTCGAAATCGCTTGCCTCCCGCGAACGCGAGGTGACCGCCGACCTCCGGGATCACGGCAACCGAGGACTGCAGGAGTCGCGCGAGCTCGCGCTCGGCGAGCTCGAGATCGTCGGCGACGAGCGCCACCGCGTCGAGCAGCAGGGCTGACGCACCGCCGAGCGGAACGACGGAGGGAAGAAACCCGGCAGCCGTCGCTGCCAGATCACGGGCCAATTCGGACATCTTGCCCCCAGTGCCGCAGCAGCGCCGGAAAACGCGTGGCCTGCTGGGCGATGGATGAAATCAGGCCCGACAGGCGATGTCGGGCGACGAAGGCGTCGAGGAACCGGCGCCCTAATTGGAAAAAATCGTGCAGCTGGCCCATGCGACCGCGCGCGAACGCGATCGCAGGGGAACCTGGGGGAGCTTCGGCGAGCAAATCGAGGATTCGTTGCACGCGCGCGATCGCATCATCCACCTGCGCGCGCTCGCGGCGACGCATCACGCCGGTGATGATCTGCCAGAAATCGGTTTGGGCCACGAACTCACGCCCGTGACGTTCCACGACGCCCCAGTGTTGCAGCGAGGTCAGCGTCATGCTGACCGAACCTGCGCTAACGCCCAGCCGGGCCCTCACCTCGGCGTGGCCCAGTGGCTCCGGCGAGAGAAACAGCAGCCCGAACACTCGGCCCTGGGTGCGGGTGAAGCCCCAGAACGCGGCGATGTTGCCGAACACGTCCGCTAGCTCGTCCTGGGCGCGCAGCAGGATCTCGTGGGACTGGCCCGCGGGGTCGGGCACCGCATCTGTGGTTCGTTTCAAATTGAACTGAACTCGCGGAGTCTTTACCCGGGGGTCCGGTCGGTGTCAAACCTCCGCGACGACCGGAAATCGTCCGGTGCCTGCTACGGTATGCCAGCGGTCATGGGCGCCCCAACATCGGAACCCAGCGCGCAGACCCACCGCACGGGCTGGCTCGCGGCAAGCGCAGGACTCGCAGGCGTCCTGCTCGGGGCCGTGGCGGTCATGCTCGGGCAGGGCCATCGCCCGCCGCCGCCCGTGACGCCGCCTGCCGTCGTGGTGCCCGCGGTGGCCCCTGCGGCGCCTTCGCTGGCGGAGGCGGTGGCCCAGACCCGCGGCAGCGTCGTCTCCTTGCGAACGCCAACGCGGGCGGGCGCGGGCGTCATCGTCGATCCGGCGGGGTGGGTGGTGACCAACATGCATGTCGTGGGCGACGTGGTGACCGCGAGCGGCGGCGGCGAGGTGCCGGCGATCCGCGCGCGCTTTGCCGACGGTCGCGAAGTCGCGGCGGTCGTCGTGGTTGCCGATCGCGATGAGGATCTTGCGGTGCTGCGGCTCGTGGCCGCCGCGGACGAGCGCTTCGAGGCGGCCACGCTGGGCGATTCGTCGACGCTCCGCGTGGGCGAGGCGGTGTTCGCCGTGGGCAATCCTCATGGCCTCTCCCACTCGGTGTCTGCGGGGATCATCTCGGCGCTCGATCGCGGTGGCGTCGGGGGCTCGACCGCGCCGCTGGTCCAGCTCGACGCGTCGATCAATGTCGGGAACTCCGGTGGGCCGCTATTCACACTGGACGCCCGTCTGGTGGGCATCGTCGCCGCGAGGGATCGGGCGGCGGAGGGCATCGCGTTCGCGCTTCCGGTCGATCATGTGCGGGGCTTTCTCCACGCCATCACCGATGCTTCGGGCCGGCGCTCGGGCGCAATGGGGATGCAGCTGGGGCTGGATCGCGTGGTCCCGAACGAAGTCACCCAGATGGGCTATCGGGCCGGGCTGGTCGTCGCCGAGGTTCAGGCCGAGGGCGCGGCTGCCCGCGCAGGGTTGCGTGATGGCGACGTGTTGGTCGAGGTTCGGGGGGCGCGCCTCGACACGATGTCCGAGGCCGCCGATGCGCCGTCGCTGGGCCGGTGGTTCGTCGAGTCGGTCCGCGCCACCTTCCCGGGAGAGCGTCTCGAGGTCGCGTTCGTGCGCGACGCTCAGGTCGAGCGGGTCGTCGTCGAGATGGGCGCCGCGAGTGCTCGTGATCAGGCGTTCATCGATGCCGAGGTCGTGCTCGGGGTCCGCCTCGATCGAAGCGCTGCGCATCCGACGATCGGGGCCGCGGTGGACTCACGAGGCCTGGGCCGCTATGGCGAGGCCGTGCGTGGCGGGGTCATCCTCGGACTCCTGGGCCGCGACGTGGAGGACATCGAAGCCCTCGGCGACCTCCTCGGCGAACTTCGCGCAGTCGTTCGCAGCGGCCGCGGGGATCTCATCGCCTGGATCCGAATCCGCGGATCGAACGGTCAAAATGCGGTATGGCCGATTACCATCGAGTAGTTCAGCAATATCGCGTCATGCCTGAATGGTAGTTGTGCATGCCGAATGACCCGAAAGACCGGGATCGCCTACGGCTTGCGTGAGGATTACCGCGGGTACGACCCAGCAGGTCTGTGAACCAAAGGGCCATGTGTCCCACCTAAGCCTACGAGATTCGACCATGGCACGTACCTTCCGCACCGCCCTCTCGATCGCCCTGTTCTCGAC
>CANLQR010000276.1 GCA_947492135.1 Deltaproteobacteria bacterium | reverse complement strand
CGGCGACTTGCCGCCGAGCTCGAGCGTGAGGTGCTTGCCCGAACCGGCGGTGGCCCTGCGAATGATGCGACCGACCTCCGTCGACCCGGTGAACGCGATCTTGTCGACCTTGGGGTGATCGACCAGCGCGGCGCCGGTGCTGCCGTCGCCGGTGATGATGTTGACGACGCCCGGCGGCAGCCCGGCGCGGTCGAACAGCTCACACAACAGCAGCGCCGACAGCGGCGTGAACTCGGCGGGCTTGAGCACCACGGTGTTGCCCGCCGCGATGGCGGGCGCGATCTTCCACGCGAGCATCAGCAGGGGAAAGTTCCACGGGATGATCTGGCCGACCACGCCCAGCGGTCGATAGCCGCGCAGCTCGGTGTCCATCAGCTGCGCCCAACCGGCGTGATGGTAGAAGTGCCGCGCGACCAACGGGATGTCGATGTCGCGGGTCTCGCGGATCGGCTTGCCGTTGTCGAGGGTCTCGACCACGGACAGCAATCGTGCGTGGCGCTGGATCAAACGCGCGATGGCGTACAGGTAGCGGGCGCGGGTATGTCCGGGCAGCGCGGCCCATGCTGGTTGCGCGGCGTGGGCGGCAGCCACTGCGGCGTCGACATCGGAGGCGTTGGCCTGTGCGACCTTGGCGAGCTCGCGGTTCTTGGCGGGATCGATCGTCGCGAAGTAGCCGCCTTGTGCCGGGGCGACCCAGCGGCCACCGATGTACAGATCGAAGCGGTTCGCGTGGCTCTCGAGCCAGGCGTACGCGGCCGCAGCGGACTCGGGGGCGGGTCCGTACTCCATGCTCTCGTAGATCTCGGCGACGCTGCTCATGGGCACCTCTTTTGGGATCGGGCGGCTGCGCCCGCTCGCGCCAAAGTGTGCCGCATGCACGACGCTCGGGGAATGGTGCCCGTGGGCTTTCTAGGCGGTGACGTCCGCGGCCCGGGCGGGGTCTTTGGCGGCCGCGTCGGCGATCCGCCCCGCGCCGGACTCACGCCAGCGGATGCCGATACGCTGCCGAGTAGCGCCCGGTCACGTGATGCGCGAGCTGACGCTCGATATCGGTGAGCAGACTCGACGCGCCAAAACGGAACAGCTCGGGCTCGAGCCAGGCCCGGCCGAGCTCGTCCTTCATCATCGCGAGGTAGACCAGGGCCTGCTTGGCCTGGCTGATGCCGCCGGCCGGCTTGAAGCCGATCTCGATGCCGGTGCGCTCGAGATACTCGCGGATCATGCGGACCATCACGAGGCTGACCGGCAACGTGGCGTTCTGGGCCTCCTTCCCGGTCGAGGTCTTGATGAAGTCGGCGCCGGCCATCATGCAGACCAGACTGGCGCGGGCGACGTTGCGAAGCACGCGGAGATCGCCAGTCGCGAGAATCGCTTTCATGTGCGCCTCGCCGCAGGCCTCGCGAAACGCTTTGACCTCGTCGTAGAGCGCCTGCCAGTTGCCGGTGAACAGGTGGGCGCGGGTGATGACGATGTCGATCTCGTCGGCGCCGGCCGCAACACTGGCTTCGATCTCGCGGATTCGCTGGGCCAGTGGCGATAGACCCGCGGGAAAGCCCGTCGAGACCGCAGCCACGGGGATGCCGCTGCCGGCGAGCGCGGCGACGGCCGTCGGCACCATCTCGTGATAGACGCAGACCGCACCGACGCGGATGTCGAGGCCACCGACGCCGAGCGCGTCGACGAGGTGTTGCTCGAGTGGGCGGCGGGCCTTGGCGCAAAGCCGCTGCACACGACCCGGGGTGTCGTCACCCGCGAGCGTGGTGAGATCCATCAGTCGGATTGCCCGCAGCAGCCAGGCGGCTTGCCAGTCCTTCTTGACGCCGCGTCGGGGCCCGATGGTCGCGGCGCGGCGCTCGACTGCGCTGCGGTTGACGCGGACATCACGGACCCAGTCGAGCTCCAGCGGCATGCCGGGATTCCGCGCGCGGTGCCGCGTGGACTCGGGGGCGAGGTTGGGGACCGGCCGGATCTGGCCTGGTGTGGGACTGGGCTTGTCGCCTGAAACCATGCCGTTGCTCTCGCGAGGTGGATTCTGCCGGATCCGTGGGGGATCGAACAGGGCCAAGCCAACCAAGCCAAGGCCCGGCGAAGCGCCCGATACGGTTCATCCGAACAGCCAGGCGACCAGCCCTGCGCCGACGTAGCTCTCCAGCACGATGAGCGGAAGCACCCCGAGGGCGGTCGCGGCCAAGAACGGCACGAAGCGCACCGTCGACACCCCCAACATCAATTGCATCGGCCCGAAGGTGAACAGCAGCAGCCGCATGATCAGCACGGTGCGGAATCCTCGCGTGGCGAGCGCGTCATCCCACCGTCGCAACCGCGGGGGCAAGCGCCGCTGCACCCATTCGCCGCCCATCCAGCGGGCGAATGCGAACGCCACCGAGCTGCCGAGCAACGTCCCCAGCCACGACAGCGCGATGCCCAGCTCGGGCGACCACACCAAGCTCGCCGCGACGATGAACACGTGGGAGGACAGCCCCAACGGCTGGAGCAGGCCGAACGCCACCACGAACGCCAGGGGGCCCCAGGGACCCGACTCGAGCAGTCGGGACTTGATCAGATGGGGCGACAGCGACTGGTGGACGCCCGACGCGAGCAACGCGACGACGATCGCCAGCAACACGAGGCCGACTACGACGCGCGGCCATCGGCGAGTCACAGGCGGATCCAACGTGGGCGAAGCGTAGCAGAAACCCAACGAGCGCCACTTGGGGGGCCCGACGGGGGTGGGCGAGGGGCCTTCAGGTCGAGCCGAGGAACTCGATCACCAGGCGTTGCAGGTCGGCGGCGGCGAGGCCCGAGAAGTGCAGGGTCTGATCGTGGCTCAGGATCTCGTCGGCGAGTCCCGCACCGAGATTCGTCAGCACCGAGATGGCCGCGACCTTCATGCCGCAGTGCCGCGCGACGATCACTTCGGGGACCGTCGACATGCCGACCGCGTTGGCGCCGAGCCGGGCGAACGCACGGATCTCCGCAGGTGTCTCGAAGCAGGGCCCCAACAGCGCCATGTAGACGCCCTCGCGCAGCGCGATGCCCAGCCGCGCGGCGGACTCGCGCAGGCGCTGCTGCAATCCCAGATCGTAGGCGCCGCTCATCGCAGGAAATCGCGGGCCGAACGATTCGTCGTTGGGGCCAGCCAGCGGGTTCTGCCCCTGCATGTTGATGTGGTCGACGATCAGCATCAAGCTGCCCGGTACCGCGTCGACGTCGAGGGCGCCCGCGGCGTTGGTCGCCACGAACGTCTCGCAACCCAGCAACTGCAGGGTGCGGACCAGCGGCACGACCGTGCTCGCGGGGTGACCCTCATAGAGATGCACGCGCCCCTGCAGGCACGCAACCTCGACACCTCCGAGCGTGCCCAGAACCAGGCGGCCGACGTGGCCTTGCACGCTGGGAACCGGGAATCCGGGCAGATCGGCGTAGTCGATGACCACGCGGTTCTCGATGCGGTCGGCCAAACCGCCCAGGCCCGAGCCCAGGACGATACCGACGCGTGGCGATCGATCGGGGGCGCGTTGGGCCACGATCTTGGCGGCGTTTCTTGCGTGCTCGCTCATGGCAGATCCTCGTTTGCAGGGCCGGTCGCAAAGGTACTACACGAGCTTGCGTGCCAGGGGGGTCCACAAGCTCCGCGGGAGGGCGGCCGCCGAGCGCATCGCGGCGGCAACCGGCAGCGGGAAGGCGTGGACGGCCTTGCGCGCGAGGATCGCGTCGAGGATCTCCTGTGCGGCCTGCTCGGGCTGCAGCTCCATCGGCAACCGGCCGGCGCCCTCGTTCATCGCCGTGCGCACATAGCCGGGCCGCACATCGGTCACCACGATGCCGCAAGGTTCGAGATCGACGCGCATGCCCTCGAGCATGGCGCTCAGGTAGGCCTTGCTCGCGCTGTACACCGCGAGCTTGGGCAGACCGCGATACGCGGCGATGCTCGAGACGCCCACCAGATGGCCGCGACCGCGTTCGACCATGGCTGGGATCGCGGCGACCAGCGTGGCGGTCGCCCCGATCACGTTGACACCGAGCATGGTCGCGCAGTCGTCCCACCGCAGCTTGGCGCTGTGGCGCTGCGCGGCGACGCCAGCGTTGGCGATCACCAGGTCGAGGCCGCCGAGCTCGCGCGCGGTGCGTTGCACGGCCGTGGTCACGGCCACAGGGTCGGACACATCGACGGGGACAACCGTCGCGCGGCCGCCTTCGCGGGCGATGGCCTCGGCGACCGCTTGCAACTCGGGCTCACGCCGCGCTGCGATCGCGACGTGGAGTCCGCTGCGGGCGAGGGCTTTGGCGAGCGCGGCACCGATGCCGCACGAGGCTCCCGTGATGAACGCGGTATGGAGATCATGTCCGGCCATGGCGGCGGAACAGTCGCACGAAACCCCCGCGAGGTGGGCCGCGCAATGACCCGTGGATCTTTAGCGTCGCGGCGGCAGCGGGGCCGCCAGTGCTGCAGCCGGCGGTGGCACGCCCAGTATCGCGGCGAGCGTCGGCGCGAGCTGGAGCATCGACGGCGTCGTGTCCCGCACGCCAGGCTCGTAGCCCGGCGCCATCACCACGACGGGCACCTCGCGATCGTAGGCCCAAGGTGATCCGTGCGCCGTACACTCGTTGGTGTCGTCGTTGATCAGGGCCCACTCGGGGGCGACGAGATAGAGGTCGCTCGAGTGCTTGGGATGGATGCTGCGGCAGACCAGCGCGGAAACGTCGTCGCCGACGCACGCGCCGGGCTGCGTCGAGTCGAAGGAATCGGTGCGGCGGACCGAGAGCAGCCCGCGGTCGAACAATCGAGCGATGACGGCGGCCAAGGCCCGGTTGCGGTCGTCGGTGGTGCGGGCGGCAAACGCCGCCGTCATCTCGACCTCGGTGGTCGTCACCCCGAGCACCCAGTCGCCGGGTCCCAAGGCGTCGCCTGCGGCCGACTCGGCGAGCGTCTCGAGTTCTTGGGTGAAGAACAGCGGTGCGACTTGGCCTCGAGCCTGGAGTCGAGCGCCGGAAGGCCGCGCGCCGTGGTCGCTCGTGAGCACCGCTGCCCACGCGTCGCGGCCGAGCTTGGCGTCGAGCGCGTCGAACAGCCGCGCGAGATCGCGATCGATCCGCAGAAGATGATCCACGCGCTCCCACGACTCCTGACACCAGGCATGGCCGGCGAAATCATGCGGCGAGAAAGTCACCGCCAGGAGATCGGGCGCAGCGTCTTCGCCGAGGTGCTCGGCCGCGATCGCTGCGAGCGCGGCGTCGACCAGCACGGTGTTGGCCTGCGGCGTGAAAGCCAGGGCCTTGTTCGGTGACTTCATCTCGCCCGCGCGGTGGGGGAACACCTTGCCGAGGCCGTGGGGGTCCGCCTCGTCGGGAGCCGCATCGGGGCCGCCCGCGAGTGCTTCGACGCGCTTGGCATCCAGCGGTGTCCACGGCGAGGTCAGCCCGGCGACAGGGGTGCGTGCCGCGAACTCTTGCACCCATCGCGGCAGCTGCTCGGTGAACGCACGGCTCGTCGTCAGCGCGCCGGCACCGTTGTCGAACCACAACGGCAGGTCGACGCCGCGGCCCAGCACCGTCACCGCCGCGCGCGATTTCCAGCCGATCGCGATGGTGCGGCTGGTCGCATGCTTGGCGTGCAGCGCATCGGCGATCCCGGGGACCTGCAGGCGCGCGTTGGAGACCCCGTCGTCGAGCGTTCCGCTCCCGCGCGGATCGAAGACCTTGGCCTTCGGATCGTCGTCGACCGCGAGCTGCCGACCGAGCGTCGCGTCGAACCAGCGATTGGCGGTGATGCCGTGGACCGACGGCGTGGTCCCCGAGCTGATCGTCGCGTGCCCTGGCGCGGTGTGGGTCGTGGCGTACGGGTAGGCGCTGCGGGGCCAGTAGGCGCCGCGGGCCAGCATGCGTGCGATGCCACCCTCGAGCGCGCCGCGTTGCGGATCGAACGACCAGCTCGGGAGCTGATCGATCACGATCAGCACGACCAGCCGCGGAGGTATCGGGGCCGCAACCGCGGTGGGCTCGGGGTCCGTGGTGCCCGGCACGCGCGAGCCGGCGTGCTCGCATTGGGCGAGGGCAAGCAGGGCAGCGAGGATGACGGGGCGCGGTGACACCAGCGCGAGGATATCGTGGCTGCTACCCACGCGCGGTGGAGGTGGCGAAACACCGGCGCGCGTCCGCGAGGCGAGTACCATCGCGGGGTCGTCATGGCCAAGCGTCACGCAACCCCGCCCCTCGAGCCGCTGACCTCGAATCCGTTCGCGGCGCTCGGCGGGTTGCGCGATGACCTGCATGAGGGCCAGCGGGCCCCCGTGGGCGAAGCACCGACGCACGCCGTCGCGGCGCGTGGTCCGGCCCGCGCGGTGGTTCGCTACGAGCGCGCCGGTCGAGGCGGGCGGGAAGCGACGGTGATCGAGCAGCTCGGGCTGTCGGCGGAGCACGCCGACGCGTGGTGCCGCGAGTTCAAGCGGGTGCTCGGCTGCGGAGGTGGCGTCGAGGGCGAGCACCTGGTGCTCGCCGGTGATCAGCGCGCCCGATTGCCGGCTTTGCTCGAGGCCAAAGGGGTTCGGCGTGTCACGGTGAGCTGAGCTGCGGGGGCGCGTCGTCGGTGGTCCCTCACCCAGCGACCACGGCGTCGAGCCGGCGTTCGTCCCAGGCCGTGATCCGCTGACGAAGCTCGGCATCGGCCACTGTGGTACCGAGCAACGCGAGCGCCGCCGCAGCGGCCTGGTCCGCCGCAGCACCGTCACCGCTGTCGTGTTGGGCCTTGGCTCGCGCGAACATCAGCTCCGCGCAAAGGGTCCGAGCAGTCTCGCCGCACTCGGTTCGCGCGACCGGTAGCACCGCCAGCGCGCGCTCGGGTCGATGCCTCGCGAGCTCGAGCTCCGCGAGCCCGAGCCTGGCAAAGTCGACGTGCGGGTGCGCGGAGCCCAGCGCGTGCTCGAGGATGGCCCGTCCGCGCTCGAGTTCGGGCAACGCGCGCTCGAGGTCCCCGCGGCGCACGTCGACTCGGCCCACGTTGACCGCGGTGACCCCGACGTAGGGATGGTTCGAACCCAGCGTACTCTCGAAGGTGCCCAGCGCCATCGCGTGCTGCTCGCGCGCGCCTTCGAGGTCTCCCATGCTATCGAGCACGCCGCCGAGGTTGTTGCGCGTGACCGCGACCTCGGCATGATCGGGCCCGAGTGCGGCGATCTGGATCGCCAGTCCCTCACGATGCTGCCGCAGGGCCTCGTCGTACTCACCCGACAGCAGCAGCGTATTGGCGAGGCCGCGATTGGGAATCCACGTGCTGATGTTCCTGCTGCTGGCGGCATGTGTGGTGCGCGAGGACCACGGCCTGCGCCGGTTGCTGACTTGGACCCCGATCGCGCGGATCGGGGCGCTGAGCTATGGCATCTATCTTTTCCAGCAGCCATGTCTGGGTGCTGCGCGAGCGGTCGCCGGCAAGATCGGTCTCGGACATCCGGTGGTCGGGCTCGTGCTCGGCGCGTTCGGCGTCTGGATCGCCGCGGAAGTCAGTTTCCGATTCTACGAATCGCGGTTCCTGCGGCTCAAGAAACGCTTCGGCGCGTAGGAGTGGCAGGTGGCGCGCGCCGAGTCACGACAGACCCCGACCCAGCAACGACGCGCTCTGCAGTAACCCTAGTGATCTCGTAGTCAGGTGACACCGGTCCGAGGTTCCCGTTGATACGTCGATGCCTCGCGGCCAGCTTTGGTGGTATGAAGAAGGGGTCTGTGCGCATCGCCTACCTGACCACGAGCTCTAGCGACCACCATGCCGACCAACCCAACCGTGGAACTGATGGGCATGTCGATCGACGTGCTCGACTCGCTCGCACTACTCGACGCGATGTTCGGGGAGCTCGCGGTTGGCAAGGGCGGCTGGATCGTCACGGCGAACCTCGACATCCTGCGCCGATACGTGCTCGACAGCCGGATGGAGGCGCTGTACGGGGCGGCGGATCTGCGCGTAGCGGACGGCATGCCGCTGGTGTGGGCCGCGCGCATGCAGGGGGACGTGTTGCCGGAGCGCGTCACCGGATCGACGCTCGTGTGGCAGATCGCGGAGCGCGCGGCGCAGGAGGGTCGGTCGCTGTACCTGCTCGGCGGCGATCCGGGTGCGGCCGAGGGCGCGAGCGCCGAGCTAACCGCGCGCTATCACGGCCTGGTGATCGCGGGTCTCTCGAGCCCGCGCGTGTCGAGCCCGCCGACCGCGGCAGAGCTCGATGCGATCACCCGCGACCTCGAGGCCGCGGGCGCAGACATCGTCTACATCGCGTTCGGCTCGCCCAAGCAGGAGTACATCGCCCAGGCGCTGCGTCTTCGCTTCCCCGACAAGTGGTTCATCGGCGTCGGCATCAGTCTGGGTTTCATTGCCGGCCGACTGCGACGTGCGCCGGAGTGGATGCAGCGCCACGGCCTCGAGTGGATTCATCGGCTCGTGCAAGAGCCGCGCAAGCTCGCGCGTCGTTACCTCGTCCGCAATCTGCCGTTCGCCGCGCGGCTGTTCGCAACGGCGATGCGCAGGCGCGCGGCACAGCGCGTGGAGTAGGCGTATTGCGACGAGCAGGGAGCAGGCACGATTCGGGCATCTTCGAGGAACCACCGGCCGGCGAAGAGCTGGCTGGGACTCTTCGCGGGCTGCGACAAGACCTCGAAGACCTGCTTCGAGTGCGGCTCCGAGCCGATCTCGCACCAGGTCAGCGCGTGCGGTGAGCTCTGCGAGAAGAACGATCAGAAGGCCTGCGGCCGCATGACCGAACTCGCGATCCCGGCGTGCACGGAAAAGCGCGACCGCGAGGTCTGTAGCTGGATGTGCCACTACTCGACGACCGGCGGCAAGGAACTCTTCTGCGCGGAACTCGAGAAGCTCCCACCGCCGAAGTGAGTCGCGGTGTGACGGGCGAGGAACTCCGAGACGATCGCGACGACAGGTCTCGCCGCTGCGATCAGCCGGCGTTCGCCGTGTCGACGCAGAGCTGGTCCCACGCCTCGATGCAACACTGCGGGAGCCCCTCGACGAAGCAGACATCGAACATGACCTCGGCATCGTTGCAACCGGGGGTCCGGGCCGGCTCGTCACACGCATTGTCGCCGGTGCACGCGGTGCATTGCTCGATGGCGGTGGCGACGCAGTCGAGGGTCCACTGATCGTTGCAGCACGCAGGGTTGATGCCGCATACGCAGGTCTCGAGCCGGGGATCGAGACAACCTGCGGGGCCCTCCTGGCAGCAGGCCGCAGGAGCGCCGCAGGAGGCCAAACCACAGTTGTTCGTCGCGTCGACGCACTCGGGACCCCAACCGGCGGCGCAGCAGTCGGGGAAATCCGAGCACACGCAGGTCATCAGCGCGACGTCGTCACAGCCAGGGTCAGGGTGATCTTCACAGCAGTCGAATGGGCTCGAGCACTCCGCATTGCACTCCTGGTCCGCGACGACAACGCAACCGCCTGCCCAGGCCTCGGCGGTGCACGCGTCGTCACCGTTGGCCTGCACCCATGCCACGATCTCCGGCCGGGCACAGGTTCCCCCAGGCACGCAGCAGTTGTCGTAGGAAGTCGCGCACTCGAGCCCGCAGCCCGTGATGGCCTTTTCGCGACAGTCGGGCGTCCAGCGCTCGCAGCAGCTCGGGACTGTTTCGCAGACGCAGGCGCGGATGCCCCGGTCACTGCAACCGTCGGGGTTGCCCGGCCCGACCTCGCAGCAGTCCCCCGCGGTCGAGCCCGTGTCGGTCGCGCCCTCGGCTCGGGTGTCGGCGGTGGTCGACGCCTCGGCCGCGGACGTCGACATTGCGCCGGACATGCTGTCGGAGGCCGACGTCAGCATGCCCACGGAGGTCGCGGTGCTGCCCGACGTGGCCGAACCGTCGGCGCCCGCCTCGCCCTCGGCGGTGCCGAACGCGGGGTTGGGTCTCGTGCATGCCGCACCGAGCAGGAACATGGCGCATGCGTTCCGCACCGCGTCAGCTTGACCGATTGGGGGCGCGCGTTCCAGATCAGTTCGTCCGGCCTGGAGTGGTTCTCAGGGGTGGCCGAGTCGGACCGGGGCGTGACCCCAAGAGTTCGGGGGCCAAGCGTCGTGTGCCGATCGCGCGACGGCTCAGCGCTGGTTGGGTGGCGTCGTCGTCCGGCGCAGACGGCTCGTCGTCGAGCCAGCGTGACGAGTCGACGGACTCCCGCGCGCGGATGGACGCCATC
>CANLQR010000275.1 GCA_947492135.1 Deltaproteobacteria bacterium | reverse complement strand
GGCCTCCGAGTAGCGCTGCAGTCCGGACAAGACGACGCCCGCGTTGTTGAGCTGGTGCGCAAAAATGATGCCGGTCGTGACGCCGGCGCCTTCGAGGATCGCGAGGGAACGCTGGTGGAACGAGAGCGCCGTGTCGAAATCGCCGATCGCCTGATACGCGTTGCCGAGGTTCTCGAGGATGATCGCGGTCTCTGGATGACTGGGGCCGTAGCGGACGACCTGGAGCTCATACGCCTGCTGGTAGTAGTCGAGCGCCGAGTCGAAACGCCCAGATTCGTACTGCACGCCGCCCATGTCCAGCAACACGGTCGGAAGGACCGGATCGTCGGCCTCGGAGATGGCGAGCACATCGGCATACAACTGCATCGCGAGCTGATAGTTGCCTCCGCCGCTCGCGAGAATCCCCCGCGTGACCAACAGGCGTCGCAACTGGTCGGGGGTTCCTCCGATCCGCGCGTGTAGGGACATCGCAGTCCCGCCAAACGACTCGCCGCGCTCGCGGTCCCTCAGCTGGTGGCCGACGACATACGTCAGATCGCCGTAGATCAAGAACCGCATCTCATCGAGCCCGGCGGCCTCGCTCATGATCAGCGCCTGATCGAGGAGTTCGACCGACCGGTTGGGATCCCCCAGGGCGGTCCGAATCGCGGCCGCAAGCCGCACGAGCGCGGCGACCGTCGGTGGATGGTCGATCGTGCGCGCCGTCGCGAGCAGCGGCACCATCGCGACCCAAGCGGAATTTGCCATCCCCGAGTCGAGCATCACGCGAGTACGGACGGTGGCAAGACGCAGTTCCTCCACACGGGCGAGCAACACTGGATCGGTCGGCAGCGAGGCCTTGGCATGGAGGCTCTCGATGTCCGCACAGCTCGAGGGATCGCCGACGCCCACAGCAGCGGTCAGCGCGTGCTCGACGATCGACGCGTCAGCGCTCGCGAACACGGTCAGCAGCTCTTCGAGATGGTCGCGTAGCTCCAGCAAGCAGCCCTTGCGCAGCTCGTAGGTCGCAGCCGACTGCTCTGCGTGCACCATGCGAGCCTCGCAAGCGTCGCGGGCCTGCTGCGACCACGCCTGGGTATGGACATCGATCACCTGACTCACCGCTGCCCAGGCGTCTGCCGCGAATGGAGCGGAGGTGTCCACGAACTGCTTTTCCAGCGCAGCGGCGCGCTCGGGATTCCAGGCCTCGAGCAGTGCCTGCGCGGCGGCCTCGCACTGATGCACCGGTTGCGGCCAAGGTGCAAACGCAGCGACCGCACCCGCGACGCCGAACGCACCGATCAAGGCAGACGCCACCACACGGGTCTTGTCGGGTCGGCGCAGGGCGTGCAACAGCAGCGCCATCGACGGGAACCGGTCGGCCGGATCGGTCGAGAGGCCGCGGATGAGTGCTTGGCGAATCACGCGTGGGACCGCGCTGCCCAGTGGGCTCGGCCGAAACCGTCCAGAGCGGGTCGTCCGCGAATGAGGCCGCCCGGTGGGGCGCAACCCCGCCGCGGCCAGCGGCTCGCCGCCCCTGGCGTCCGGCTCGAAGGGACGCTCACCGAACAGCGCCTCCCAGACCGTCACGCAAAAGCTGAACTGGTCGGCGCGCCCATCTGCCGGCGCGCCACGCATCACCTCGGGCGGAATGTACCCCGGCGTGCCCAGCACCGACCCTTCTTCGGTGAGCCGCTCGCCCAGGAGGCGGTGCCCCGGACGCGACTCGGTCAGCTCGCCCGATTCTCGTCTCGAAGTCTCACTCGGCGGACGCGCCAGGCCGAAGTCCACGACGCGCACGCTCCCGTCGTGACCGACCACGACGTTGGTCGGTTTGAAGTCCAGATGCACGAGGCCCGCGTCGTGCGCCGCCGCGAGGCCGGCTCCCGCCCGCACCGCCGTCGCGAGGATCTCGGTCCAGGGTCGACGCGCCGCGGCCAGCCACTCGCGGAGGGTCACGCCATCGACCAGCTCCATGGCGAGGTAGACCTCGCCGCCGACGATGCCGACATCGTACACATGGACCACGTTGACATGCGACAACCTCGCGAGGGCTTGGGCTTCTCGCAGCAGTCGCTGAGCCCCCGTGGCGATCGGCAGCGCGCCCTCGTGCATCAGCTTCAGCGCGACGTGACGGTCGAGCTCGGGATCGAACGCCAGCCACACCACGCTCATCCCGCCGGCACCCAGTGGTCGCAGCAGCACGTACCGCCCCAGGGTCTCGCCGGTGTGATGGCCTGAGTAGGGGACCCCGATGACCCGCGCCGACCTGGAGGGGTTGACGCGACGCGTCTCCAGACCATCGCTCTGGCTGTCGCAGCCTGTCTCGGTCTCGTCGCTCAAAGGAAGCTCGAGCATGAGCTTGCCTCGCCACGCCCGCCACGAGAAGACCCCGCGGGCCGCGCCCGCGCCGAGATCCCCCGGCGGCGGATGATGAGGCCCCATCTGGCCCGGCGCTGGCGGTGGAGGGGTTCCCCTCGGGCGGGTCGCGGTCAGCCCCCGCCTTCGCGACGCGGGGTTCTGCGCTTACGCAAGCTCGGCCGACTCGCCATGCTCGCGGAACAATGCGTTTTCGCCGATTCCGCGGCGCCTGACTCTGGAGTTTTTTGATGCGAACGACCACCAATGAACTCGCGCGACTGACCATCCTTGCGCTCGCACTCGCGACGCCCGCCTGCGGTGGCGGCAGTGTTGGCGATGAGGGGGCGGACAGCGACTCGAGCGGCGAGACCACCGACAACCCCACCAGCACCACGGCGCCGACCTCGGCAACGATGACGGACGCGACGACCAATGACACCACGGCATCGACGACGATGACCACGATGTCGACGGATCCCGACACGACCGACACCGACCCGAGCACCACGGAGCCTGGCGGTTGCCCGCAGGACATCGACTTCGGTGCACCCGATCTTGCCGGCTGCACCCCGCTCGCCAGCGATTTCACGCCCGACTCCAGCGCCGCGTATCCGGCGTGCGTCGCTGACGGCGGCGAGTGGGTCCTGGTCGACGAACCGCCTGGCTCCGCCGCGCGCGTCGAGGCGTACGAGGACATGATCGAGCTGCTGCGCAATGGCGCAACCCCCAGTGCCGACGACTTCACGACGGCACGGGCGATCTACGCCACCGACAATGGTCTGGAGTCGCGCGTGCTCCGACGCGAGGACACCCACTACCCTCCGATTCCCGCCGCCGAGCAGGATCCCGGCGTGGCGTTCGACCGCCAGTGCAGCGTTGCCGACAACGCCACCAACTATCCCGACCGCTGCGTAGGTCCGGCCAGGATTCAACCGATCGTCGACGAGGCCTTCGTCGCGGGCATGACCGGTGATGGCGATGCGAACGTCCATGCCGCCCGGATCGACGCGGCGGTCCAGTGGTTTCTCTGGATATCGATCTACAAGGAAGCTGCGAGCTGCATCCTGGCCCCAGGAGACTGTGATTCGACCTGGGCGTACTACAACGGTGGAACCGAGCAGGGGGCCGGCATCGGCGTCTCCGCGAACCTGCGAGAGATCGATCCCGCGATCGACGACGCGATCTTCAACGGCATGCTCGCGATCCGTTGCTGGCGCGACCTCTTCCCGGCCGACGGCGACCCCGCCTTCGAGGACCTCGGCGACGCAGGCGAGGCAATGTTCTACGAGGCCCACGAGCAGCTCGACAACGCCTCGTGGTACGGATGGGCACGCTTGGTTCGCGCGCACCTCGAGCGCCAGCCTGCAGTCTGTGACTCCGAGGCGGATGCCAACTGGGCGTTCATCCAGGTCGCCGGACCGGTACTCGACCCCGAGGCCGCGGTGCGCGACGAGGCGGCTGCGGCAACGCTGACTTCGCTGTGGGCGAATGACGCGCCGTCGGTGGACGACCTCACCGGTGGGATCGCTGCACTCGACGCCGCGTTCGGGTGTCCCCAGTGTGAATCGTGCGACGTGTCGCAAGAGTGGGGCTACTGAGCCGAGGCCCCTGGCTTTGGCGACGAATAGCGTAGATACCCTCGCCAAGCGAGGGTAGTTCCCCAGGCGACAACGCCAACCCACTGGGCCAAGATTGCGTGGCAGTGGAGTTTGTATTGGTGCTGATGTTGGCCGTAGCTGCGGCCCCACCGCGCGCCTATGACGGACCCACGGCAGCGCAACCAGCGACCGACCCCGTGCCCTTGGCGAGCGCGGAGGTTCCGTTCGTCGTGCCCGCGTCAACCACCGGCGCAACCCCGAAACACCCGACCGCGTCACCACCCGTGGGATCCGAGGCGCCGAGCGAGGGCGCCCGGATCGTACGCGTCAAGCTCCCTCCCGCACTCACCGAGCCTGACCGTGCTGGCAGCGTGATCACGCGCCGTGACCTCGACGAACGGCTACCCCGCTCGGCCCCTGACGCACTTCGCGGTGAGCCGGGCGTATTCGTTCAGCAGACCGCGCACGGCCAGGCCTCGCCGTATATCCGCGGCCTCACCGGCCAGCAGACGGTGATGTTGTTCGACGGTGTGCGCATGAACACCAGCACGTTTCGCCAGGGGCCCAACCAGTACTTTTTTACGGTCGACTCGCGCTCGGTGGATCATATCGAGGTCGTGCGCGGCGGGGCATCGACGCGCTATGGGGCCGACTCGCTAGGGGGAGCGATCCTCGCGTCGCCCGTCGAACCCAGCATGGAACGCGGACGCGGACCCATCACCGCCCACGCCAAGGGCATCTTCGCCACCACCACCGCCGACGCGCAGCTCGGCGGCAGGGCCCAGCTCGACTTGGGTGTACTCGGACGCGTTGGCGTCATCGGTGGTTTCGGCTACCGGGATGTCAACCAGCTCTACTCAGGCGGCGCGGTCCGTCAGCCCGCGGACAACTCGCTTCAGAAGGTCCCGCCTCGGTTTGCGCCCGACGGAAAGACCCAGCTCGGCACGGGGTTTCGCGAGTTCACCGGCGACGTCCGGGCCGTCGGCGAGATCAATCGCAGAAACCGCATCACCGTCGCGTACTACGACTACCGTCAACGCGACGCCCCGCGCACCGACTTCTGCCCGCAGTCGACGGCCCCGCAAGACCAGTGTCTGACCTACCGCAAGCAGTTCCGCACCCTGGTCTACGGCAAGTATCAGCATAGCGGCGGGCCGGCGGCCGCCGAGTCGGTGGCGCTCACGCTGAGCTACCAGCGCCAGCACGAGGATCGCTATCTCGAAGTCGGCGAGGACTCGTCTACGCGCCGTACGGGTCTCGACACCGTCCACACCATCGGCACAGCCCTGACGATTCATACCCGACGGTTTGCGCCGGCCTCGTGGTCCCGCGTGGGCGTGACGTATGGCGCCGACGGCTACCTCGACCAGGTGCGCAGCGACGCCACGCTCACGTTCATCGACACGCAGACCTCGCGCCCCGACATCTCGCAGTACACCAACGGCGCCAAGTACTTCACGGGAGGCGTCTGGGGCATCGTCGACTCCGAGTTCACACGAGTCCTGCGCTTGCGCCTGGGGACGCGCGTTGCGGCAGTCCGGTCGCGCGCGCCGTATTCCGAGGTCCGCAACTCGCCGGCGCATCGGCTGTACTGGCTGACCGCGGTCGGCCACGCCGGGATCACGATCTCGCCGCTGCGGTGGCTGGCGTTTCCCTTCAGCGTCGATCAGGGGTTTCGGGCGCCCAACGTCGACGACCTCACCAGCCGGCAGGCCACCGGAGGTGGCTCGCAGTTCGAGAATGCGTTTCTTCGGCCCGAGCACAGCACCCTGCTCGAGGGTGGCATTCGCATCACGCAGCCGTGGCTCGAACTGCGGATGTTCGGGTTCTACACCGTCATCGCAGACCACATCCAGCGTCGGCCTGCCGAGCGCGACGAGTGCCCCGAGGGCGACCTCATATGCGGCGGCGCGAAGTTCACCGTGACCCTCGACAACCTCGAGAGTCTCTCGGTCATCCGCGGCATCGATGGTGGTATCCGCTTGTACCTGCCCTACGACTTCGGCGCGGCTGCGACGGTGTCGTACGCCTGGGGAGAAGGTCGCAATCCTCGCTGGGGCGTCGTACCCGACGAGCAGTATCGGGTCCCGCTATCGCGCGTGCCGCCGCTCAACGGCACCGCGGAGTTCGGCTGGCGCAGCACCGAGTGGGGGCCCTACATCATCGGTGTGGTCAGCTGGGCGCGGGTGCAGGATCGGCTCAATCCCGTCGATGAAAACGACGATCGCATTCCCGATGGCGGCACCCCCGGCTGGGTCGCCGGGCACATCCGCGCCGGCTATCGGCTCGAGCCCAATCTGCTGGTCGGAATGGTGGTCGAGAACCTCGCCAACAGCGCCTACCGCTATCACGGCTCGAGCGTGAACGCCCCAGGCCGAGGGCTGATCTTCGAGCTCCAAGGCTCGTTCTAGCGAGTCCATCCGGTGGGACTACGAATCCGCCCGACGCATCCGTCTGGCGGCAACGGTCAAGACGGCACCCCCAAGCGCGATCGGTATCGAACAACCGGCAATCGCCCAGGCCAGCTCACCGTAGTTGCTGACCACGCCGATGAGCCAGGGTGACCCCGCGTCACCGAAGGCGTGGATGCAGAACACGTTGAGGGCGAACGCGATCGCGCGCATGGACGGCGGCACGGAGCCAACCAGCGCCGCGTTGAGCGGGCCGGTGTTGAGGAACAACAACATCTCGGCAAAGAACGCACACGCCAGCGCGGCACCCAGACTCGGCACCAGCGGCATGATCAACACCAAGGGCGCACCCAGCAGCAGCCCGTAGCCGCTCACCTCGAAGTAGCCACCCCGGTGACGCCGCATCGCTCGGTCGCCCAGGGCACCTCCAGCCAGCGTCCCGATCAGCCCCGCGACCACGGTCACGCCACCAAACAGGGTGTTCGCCGATCCGGCGCCGAGGTCGAAGCGACGCTGCAAGAACGTGGGCATCCAGAACGCAATGCCGCCGATCGCGAAGGTCATCAGCGTCATGCCGATCGTCGTCACCCGCCACTCGAACGAGGCGAACATCGTGCGCCACGCGACGGCGAGGGAAACCGGTGCGGTCATGGCCACGCCATCGTGGGCACCGCGACGCGGCTCGTACATCCACCAGGCCACCAGCGCCAGGACGATGCCCGGGGTACCAGCGACGAAGAACGCAGTGCGCCAGCCCGACAACTCTCCGACCCACCCGCCGACCAGGTAGCCCATCGCGCTGCCGACCGGAGTGGCCAGGTAGAACCACGCCAGCTTTCGACCGCGCTCCGAAGGCGCAAAGAGATCGGCGATCATCGACGGCGCAACCGTTGCGTAGCCCGCTTCGCCGACCCCGACGAGCGCCCGGCACACCAGTAGCGCCTCGACGCTATCCACGCTGCCGCTCGCGATGGTTGCAAGGCTCCAGATCCCGACCGAGACCGCCACCACGCGCCCGCGTCGAACCCGATCACCAAGCCAGCCCGACATCGGAGCGACCACGGTGTAGACGATCATGAACGTCGAGCCGAGCAGTCCGGTCACGTCGTCGCCGAGCTCGAACTCGACGCGGATTTGCTCGGCGATGGCACTGACGACGTACCGATCGATGTAGTTGACGAAGTTGATCGCAGTCAGCGCCGCGAGCACACCGAGTGCGACTCGGCTCGAAGGACCCAAGTTCGCCACTGCCGACATCGTACGTCGGGATCGACCGCAGACCCTGCACCAACCCAGGTGCCAGAAAAACTGTGGGAGGCCCACCACCGGCCACGAGGGGCCCCCTGCGCGGTTGAACTGTTCGCGTGTTCAGTATATGAATTTCTCTGCCTCCAAGCCAAGCTCCCCGCGATCCCAAACGGCGAGCTCGGCGTAACAACAAGCGCGATCAACCGATTGCACCACCGACCTCACACGGATTCGACCGGACTACAGGAAACAAGACCATGCTGAACATCAAGGAAATCGCCGCAACGCTCGCACTTCTTGGCTCGGGCTCGCTGATGATGACGGGCTGCGAGAAGGACAAGCCGACCACCGAGACCCCCGGCGGCGACGGTGCGGCCACGGGTGCCGAGGCGTCCTGCGGAGAGAAGAAGGCCGAGGGTTCCTGCGGCGAGGGCAAGACCGAGGGCTCCTGCGGCGAGGGCAAGGGCGAGCACAAGGCCGAGGGTTCCTGCGGCGAAGGCAAGACCCCCGAGGCCTCCTGCGGCGAGAAGCCCCAGTGATCAACCGCCGACGCACGGGCTCCATCGGAGCCCGCGTGTCGGCAGGCGGTGACGCCCGCTGGCCCGGCGACAGGGCACTCGCGAACACGACCCGCGGTACTCATCGGTGCCGCGGGTTCGTCGCATCTGGAGTTGGATGGTGATGAGCAACCCAAGCAGCGGCATCACGGGGGTCGGACTCGGGCTGAGGGCCGCATTCATCGAACGCGTCGAGCGCGGCGAAGCCGACGGCAAGATCGCGTTTCTCGAGGTCGCACCCGAGAACTACATGCACCGCGGCGGCAAGGCACCGCGCCGGCTCGCGGCCATTGCAGAGCGATTCCCCATCATAAGTCATGGCTTGATGATGTCGCTGGGCAGCCCCGACCGCTTCGACGACGGCTACTTCACCGACCTCCGCGAATTTCTCGGGCGGGTCGACGCGCCGTGGCACTCGGACCACCTGTGCTGGAGCGGGATCGATGGGGTGTTGCTGCACGATCTGCTCCCCGTGCCCTTCACCACCGCATCGGCCATCCACATCGCCCAACGCGTTCGCGAGGCCCAGGATCGTCTGGGTCGACCGATGGCGGTCGAGAACGTCAGCTGGTACCTGCAGCTTGGCATGCCGCAAAAGGACGAGCCCGACTTCGTCGTCGAGGTGCTCGAGCGCGCCGACTGCCAGTTGATGCTCGACGTGAACAACATCTTCGTGAACGCGAGCAATCACGGATTCGACCCCTACCAGTGGCTCGCCAAGGTCCCGCTCGAGCGCGTCGTGCAGCTCCACATCGCCGGCCACGACCGCTGGGAAGACGATCTGATCATCGATACCCACGGCAACGAGGTGCGTGAGGAGGTCTACGACATGCTGGCGTGGGTCATCGAGCGCACGGGCCCCAAGCCAGTCGTACTCGAGCGCGACTCGGACATCCCGCCACTAGCGACCCTGCTCGAGGAGGTCGCGCGCATCGACACCGTCTATCAGGCCGCGGTCGGTCGCTGGCAGCGCCAGCAAGGGGTCGCGCGTCATGGCTGAGGCGCGTGGATCGACGGGCGAACCGACGCGTGAACCCACGATGGTCGCGCTGGCCGCGGCGATCCGACGGCTCGACGCCCCCGAGGCCGTCACCCGCGACGCCGTTGGGTTCTTGGCCGAGTTCGGTGTCGCGGGCCCCGATGCGCAGGCTCTGCTCGCGCGCGGCTCGCAGCGCTTTCTGATCTATCGCACGCTCGTTCACAACCGACTGCGCGCCGCGACTCGCGAGTTCATCCCCCGCACGGCCGCGCGCCGCGGCAAGGAACCCTTCATCGCCGACTTCGCAGCGTTCATGGCCGAGCACGCGTCGACAAGCCCGTATCTGCGCGACGTGCCTGGCGAGTTCGTCGCGTGGGTCGTGCCGCGCTGGCAGGCCGACGCTTCGTTGCCGGGCTATCTCGGCGATCTTGCGCGACACGAGCTGCTCGAAGGCGAGGTCAAGAACGCTCCCGGCGGTGGCGAAAGCCCGACCGGAAGCCCACTCGCCCTCGACGCGGCCTTGGTCTTCGACGGGTCGACCCGCTTGATGCAGTACGGCTGGGCGGTCCACAGGCTGCCCTATGCGACCGATGATCGCTCGGACCCTGAGCCCGAACCGACCCGCCTGCTGGTGTATCGCGACGCCGACGCCAAGGTCCGGTACCTCGAGCTGACCCCGTGGGCAGCGAGCGTCATGGCCACGCTCGCGGTCGGCAACGAACCGCTCGGTCGAGGCCTGTCCGTCGCGGCGCAGGCCCTGGGCGAGCCGCTCGACGATGACAAGCTTGCAAAGGCGGCGATGCTCTTCGCGGAGCTTGCCGATCGCGGCGTACTGCTCGGCGCCCGGTGATCGCCCCACAAGCCGCGATTCACGGCGTAGCGGCCGCAAGCGGCGCGATCACGCACAGCAGGTCTCCCGGCGCCACGGTATCACCCACCGAGATCACCACGCGGTCCACGACCCCGGCCATCGGCGACGCAACCACGGTCTCCATTTTCATTGCCGAGAGTACCGCCAGCGGAGTGCCGACCGCGACCGTCGCACCGCTGGCGATCCGAACC
>CANLQR010000274.1 GCA_947492135.1 Deltaproteobacteria bacterium | reverse complement strand
ACCGAGATCGTGCTCACGGCCCTGGCCTTGATCGAGGGCAAGCTGCCGGCGAGCCTCGGCTGCACGCCCGTCGACCCCACGCTCGGCATCGACGTCGTCGCCCACTCGCGCAGCCTCGAATGCGAGTACGCGATGTCGAACTCGTTCGCCTTCGGTGGCAGCAATGCCGCGGTCATCATCGGGCTCGTATGAACGACGTGTTCATCCGGGCCACCGCAAGCTGGACCGCCGAGCGCGGTGCGCCGCGGGCAGAGCTGATACCGGTAGCCCAGCGGCGCCGCTGCAGCCTGGCAACGCGCATCGTCGCGGAGGTCACCGGCGAGCTCGTCCGCGGGGGCCTGGCGCTCGACCACGCCGCCATCGTCCACGGCACGGCTCTGGGTGAGATCGCCACGACCGTCGAGCTCCTCGACATGATGCACGAGGGCGACGGCGCACTGTCACCGCTGCGGTTCGCCGGCAGCGTCCACAACACCGCGATCGGGCAGCTCGCGATCGCCTGCGGACACACCGGTTGGTCGACCACGGTCAGCGCGGGGCAGCACACCGTCGCGGCGGCCTGGCTCGAGGCGCTGGCGCTGCTCGCCTGTGGCACCGAGCACGTCCTGCTCGTGCTGTCCGACGAGCCGTTGCCCGCCTCGCTGCAGCCGTATCACGACGGGCTGGCCGTCGCGATGTGGCTTTGTCGAGACAGCGACGCGCCGCACCGTGGCGTGGCTCGGTGGCTCGGATCGCAACGCGACACTCCGGCCGAGCCACGCGTGCCCGCATCGACGCAGCGCAGTCCGGTGCGCTTTGCCTGGTCGCTCATCGAGGCGCTCGGTCGTGACGTGCGTGTACGCCTCGAGCCCGACGATGCGCGCGGCTACGCGGCGTCGATCGAGCTGCGCGGGCCTTGACGCGTGGTGCGAGGCGCAAGGCGTGGCTGACGGTCGATCGACGCGCGTGACGTGACTGGTCTCACCCTTGTCCTCGGACGATCCTCCGATGTCCGCGTCAGCGGCGGGCGCTACACCCAGCCGCACATGTTCACTCCGACCCACAACCACCGACTCGCCGCGCTCATCTTGCTGCTCTCCTTGGCCTGCGCGCACAAACAACAAGAGCAGGCCAGCCAGAAGGTCATCGAGCGCGCGACCTTCGACCTCAAGTGCAGCCGCGAGGAGGTGACCGTCCAGAAGATCAGCGACGACCACAGCTTCATGGGCGTGAACAACACGACCTGGGGAGCCAGCGGCTGCGATCGACAGATCACCTACAAGTCCTCCTGCGGCCTGGGCAACTGCCAAGTCGTGGCGGACGCGGCAACGACGGCGGCGAACTGAAACGCCCAAGGCGTCAGCGCGCCACGAAGAACGAGCGCTCGCCCACGGTGGTGTGCGTGCAGTCATCGGCCTGCGCGAACCACTCGTAGCGCGCACCTGCGACGAGTTCCGGCCACGCAACGCTCGCGGTTTCGCCGGGCGCCACGGGCTCGACCGTACCGATGAGCTCGAACTCGCCACCACCGCCATCGAGATCGATCGGCAGCACGAAGTGGGCGTCGTCGGTCTCGTACCACTGGTCGAAGTACGGCGAGTAGGTGCGAACCTCGAGCTCGCCTTGGCCGGGGTCGAAGGTCATGAGCCGCAGCTTGCCGGAGCCACCGAAGTCGTCGAACTGGTAGTCCGACAGCAGGGTGTGCACCGTGCTGGCAGCAACATCGGTGCGCCGACCTTCGTCCTCGACGTGGCCGCAGACCATCAGCCGCAGGTTGGGTTCGCCGCGCAGCGTCTCCCAGCGAATGCGACCCTGCGTCGAAAACGGCGTGTCGACGGTGGGAACGCCCGAGCCCGGGCCGGTGCCGGGCATGCACGAGTGGCCGACGGCGATGACGAGATGATCGGGATGAGCGGCCACCACGCCGCGCGCCCACGCGAGCACCTCGGGATCGGGCCCGTCGTTGCCGACCGGCTCGCCGGGCTGATCATACTCGAAGAACACCGCGAGGAACTTCAGCTCACCGCTCGCGAAGGTCAGGTACGAGGCATCATTGTGCTCGCCAAAGTGACCACCGTAGTAGTCTCGACCGGTGAAGCGATCGACACCGAAGTACATGTTGTAGAACGCGGTCTCGCCAGGTAGCGAGTTCTCGGCCTGATCGTGGTTGCCGATCGCGATCCCGTAGGGGATCCCAGAGGGGTACTCCGGCATTCGCTGCTCGAGGGTCTCGAGCGCGCTCTGACCGACGAGCCACTCGTCGACCGACTGGTGACCGTTGTTGACGAGATCGCCGACGTGCAGCACCGCGCGGATGTCGTAGAGCTCGGCGTTCTCGACGATCCACTGGGTCTGCTCGTAGAACATCTCCGCGACCCCGCCGTGCGACTCCTCGCAGAAGTACTGGGTGTCAGGCAGCACGACCACCGAAAACCGCTCGAGCTCGGGTCGGATCCGACCGAAGAACTCGACCACCATCTCGTCGCCATCGACATCGAAGGTGCCGACCTCGAGCTCGGTCTGGGCTGCCGGTGACGACAACATCGGGCCCACCACCACCGGAGCCGCGGGGCGTACGCTCGATCGCACCGGGCGAGCGTCGGTGCTCCACGCGACACCGGTCGACTCGCCGTCATGACCGCCCACGAGGTCGACCACCGTGGTCCCGGGCGCTTCGTCCAGCGGCCAGTACGACACCAGCCCGGTGGCGTCCGCAGGCGGTCCGAACATGCCCGCCTGCAGCTCGACCTCGCCGAGCGCACGGCTCCACACCCGCACGTCGTCGATGCGCCCGTCGAACGAGCCCGCGGCGATCCCCATCGAGTCGTACGCGGCGCCGATGCCAAAGTGCCCGATGCTATCGGCCCGGGGCGCGGCGCCGACCGCCACGCTGGCATCTTGCACCCCATCGACGAACAACCGCCAGGTCGTACCATCGTAGGCGGCGGCCACGTGGTGCCAGCTGCTCGCCGCGATCGACGTGGCGCCGATGATCGGATGGTTGAGGCCGGCGGCCGCGTCCTCGAAGTCCGCGACCAGCCGCCCTTGGGCATCGATCGCCATGATGTAGTTGCAGTCGACGTTGCTGCCGTCGGACTCGCCGCGACCCTTGGCCACCAGCGGCTCGCCGACGATGCCACCGACGCCCGAGCTCGCAGTGGTGCCGTAGCCGTCGCGGAAGATCCACGCCTCGAGCGTGAAGGTGGCCAGGCCCAGGCCCGGGGCCGGCCCCATGCCGACACCCGCGCCCATGCCGAGCAACTGCAGCGCCGTGGTGTCTTGCGCCGCGTCGCACGTCGGGCCCACGGGCACGCCCATGTCGGCCACCGCGCCGGTCATCCCGGTGTCCGAGGAGTCGGCCGTGGGGCTCGTCGACGCCGTGGGCGTCGTGTCGGCACCTCCGGTACTCCCGAGCGACGTGCCCTGATCGGCGCCGCGCCCCGCCGAGTCGTCGCCACAGCCCGCCAGCAGGCCCACGCTCGCGAGGACTGCCCGCACAAACTCGATGCGTCTCACCGAACCACAATAGGCGCAGCGCCGCCACGGAGGTGACTCGGCCTGATCTCCTCTACGCAAGCTCCGCAGCCGCAGCCGCAGCCGCAGCCGCAGCGGGCGAAAGTGCGTCGCTGATGCGCTTTGTCCGCGTTCGCGTGCGATGATGCGCGCGCACGTGGACCGCACCGGACCAGTGACCCAGCTCGAGCTGTCGGACGACGGGTTCGAAAGCGACGCACGCGGTGCCGTCGCGCTCGCCGCCATTGGCCGTTTCACGGTGACCAGCAAGCTGGGCGAGGGCGGCATGGGTGTGGTCTATGCGGCCCACGACGCCGATCTCGACCGCGCGGTCGCGATCAAGCTGCTGCGCGCGTCGTCATCGGATCCCACCCCAGCCCGCATGCGACTGCTGCGAGAGGCCAGAGCGATGGCCAAGCTGTCGCACCCCAACGTCATCACGATCTACGACGTCGGGACCGAAGGCGAGAACATCTTCATCGCGATGGAGCTGGTGCGCGGGGTCAACCTTCGTCGGTGGATCGCGATGCGTCCGCGAACGTGGCGGGCGACCGTCGAGTGTTTCGTCGACGCCGGCCGCGGCCTCGCTGCGGCTCACCGCGCGGGCGTGATTCACCGCGACTTCAAGCCGGACAACGTCTTGGTGGGCGAGGACGGCCGCGTGCGCGTACTGGACTTCGGGATCGCGCGCGCGGCTTCGGTCGAGGACGAGGCGACGCCGCGCGAGGTGAGGTCCGTCGACCCGGCCCTGACCACCGAGCGCCTGACGATGACCGGCGCGGTGATCGGCACGCCTGCGTACATGGCCCCCGAGCAGTGGCGCGGGGGCGCGATCGATGAACGCACCGATCAGTTCGCGTTCTGCGTGGCGCTGTGGGAAGCGCTGTTCGGGACGCGACCCTTCGTCGGCGACGCGCCCACCGCATTGGCGACGCGCGTGATGTCGGGCGAGATCCACCTGCCGGCCGACCCCGGCGACGTGCCGCCGTGGCTGGTCCGAGTGCTACGTCGGGGCCTGAGCGCGCAACCCCAGGATCGCCATCTCACCATGGATGCGTTGCTGGACGTCCTCACGCGCCTGCGACGAAACGACGGCGAACAGGAGCCCGCGCCTAGCTCGGCCCCGAACATCGTCACCGGCCCGCTGTTCACCCGCCGCTATGAGCTTCGCCCCACGCCAGCCACCGCCACCGGGCTGGTGGGTCGTGACCGGCTCACCCGGCGCACCGTTTCGATTCGCCGGCTCGAGCGTGGACATCCGGGATCGATCAAGCCCGAGACCTCGGTCGTCCGGCTGCGAGCGCTTGCCAGACTCCACCATCCCAACGTGGTGTCCCTGCTCGACCATGCGATCACCGATGGCACCAGCCACCTCGTCACCGAGCACCACGACGGCGCCGTCGACCTCATCGAGTGGGGGCGCGACCAACCGCGGGCGATCCAGCTCGCGCTGACCGCCCAGCTCCTGCGCGCGCTCGGGCACCTGCATGCGCATGGCCTGCTCCAACTGCGTACGTCGCCGCAGACCGTTCACGTGGTCGACGGCCAGGTGAAGCTCCACGACCTCGTCCCATGCCTCGAGGATGCTCTGGGATCCAGTTTCGATCCCGCCTACGTCGCACCCGAGGTCTTGCTCGGCGAGGCCGTGTCGCCGAGCGCCGATCTGTTCAGCGTGGGCGTGCTGATGCACGAGCTGCTCACCGGCCGACGACCCCATCGCGGTGCGGTGGCCGGAGCGCTGGTCGACGAGGTGCTCGCGGGCCCATCCACCGTGGCCGCCGGTGAGCTCGAGGACGAGCTCGTCGGCTTCGTGCATCGGCTCCTGGATCCCGATCCTCATCAGAGGTTCGGATCCGCGGGCCAGGCCCTCCGGGCACTGGTGGCGATCGCCCCGGGCTCACTCACCGTCGAGACCGTCGAGAGCCGCGAGTGTGCCTTGCGCAGCGCGTGCTTCGCCGGACGTGACGACGAGCTCGGGCAGCTGGTGATGGGGCTACGCCGCAGCCTCGATGGTGCCGGCGAGGCCTGGCTCGTGGGCGGCGAAAGTGGAATCGGCAAGTCGCGACTGCTCGAGGAGGTGCGGGCCGAAGCGATCGCCCGCGGTGCCGTCGTGATCCGCGGCCAAGCCCGTGCCGAGGGCGGCCGTCCCTACGAGATCTGGCGCGAGGTCTTTCGCCTGCTCGCCTTGACAACCCCCAACAACACCGCGGCGGCCGTGCTCGCGCCCTTGGTGCCCGATATGGCCGACCTGCGCGGCCATGCGCACGTACCGGCGCCCGACCTCGATGCCAAGAGCAATCAGCAACGGCTCGAACGATCCGTCGTGGCCGCAGCCCGGGGCTTGCGGACCCCGTTGGTGATTCTGCTCGACGATCTGCAGTGGGCAGGGTCGGAGTCCATCGATCTGCTGCAACGATTGGCACCGCGATTGTCTGGCCTGCAGGTGCTGATCGTCGGCAGCTATCGTGACGACGAAGCGCCGCTGCTGCCCACCGTACTGACCGGTGCCAAGTCCATCCGCCTCGAGCCCCTCGAGCCGGCTGCGATCACCGAGCTCGCCGAATCCATGATCGGCGCCGCCGGAAAGGAGCTTCGTGCGCTGCTGATGCGCGAGACCGAAGGCAACGCGCTGCTGTTCATCGAAGTGATGCGGTCTCTTGCCGAAGAAGCCGGGGATCTGAGCGGCGTAGCCAACATGGAGATCCCCGCCAGTGTCGCCGCGGGCGGAGTTCGGCGGGCGATGCGACGCCGCATCGATCGGATCGACGCGTGGGCACGACCGGTGCTCGAGGTCGCGGCGGTCGCTGGGCGCGAGCTCGATCCTGCGGTGTTGGCGGGGTTCTTCGACACGGACACGATGCAGCGAGCGCTGGCCCATGCGTGCACGTGCGCGGTGCTCGAAGATGACGACGGACGCTGGCGATTTCGCCACGACAAGCTGCGTGAACACCTGCTCGCAGAGATCCCCGACGCCCGCCGACGAGAGCTGCATCGCGGCGTGGGCGAGAGCATCCGCGGGCTGTATGGCAGTGGCGACAGCCACCTGCAGTCGATGGCCCACCACTTCCGCGAGGCTGGGCAGCTTGCCGACGAGGCGCGATGCTCGGGACCTGCCGGCGAGCAAGCCCTGGCGAACGGGGCGTATCGCGACGCAGCGCGGCTCCTGGCCCGTGTGATCGAGCTGCGTGGGCAAGTCGAGTTCGAGCGGGTCGATCTGGTCCGTTGGCAGCGCAAGCTCGGCGAGGCGCACTATGTGCTCGGAGACCTCTCCCGTGCTGTCGAAGGGCTGGCGGGCGCGCTGCGGGAGTTTGGCCGGCCGCTGCCCGAGTCGCGGGTGGGGTGGATGTTCTTGCTGCTGCGTCTGGTCGCGGTGCAGTTCTTCTTGCTGGTGTTGCCCGGTCGCTTCGTCGCCGGTCGCCCGCAGCGCCGCGAGGAGCTCCGCGAAGCCGCAAACGCAGCAGGCCGCCTGGCCAACCTATCCACGTACTCGGGCGACGTGCTGCGGATCTTCGCGTGCAGCTTGTTGTCGGCGAATCTCGCCGAGCGCGCCGGCCGTCCCAGCGCCTACTCGCTGGCGGTGATGGGCTACTCGGCCTCGTACATGGGCCTGCCCAGACTCGCGGATCGATACTTCTCGCGGGCGAGCGCGGCCGCGATCGCCCAGGACGATCCCACCGCTCTGGTCGAGGCCACCCAGATGGAGTGCGCCTACCGTCTCGGCGCCGGCGAGTTCGCCCGGTGCAAGCAGCTGCTCGAGGCCGGCTACACCGCAGCCCAGCGCGCGGATTATCAGCTCGGGCTCGCGCTGGCCGAGGGCTTCATCGGCCAGTGCGAGTACTTCCTTGGTAACTTCCAGGCGATGCTCGCCCACTACGGCCGGGCACGTGAGTTGCTCACGGTGCGATCACCCGAGCACGAGCACTCGTTCCTGTGCGGTGAAGCCCACGCGCTGTGCATGCTCGGTCGGTTCGACGACGCCGAGCGCACGCTGGCCCGCGCCGCCGAGAGCGTGGGCGCCCAGTTCTTGCTGGGTGACGTGTTTGTGCTCGCGACGCGGAGCTACCTCCGCGCGTGGAGCGGGGTCCCGCGCGAGGCCCTCGAGGCCGCGCTCGCGACCAACGCCTATGTCGCCACGCACGCGATCGCGATCCCACCGCCGTGTGGTCACGTGCTTACCGGCCCCGCCGAGTGCTTCCTCGCGGCGGTGCGGACCGAGCCGTCGGTGAGCGCAACGCTGGGCGCACGCAAGCACGCCGCGGCGCTGCGCAAGTGGTCCCGCCGTCACCCCGTCGGCGAGGCCTCTGCCCTGCTGTTCGAGGGCCAGCTGCTCGCGCTCGCAGGCGATGCCGAGGGCGCGATCGCGGCGTGCGAGCAGTCGCTGGTCAGCGCAAAGCGGCTTGGTCTGCGCTTTTGCCAGGCCCAAGCGGAGCTCGAGCTTGGTCAGTTGCGCGGCCCCCAGAGCGTGCCCGGTCGCGGCCACCTCGAGCGGGCACGCGATCTGACCGTGCGTTGTGGTGCCACCCACCATGGCCGCCTGATCGACGCGCTCGTCGAACACGCCGATGGATTCGACGCCGGACTCGAGACCGCGCATTGAAGTGGGGCTCGCCGGGCTCGCCGGGCTCGCCGGGCTCGCCCTCACACACCGTTGAGCGTGTCGACCACCGCGAGCAGCGCCCCGGTGTCGTAGAAGTCGACCGCGAGAAGGTTCACCGGGTGGCGCCACTGGCTCGCGCACTGCTCGGCGCGGCCAAGCAGGAGCTCGTAGGCGTTCGACGAGGCCGCGGCGCTGGCATCCGGCAGGTCGGCCTGCGTGCTCACCCAGTGGTTGACCAACAGCAGTCCCGAACCGGCGGTCCCGCGATTGGCGTCACAGGTGAACTCGCTCTCGCTGTGAAACGTGTAGGGCGTGTCCCAGATCAGATCCCACGCATGGTGGAACCACGCAGGGGGTGGCGCGCCGTTTTCTGCGGTCACGACGACCCGTGTATCGGCGTCGATCATGGCTCCGAGGGTTGGCCACGCCCCCAAGCTCGGCGGAACCATCGAGAACAACAGCGACTCGAGGCCCACCGCCTGCCAGTCGGCGGCGATCGCTTCGGCGGACGTCGAGTCCTCGTAGATGATGAACAAGACCTCGTCGGGATTTTCCCCGAGAAACTCACCGATGCTCGTCAGCGCGTCGGTGTGCAGGACCTTGCCCAGGCCACAGGGGCCGTGGCACAGCCACGAAGCACCCTCGAAAGCGGTGACATCGAGCATCATCCCGCGGATCCCGTCGTCGAGCTGTCGGCGTAGCCCATGAAGCTGGTTGGCGTTGAAGTCGCTGAAGCCGTCGGCAGTGGATGCCGCGCTGTTGTGGCTGGTCGCGAACGTCACCTCGTCGAGCGCGCGGTCGCACAGCGCCCGGTGGCCGTTGCACGCCCGCGGATTCGTCGCATTCGTGGTCGAGTCGTCCGCCCCAGCGCCCCCGGTGGACCCGCCTGTCGTGGTCGCCTGGCTCGAGCTGGCGCTCGCGGCCGTAGTGCCGCCCGCACCCGTGGTGCCGCCCGCACCCATGGAGCCGCCTCCCGACGGGCTCGCGCAGGCCATCACGACGACGACCGCGAGAACAATGCGTGACAGCGGTGGCAACCGCCACGATCGTAGAACAATCCGGCCTCGCAGTGCAGCCAGGGCCCTCGATCGAGGCCAATGGTGTCCGAGGGTGTCCGAGCGCCGTCGCTTCACGGGCTGGCGATGCTGAGCACCCAGTCGCCCGAGGCGCCGTTGTAGCCGTCGACCAACACCACCACCGCCTGGCCCTGGGCGAGGTTCAGCACGACCTGCGATTGCAGCCCGACGGTGTCGTCGTTGCACGTGGTCTCGGTCGAGCAGTCCGACCACACCGACAAGACGGTGTCGAACCCCGACCCGACCGTGTCAAAGGTGTACTGGGCGGCCGCCGGTGCGGTGAATCGGATCGCTTGGTCCGTGGCGTTGCCCAGGCCGCAGCTCGGATCGAGGTCCTCGTCGGCGACCCCGGTGTTGCCCGTCGCGACCGAAGCCCCAAGCGCACCGCCGACGTCCTGGTCCTGGCAAGGGAACGAGGCACCCGGCGCAGCAATGTTCAGTACCCACGCGCCCACGTTGGCGCTGTAACCGTCGACCACCACCAGGATGGTTTGGTTGGCAGCCATGTCGAGGGTGAGCTGCGACTGCACGCCGCCGAAATCGTCGTTGCACGCCAGCTCGGTCGCGCAGTCCGAGTACAGGGCGAGCTTGGTGTCGAAGGCCGAGCCGAAGGTGTCGAAGGTGTAGGTCCCGGCGTTGGTCGAGGTGAACTCGATCACCCGGTCGGCCCCGCCGGCGCCGCCGCAGCTCGCGTTGAGATCGTCATCGGCGCCGGTGGTGTCGCCCGAGGTGACACCCGGACCCGTGCTGCTCCCGAGGTCCTCATCGAAACACGCGCAGCCCGCGTCGTCATAGCCCGAGCAGTTGCCCAGGCAGCTCAGGTTGCCGCCACCGGGGTTGCCCTGCGAGACACAGCTTTCGCCGCCGAGATCCGCGCCGTCACACACCTCGCCCTGCTCGATCGTATTGTTGCCGCAGCTCGGGTTGCTGCAGCCACCGGTCGCGAACGAACAGTCGTTGTTGCAGCCGAGCGCGCCCATCGTGAAGCCCTGCGACTGGCAGGTCTGGCCCGCCAAGTCGGGGCCATCGCACTGCTCGGGATCCTC
>CANLQR010000273.1 GCA_947492135.1 Deltaproteobacteria bacterium | reverse complement strand
CCTTGCCGAAGAATGCGTCGATGAAGCCCGTCCCAGCGAAGATCAGTTCGGTCGGCGGCGGCTCCGCTTCGGTCGTGTTGCTGCTCGCCCCGTCGGCTTCGGAGACGCCGGTGGCGTTGCCTTCGCCACCAGCGGTCGTCGTGCCGTCTTCGCCAGCGTCGGTGCCCTCGACGCCGGCGTTCGGGGTGCTCGCTTCGGGTTCGCCGCAGCCGGCCAGAGACGCCGACAGCCACGCCAGGATGATCCTACCCCTACCGTTCACGGCACGAGGCTCCCACCGTAAGCCGCGCCGACGCAACCCCCGGTATCGGCGGCCCCGGCCGGTCGACGCCGGAGGAGGCTCGTGATCGGCAGCAAGCGCCACAACTTCAGCATCACCCGCGGTCAGCTCACGGATCACACACATAGGTCGGGCGCGCCGCGCTCGAGGGTTGGAAGCAGAAAACCGGGAATGTGGGCCGACGGACAAGCAGCATGAGACGAGGTGCGCGGGGGATGCTGCTGCGATGCGTTCTTCGGCTGGGATCACGGACCAGCGCTGGCGTCGCCATTGCGCAGTCAGCAGGCAGTGAAGCCCTAAATTCGCGCCCGCGCTCGCCTGGATCGCCGCCCTATCATGCGAACCTCCTCTCTGATTCATCGCCCGCCGTGGCTCGCGACACTCGTCTTGTCGTGCGCGGGCGAAGGTGGAGGTGGAGGATTGGTCGCGGACGGAGGCTCGTCGAGCAACTCGAACTACGATGCGACGTCAGCCGGGAACAGCACGGGCGCTGGCCTCAGCGCAGACACGGCAAGCACCGAGAGCGCCGGCGCGGACAGCAGCTCTTCCGTCGAGAGCGGCAAAACCGCGGCGAGCGGACCCTCGGTCGAGAGCAGCACCCATGCCGAGAGCAGCACCCATGCCGAGAGCAGCGCGAGCGTGGGGCCCGGCTCGGATGGTGAGAACGCGGCACCCGAGCTAAACGACGACGTTCTGTACGCGGTGCAGAGCGTGCCGTTGCAGATCGACGCCGCGGCGGGCGTGCTGGCCAACGACGTCGACGCGGACGGCGACGTGCTCACCGTCGTCGATGCCGACGCGAACACGCCGCAGGGCGGCATGGTGATGGTCGATGGCGATGGCAGTGTCACCTACTCGCCTGCGGCGGGCTTTTGGGGTCCGGACTCGTTCGGCTACAGCGTGAGCGATGGGCAAGCGATGGCAACCGCACAGGTCACGGTCCACGTCGCCCCGGTCCGCATTCCGCTCGTGAGCGTCGCCGATGGTTCGGGCGGTTTCGCGATCGACGGCGAGGCGTTGTTCGATCGTTCGGGCGAGTCGGTCAGTGGGGCGGGCGACGTCAATGGTGACGGGCTCGCGGACCTGATCGTGGAGGCCGATACGGCGGAGGGCAACGGGATCTCGGCTGGCCGGAGCTACGTGGTCTTCGGCAAGGCGGACACCGTCAACGTCCTGCTGGGCGACGTGACGATGGGCGATGGCGGGTTCGCGATCGACGGCGAAGTCGACTACGATACCGCGGGCGACTCGGTGAACGGCGTGGGCGACGTCAACGGCGATGGGCTCGCCGACATCGTCTTGGGGGCCATGTACGCCAACGCGGACGGCGTCGACGCCGGCCGCAGCTACGTGGTGTTCGGCAAGGTGGACAGTGTCAGCGTCTGGTTGACCGCGATCGCGATGGGCGATGGAGGCCTCGCGATCGGCGGGCAGGCGCCCGGCGACCTCTCGGGGCGGTCGGTGAACGGCGCGGGCGACGTCAACGGCGATGGCCTGGCCGATGTCATCGTCGGGGCCGCAGGTAGTGACTCGAACGGGAGCAACTCTGGCCGGAGCTACGTCGTGTTCGGCAAGGCAGACACGACGTTCGTCCCCGCGGCGAACGTCTTGGCCGGCGTCGGCGGTTTCGCGCTCGACGGGGAATCCGTCGGCGACTGCTCAGGCTGGTCGGTGAGCGGCGCGGGCGACGTCAACGGCGACGGATTGGCCGACGTCATCGTCGGTGCCAGCCTCGCCGACGCGACCGGCTTCAATTCGGGTCGCGTCTACGTCGTGTTCGGCATGGCGCAGCCGGGCGCGTTCCCGATCCAGCTTGCCGATGTTGCGATGGGAAACGGCGGCTTTGCGCTCGACGGTGAGGCGGCCTACAACCGCGCCGGCTTTTCGGTGAGTGGTGCCGGCGACGTCAACGGGGACGGTCTGGCGGACGTCATCATCGGCGCCCCGAGCGTGCACGCCAACGCGGCGCACTCGGGCCGCGCCTACGTGGTGTTCGGGAAAGTGGACACCGCGCTCGTGTCGCTCGCCGACATCCCGTCGAGCGCCGGAGGTTTCGCGCTCGACGGCGAAGGGCTCGGCGATCAGGCGGGCGAATCGGTGAGCGGCGCGGGCGACATCAACGGCGACGGGTTTGCCGACATCATCGTCGGGGCGATGCGCGTGAACCCCAACGGCCGTAGCTACGTGGTGTACGGCAGCGTCGACCCGACAACCGTCGACCTCGCAGAGATCGCGCTGGGCAACGGGGGCTTTGTCCTCGACGGGGAAGGCGCGTCCGACTTGGCGGGTCGGTCGGTGAGTGACGCTGGCGATGTCAACGGAGACGGCTTTGGCGACGTCATCGTTGGGGCTTCCGACGCCAACAACGCCTCAGGCCGCAGCTACGTTGTGTTTGGCGCGCCGACGGGTCCCTGAACGATTGAGCGCGCGATTAGCGGGTCGGCTCGGTTGAGCGCGCGGCCGCCGAGTGCGCCGAGCTCGAGAGCTCCGCGTCGACGTCGGCGCGTGCGTCGGTGCGCCGTATGCCGAGGCGATCCGCTGCACGTCACCCGCGGACGACTGCGTCATTCCGTCCGAGTGCAGCCCGAAGCGCGGAGCGCTCTGCGACTTCGACGAGGTGAACGAGATGTTCACGTGCGACCCGGGTGCGACCTGCGAGTGAGCATGACGGCGCGGCGCGACCGGAGGCCCGGGTCCAACGAGGCGGTCGCGGGCGCCGAGGCGGAAAGCGACGGGCGGGGCGAAGCGTCGTCGGGGTGACCCGCGGGGTGCACGCGTCGCCCGGGCGGATATGGGCATGAATCCTTCGTCATGCGTGCGCGCCGAGGGAATCTCGGTCAGACTCCACCGGGCTCATGACCGACGTCGGAGTCACAGTTCCGGACGGCCTGCTCGCGGCGCTGCGCAAGGCGCCGCACGAGCTAGCCGGAGAGATTCGCCTCGCGGCTGCGATCCACTGGTATCAGCAGGGGGCGATCTCGATGGAGCGCGCAGCGGAGACCGCGGGCATGGATCGGGCCGAGTTTCTCGCCGAGCTCGCGCGTAGACGCGTCGACGTCATCGTCGTCGATGAACGCGATCTCGCCGAAGAGCTGGCCCGTGTCTGAAGTCATCGTCGTCAACGCGTCGCCGCTGATCTTCCTCGGCAACGCGGGCCGTATCGATATGCTGCTGGCGCTGGGTGCCAGTCGGGTCCTGGTGCCGGACACGGTGTTCGACGAGGTCACGAAGAGCAGGCATGCCGATCGGGCGGCGGCGACCGTACGTGGGGCGGATTGGCTCGAACGCACGGCTGCGCCGCAGGTTCCTGCCGCGGTGATCGAGTGGGACCTTGGCGTGGGTGAGTCGTGCGTGATCGCGACCGCGCTGACGCTTCCGGGATCACGCACGGTCATCGACGATCTCCTCGGACGAAAGTGCGCTCTCTCGCTCGGGATCGATGTGATCGGCACGTTGGGTGTGGTGATTGCCGCGCACCGTCGGGGTGTCGTGGACGACCCGCGTCGCGTCTTGCTGGATCTGCGGGCTGCGGGCATGTGGCTCTCGGACGAGGTGATCGCACGCGCGTTGCGGATTGCCGGCGACGAGAAGAAGTAGCGATCGCGACAGTGGGCCGCTGCCGCGGCCGTCCCTGGGCTAGGGCGAAAAGAATGACAAGTCGATGCGGGTCGAGGGAACCAACGCCGTCGACTCGTGTCCGACCTGCGTGCCGGTCCCAACCCGTCCCCGCCGCCGCATCGCTGTCGCCGTCGTGCTCCTGACGACCGCGGCCGCGTGCGCGGCCAAGGGAACCCGGGCGCAGGACGAGCCCCCGCCACCGGCGTTGCTGCCCGAGCTCTCCGAGCTCGATTGGCGGGTGCTCCCGGGCGCGGGGGTACCGAAGCTCGAGGCTCCGTTCGGCCTGACGGCCAGCGATGGCACCGGGCTGCGGCTGATCTCGATGAAGGCGCGCGCGGTCGTGGCCGAGCCGCTGGCCTTCACGACTCTGCATCTGACGTTCGAGAATCCGAGCGATCGTACCATCGAGGGCCACTTCACGATCGATCTTCCCGCGAGCTCCGCGGTCTCGCGATTTGCCATGAAGATCGAAGATCACTGGCAAGAAGGTGAGGTCGTCGAGCGCCAGGCGGCACGCGTCGCCTTCGAGGATTTCTTGCACCGCAAGCAAGATCCCGCGCTGCTCGAGAACCAGTCCGGCAACCGATTCAGCGCGCGCGTGTTCCCCATCCCGGCGCGCGGTAAAAAGGAGCTGATCATCGCGTACTCGCAGGCGCTGCCCGATTCGGGCGTCCCCTACGAGCTGATGCTCGCCGGCCTGCCAAAGCTCGACCAGCTCGACGTGGAGATCCTCGTCGACCAACCGCACGACCCGACCGCCAGTCCCCGCAAGGTCATCGCCGTGCACGAACGCGACTACGTGCCGGCGAAGAATCTCGAGGTGCGCAGCGCCCGGGCCGACCACGCGGTCGGCCTGCGACATGGGGGACTCGCGGTCGCGCGGGTCCAGGCGACCGGCTCGATGCCCGCGGATCCGATCGACGATCTCACGATCCTGTTCGACACCAGCGCCTCGCGGGCCCTGGACTTCGACGGTCAGGTGCGACGGCTCGGCAAGCTCGTCGAACACCTGCGTGAGGCCGGCGATTTTCCTTTGCGCGTGCTCGCGTTCGATCAGGACGTGTCGATCGTGTTCGATGGGCCCGCCAGCGACTTCGGTGCCGGAGCACTCGACACCCTGTACACCCGCAGCGCGCTGGGTGCCTCGGATCTCGAGGGTGCCCTGCGACGGCTTGCGCGCACCGGCGCCGGGTCGCGCGTGCTGTTGCTGACCGACGGGATCGCGACGGCGGGCAGCGCCGAGGCCATCGCCTTGGCCGATGCCACCCGCGCGCTGGGCGAGTTCGGCATCGAGCGGCTCGACGCGATCATCGATGGCGGTCTCCAGGATCGCGAGACCCTCGCGGCGCTGACCACCGCGGGTTTGCAGCGCGACGGGATCGTCGTCGATGCTCGGCTAGAGCCGTCGGCGATCGCAGCGAAGCTGCGCAGGGCCACGCTGCCGGAGCTGGGCGTCTCGATCCCGGATGCGACGTTCGTGTGGCCGCGGACGCTTCGTGGGGTCCAGCCGGGCGACGAGTTGCTTGTCTATGCCGAGCTACCCGAGGGCGCGAGCATGACGGTCGTGCTCGAGGGCACCGAGCGCGTGCAAACCGACGTCGCGCTGGTCCCCACCGAGCGGCCGCTGCTCGAGCGCGCGCTGGCCGGGGCGCAGATCGATGCATTGACGCTGGGGCGCTCCGCACTGGCCGAGGATGCCGCCGAGCCGCGCAAGCGTCTCCAGGAACAGATCGTCGCACTGTCGACCAAGCATCGCGTGCTGTCCGATTTCACAGCACTGTTGGTGCTCGAGACCGAGGCGGACTATCAGCGCTTTGCGATCGATCGCAACGCGCTGGTCGATATCTTGACGGTCGGGGATCGCGGGGTCGAGCTCATCCGCCGCAAGTCCGAGTCGCTACCGGCGTTCGCGATGGTGGGACCGCGCGATGCGATCCCCCAGATGGCGCGCAACTTCGAGGGCGTCGAGCCGGTCCACGGTGATGGGGCCGAGGGCGGTCACCTGCAAGAGTCCGGGAAGTTCCTGGCGTCGGCCGACGGGCTCGCGTTTGCGCTCGGGAATGACGACGTGTGGGGCGGCTTGACCGGCACCGAGATCGGCGAGGCGTACGGCGTCGCGGGCCTGGGCCTCGTCGGGACCGGACGCGGCGGTGGCGGGACCGGCGAAGCCACCATCGGACTCGGCAGCACCGGGCTCGTCGGCGCCGCGGGTGGAGGCAGTGGTGCTGGCTTCGGTGGTCGCGGCGCCAAGATCGCCATGGTGCGGCAGGCCAAGGCCACCGTGACGGGCGCGATCGACAAGGACATCATCCGTCGGGTTGTTCGTTCGCACCTCAACGAGCTGCGCCACTGCTACTACCAGAGTCTCGTCCGCCGGCCCAGGCTCCGGGGTCGGGTCGCGGTGCAGTTCACGATCAATGGCGCTGGCCGCGTCCCGGCCGCGGTGGTCGCCGAGTCGAGTCTCGCCGACCCGATCGTCGGCCAATGCATGGCCAAGGCGGTGAAGCGATGGGCGTTTCCCAAGCCAGACGGCGGCGGCAACGTCCTGGTCACCTACCCGTTCATACTGGAGCCCGGCGACCCACCGAGCCCCGCGTCGCTCGCACAGGCCGCGGCCGACCGGGTCGACCAGCAGCGCCACCAGCAAGAACGCGAGCGGCTCGAGGCCGCGTCGCTCGCACAGGCGGCGGCGGACCGGGTCGATCAGCAGCGCCACCAGCAAGAACGCGAGCGGCTCGAGGCCGACGCGGTGCGCACCGCGGATAGCCCCTACGACGGCCGGATGTTCGACGTCATGACGATGATCGAGGGTGGTCGGTACGCCGAGGGCCTGTCGGCCGCGCAACGATGGCACCACGAGTCACCGGGCGACGTGCTCGCGCTGATTGCCATGGGCGAGGCCCTCGAGTCGCTGGGAAAGCTGCGCACCGCGGCACGGGTCTACGGATCGCTCATCGATCTGTTTCCGTCGCGCGCCGACATGAGACGCTACGCGGGCTATCGTCTGGATCGTCTTGCGGGCGAGGGGCGCCGACTCGCGGTCGATACCTACCGCCACGCGGTGGCGCAGCGACCGGATCATCCCAACAGCCACCGGCTGTATGCGTGGGCGCTGGTGCGCGATGCTCGGGTCGACGAAGCCTTCGACGCCATCCTCGCCGGAGCCGAGCGCACGTACCCGGCCGGCCGATTCCGCGGTGTCGAGCGAATCCTCCGCGAGGACGCCGGCCTCATCGCGGTGGCGCTGATCGGGGCCAACCCCGGCTCGGCCGCTGCGATCATCGCGCGGCTGATGAAGGTCGGCGCTGTGCTTCCCATCGGCCCGTCGACACGCTTCACGATGAGCTGGGAGACCGACACCAACGACGTGGACTTCCACGTCCACGACGGCAAGGCCGGCCACGCCTTCTACTCGACGCCACAGCTGGATTCGGGCGGCTCGCTCTACGCCGACGTGACGACCGGCTATGGACCCGAGTGCTTCACGATCGAAGGGACCCCGAGCGCCTTCCCCTATCGATTCGAGGCCAACTTCTACGCGCGCGGGCCGATGGGCTACGGCATGGGCACCTTGCAGATCCTCCAGCACGATGGCAAAGGTGGCTTCGTCTTCGAGGATCGGCCGTTCGTGATCATGAAGGATCGCGCGTTCGTGAAGCTCGGCGAGCTCGCGGGACCACTCGAGCGGCGCGAAGCGGTGTGATAGGGCCCGAGGTCGCGCCTGCCCAACGAAAAGCTGTTGCGCAGCAGTTCTCCGACGCCGGCGCATGCACCGTCGCCGCCCGCGCCCAAACCTACCCGGCCTCGGGTTCGCGGACACGACGGTCCTGCAGCAGGTCGCGCGCACTCTTGCGCCGCAACCACTTCGACAGCTTGCGGCGTTGCTCCTCGTCGAGCAGGCGGTGGAAGGTCATCAGCGCTGCGCGTGCTCTCGCTTCGACCTCGCCTTCGAGCGTCCACACGCGGGTCTCGAGCTCGGTGACGCGCGCGACCTCGGGCTCGGCCGACGCCCAGATCTCGGCCGCGCTCGCACGCAGGTTCTTGACCTCGGTGCGGCTGTCGCGGGTCTCGTCGCGGAACTGACGGATCAGCGTGCCGAGCTCGCCGCGCTGCGAGTCGGTGCACAACAGTTTCTTGCAGATCTTGGCCTTGGCTTGCATTTCGGCACCTGGTTCGTCGTCGTCGTCGCCCTCATCATCGCCCGAGTCGGCGGCCGAGGCGTGGGCCCCTTCGTCGACCGCAGGCGGCCTGAGCAGGAACACTGCCGCACCGGCACTGCCCACCAAGAGGCCGGCGAGCGCAAGCAAGGCGAGGGCGCGCGAGGACAACGGCGTGAGCATCGCCCGGGGTTGCTTCGGCTGCAACCCTCAGGCCGACCACGGCTCGACCGCGGCTCGGGGGGCGGCTCAACGTCTGCGCTGATTCATGCGGTGGGATCGGCGACACGGCCCATGAACAGGATCGCCCCGGTGCCGGTGTCGCGGATCATGTACACGAACGGGTGGTCGACGGTGATGGCCAGCGGCTCGCCCGTCGGCATTGCCGAACCGGCACGCATGCCTACCGCGGTCGCTGCAGCGGCCTCGGTCCCTTTCTCGTCGACCGCGATGAACGCCTTGTGGAAGGCCTCGCTCAGCACGAGCTGCTCCTTGGCGGCGGCCATGCCGGTGAAATCGGCGTTCGCCGAAAATGCGGTGCGCAGCCCCAGCGGCTCGAGCACGCGGCGCAGCGCGAGCGGTTCACCGGGTTCGATCTTGAACCTTGGCATCGTCAGCTGCACGCGGCCGCTCGACGTCTGCGCCGCGTGGGCCTCGTCGATCCACTTGCGGTTCAGCTTGGCCTCGAGCGCCGGCAAACCATCGCGGGCGTCGGGTAGCGCGATCGACATCGCGTAGCGGCCGTCGCCATACCCGATCGAGACCAGCGTTGCGCCGTCGCGCTTGGTGACCGGCATGTAGCCGGTGCGCTGCATGAGCATCGCCTTGCGCTCGCCACCGGGCGCGAAGAACGGTCCCGACTTGGTCGCGTACTCGGGAAACTCATCGGTCCACTGGGCCTTGAAGTAGATCGCGTTGACCAGCACCAAGCGCGTCGAGGCGTCGAGCGCATTGGCTGGGATGAGGTCGGGAATTCGATCGCGCGTCTGCTCGAGCACCCAAGCGTTGATGTGCTTGCGGGCACCCTCGGCCGCGCCGCGAAAGTCGACGGGCTCGAGACCTGCGCCGAAGCGTCGCGCGGTCACATCCAGATAGTCGGGCTCGAAGGGCGTGGCACGATCGCCGAACAGCCGGTTGGCGATCTTCAGCTCGACACCCTCCTGGGTCTCCCGCCAGCGTCCCAGCGCGGCCGCGAAGCCCTCGGCGAGCCGGGCCGGATCGCCCTCGAGGTGGAAGACCTTGGCGAGTTCTTCTGCGGTCTTGCCCCGCGCGCCGGCGTGAACCATCGCGAACGCCAGCGTGATGCTCGCGGGTGAGAACACGAGGTTCTCGGTGGGCTTGGCGATCGCGCGATGCAGATCGATCGCGAAGTCGTCGATGTGTCGGGCGATCTGAGAGGCTTGATCGGTACTCACCTCGGGAACCTCCAGGGGACGATCGACGCGGGCGGTGGGGTTCGGCTCGAACTCGGGCTTGGGTGGCTCGCCCTTGCTCGGGCCGGGCCCTTGTGGTGCGCCGCCGCTGGGGTTGCAGCCGGTCGCGGCAAGCGCGAGCAGTCCGAGCAAGGCGTGACGGCGACGAAGTTCGATGGGTTGGGCCACAGGTAGGATGAAGATACGCACAATGGTGGCCTTGGGTCTGCCCGGGCTCGGCCCCGTCGCCGTCGCCTTCGCCTTCGCAGTGAACCTCGTGGTCGGGTGCGCAGCGGCGGCGGTGCTTCGATCCCTCCTTCGATCCGGCGTGCCTAGCGACGTGGCCGGCAACCGGGCGCGGCCGAGGGGGCTGAAGGGGGCTGAGGGTCGCGGTGGTGCACACGCACAAACGCTGCAGGGAAACGCTGCAGGGAAACGCTGCAGGGAAACGCTGCAGACCCGCAAGATATCCCGAACACGACGACGAAACGGTTGAAAAATCCTATGGGGTTCCAATAGGATGAAGTGCGGATGGCAGCGACGCCGCGGTGCTATTCCGCGTTGGCGGTCCGGAGTCCGAGATGGACGCCTCGCAGGTGATGTAGTAGTTGGACAGACGGGCCGAGGACGTCGTGGGCGAAATCGTGGTGGAGCTGCGCCGAGGATCTCGGATGAGCTACCAGTGGGCGGTCAATGTGGCGTATCCGCGGCGATTGCGGAGCGTGCTCCGAACGTGTACGGTCGTCGTCGGAGGAT
>CANLQR010000272.1 GCA_947492135.1 Deltaproteobacteria bacterium | reverse complement strand
TCGCCCGCGGGTCGACCGGCTCGAGCGTGACCTGATCGCTAGGGCGCTCGAGCGCGGCCGCGGAAACCAAACCCGCGCTGCCGAGTTGCTCGGGCTCTCGCGGTTTGGGCTGCAGAAGAAGCTGCGCAGGCTAGACCAGCCCGAGCCCGCCCCCGACGATCAAGACTGACGCGCCTCGAAGATGGTGAGGGCGGCGGCGGTAGCGGCGGTGGGGCGAGAGCAGCAGCGTCGGCCTAGCTCGGGAGGGGACGCGGCCACCCCGTTGGCGCGCGGGCCAACCCAGTTGGCAACGGCGGCCAGGCCCGCGGGCAGCTTGGCCCAGGGTTTCCAGGGAACCGCAGGGCGGCGTGGTTCGTGCACTGGCTTGCGGTAGACTCCTATGTCCATGTCGCGTTGTCTTGTCGCTGCCCTCTGCCTGCTGGCCACTATGGCGAGTTGCGCGACCCATGAGGCCCGTCCGGCGTTTCGGCGCGGGATTCTCATCGACGACCGCGGGATCTCGGTTCCGCTGCCGCCGCCGAGCCTGGTCGACGAACCTGCCCAAGAGGTTGACGTCGAAGGCACGGTGCCGGGCGAGGACACTTTGGTCGGCGGAACCCGGCTCTACCTCGAGGATCTGGACGGTGACGCCGCGACTTCGGTGGAGGTCGACTCCGCGGCGGCGACGTTCGCGGTCCGGGGCATCGCGATCGACCTGACGGCCAACTGCTTGGAGCTCTGGCTCGAAGCCCCCGATGGTCGCGAGTCTGAGCGCTCGCAGGTGCACGCGGAGGTGACGGGGCCGCAAGAGGTCCGCACCGTACTGGGATGCGAATGAGCTTCGGGCTTCCGTAACCGTCGGCCGCACAAAAAAGCCCTCCGGAGTGGAGGGCTTTTCGCGCGCCAGTCGCCTGGCGAGATCAATCTGCCGGGCCTACTTGGTCCGCTTGGCCTTGAACGGGATGTAGAACGTGGCGCCGAGCTGGAACGTGACGTTGTGGAACACGTCCTTGTCGCTCTTGTCCACGCGCGGCGGGATGTCCGTCACCGTGGTGTTGAGGCCCGCGATGTTGTTCCTGGTCACGATGTCCTGAAACTCGAGGTTCAGGGCAACCCAGTCGGTCAGGAACAGGTTGATGCCTGCACCAAAGCTGCCGCCCACCTTCACGCCGGTATCGGGCTTGACCGGGTGCAGGATGCACTCGTCGTTCCCAGTTCCGTCGATCTGGATGCACGCGTTCGGGCCCTCTTGGGTCAGGTTGAGGCGTTCCGAAGTGCTCTTGTCATCGTACCGCTTGTTCCATCCGACCAGGCCGAGCCCACCGAAGACGTAGATGTCGTACTCGGTGAAGATCGCCGAGAACAACCCAAGCTTGCCCGAGAAGGGGGTGAACACCGCGTCGACGCTCGACTGCCACTGCGCCTTGGTGACGCCGGCTCGGAAGTCGTGCCGCAGCGGCGCCGGATTGCTGTCATCCGAGACCTGGCGACAAGGCGCTCCACCGTTGGGCTCGACCGGGCACGTCGGGCCGCCGACCACGGACATGTCCACTTCACCGGGGTTCAGTCCGGACGGCAAGCCACCGTTATTGACGGCCTTGAGCAGCTTCGAGTCGAGCGCGATGACGCCATAGCCAAACCCGGCACGCAGCCCGATCCAGTCGGCGAAGTGGATGCCGGCGCGGGCGCCCACGTAGCCCATGTGCACGAACGGCTGCGACAGGCTCATGCCGATGTACGGCGTGAGCTGGAACCGGAACTTACGCAGTTGCAGTTTCTTGCGAACGATCGGCTCGCCCTCGAGTACGCCCTTCTTGCGGGCGTGCGCCTGGCTCGGCGACCACACGCCGAACGCAGTTAAGGCGGCCATGACAGTGAGGATGTGGCGGGTCTTCATGGTCATCGGGCCTCAACGCGGGGTGGTGTACTCGAACTTGGGCGGCAGGTAGAAGCTCACGCCGAGATAGAAGACCACGTTGAACGCAGCCTTGTAGTCGGCGGCAGACTTGGCTGCGCCCGCGTCGTTGAGTGATGGATCGTCCACGCCGGAGGGCGGAGTGTCATCCGGGCCACGGTTGATGGGTTCTTGCTTGTCGGCGTAGATCCACGTGCGCATGCCGATGTTGACCGACAGCCAGTCGATACGCCGCGTATAGAAGCGGCCGTTGATGCCGAGTTGACCCCCACCGGTCACCGTACGGAACGGCTCGTGGATGGCCTCATACCGCGGCAGCACCTGGGTCTGCGTCGCGCCGCCGCCGACGGTCACGCTACCTTCCCAGTGCAGGAGCGCGCGATTGAAAATCGCGATCTTCCCGTAGAAGGGGTTGTAGGTGAAGTTGAGGCTCGCCTGCCACAACACCTTGTTCGCCGTGAGCAACAAACCTTCTTGGAAGCGGATGTTGTTGTAGCGCGGCGTCTTGGCACCGACGAGCCCCGTACCGGTCAGACCCACCGCCATGCGGTTGTGGAACCAGTAGTTGACGTCGAGGCCGATGCTGTAGTGCCGGACGTACGGATCGTTGACGGAGATGCCAAACTGCGGCTGCAGCTCGAAACGCTTCTTCTTCAACATCCGCTGCCGTTGGACGACGCGGATCTGTCCGATCTCGGCTTTGATCTGCTTCTCCTCCGAGTCGGCCTCTTGCTTGCCTGCATCGGCAGAAGGCGCTGCGCCTTCCGCCATCACAGGGTCATCGCCGAGGATGTCATCGACACCCCCATCGCCGGGTTCTGCAGGTTTCTCACCCCCCGCGGGTTGGCCCTCCATGTCATCGTCGACGACGACGACATCATCATCGCCTCCTGCGGGAGCCGCTGCTGGGGCACTTGTGGCGCCGATAGAAGCAGAGGCCCACGCCGAAGCGGGGAGGGTCCAAAGGACCGCAAGGGCCACGGACGGGCCCATCAAGTTGCGTCGCATGCTCACCTCAGACACGTGTCGGAACTCGGAGGAGGAATCGTGGCGCGCTGTCGCGGACGCGGCCTAAAGTGTGGTGGTTCGTGCGGCAAGTACCCGCGGACAACGGCTCCAGGGCATTTTGGCGCCCGCACCGTATCACAGGGATCCATAGGTCACAACGGGGAAGCGAACGCATGAGTGTGGTCGTTTTTCCGGGCGTTGGGTTGGCTATTGGGTTGGCCGGGGGTGCCGTCTTGGATGGCGCGCCACGGCGACATTAGTCTCGCGGAGCACGAATGTCGAACGCGTGTTGCGCCAGCGCTCGCGGACGATGATCGACGGAGCGTGTGCCGCGAGCAAGAGGCATAGCGTGCTGATTTGACGCCAAAGCGGGCTGCGGCGCAAACCCTTGGCGTGCGGCATTTCGCCCCGCGTCGCGGGCACGGGCGGCGGAATCGACAAGGACGTGCACACACGTTCCGGTGTCCCGGCGTCGCACGGCGGTGGGCCCCGAGGGTTCCCGGCGCTTGGGTAGTGGCGTCGAGGCGGTTTGTGCGGATCACGCGGGAGCTGCCTTCCCGGTGGTGCCGCCGGAGGCTCCCGCCTCGTCATCGACGCGGTCGCGGTCGGCGAACAGGGCCGCGACGAAGTCCTCGGCGTCGAAGGTTCGGAGGTCGTCGATGCCCTCGCCGACACCGACGTAGCGGATCGGCACGCGGAGTTCTTCGCACACGCCAAGCACCACGCCGCCTTTGGCGGTGCCGTCGAGCTTGGTGATCACCAGACCCGAGAAGTCCGTGGTTTCCTTGAACAGCTTGGCTTGTGCGAGTGCGTTCTGCCCGATCGTGGCGTCGAGCACGAGGTAGGTGTCGTGAGGGCCGGTGATGGCCTCACGTTCTTCGGCAGTACGTCCGTGCGCGATGGCCTTCGCCGCCGCGCGTCGCACCTTGCCGAGCTCGTCCATGAGTTCCTTGCGCGTGTGCAGTCGCCCTGCGGTGTCGCACAGCACGACGTCGTGGCCCTCGCGGCGCGCCCGGGCAATCCCCTCATACACAACCGACGAAGGATCAGCCTTCTCTTCGCCGGTGTGGATGTCGCAACCGACCCGCCGTGCCCACACGTCGAGTTGATCGACGGCGCCGGCGCGGAAGGTGTCGCCCGCGACCAGCAAGACCCGTCGTCCCTCGCGGGTGTGCTGGGCGGCGAGCTTGCCCAGCGTGGTGGTCTTGCCGACGCCATTCACACCGATCATCAGCAGCACGTAGGGTCTGATGGCCGGTGCGAAGTCAGGTGGGTCCGTCGGTGAGCGTACGACGTCGAGCGCGGCCTGCTCGAGCACTGCCCACACCGCATCGGCGTCCGTCACCTGCTGTCGATCGATCCCATCGGAGAGCCGACGCATCAACGCGGTGGCCGCGACCGTGCCGATGTCGGCGGTGAAAAGCACCTCTTCGATCTGCTCGCGCATCGTCGCGTCGACGCGCGGCTTGCCCCGAAACAGGCGCGCGAGCTTGGCCACGAACCCCCCACGGGTCTTCTCCAAGCCTCGGCGGATCCGTTGACGATCGTCCTCGCGGTTGCGGTGGCGCTCATCCTCGATGCTGGGGCCTGCACTCGAAGGTCGTGCTACCGGCATCGGTGCTGCTGGCCGCGACGGCGCGCCGGTATCGCCGACGGTCGCGTCCTCGGGTATTCGCCGCGGCGCCGTCGCGGGCGCGCGCTCGGGAATCTGTCGGGGTGCTGCAGGCGGCGCAGGTGCGGCGGTCGTCGGGGCGACCGGCGACTCGAGCGCTCCGCGACGAGTGTCGTCGGCCAGCGCGCGATCACGGAGCGCGGCCGGCGATCCGCGGCGCCACGCGAAGACGCCAGCGACCAGCACGGCGATGGCAACGACGATGGCGAGTTCGATGGGCAAGGGTTGGGGCACCGGAGCTTCGCTAGTGCCGGTGGCCACCGCAAGTGCGAAGCCGACGACGCGACGGTTTGGGAGATCTCGCAGGGTTTTCCGACGCGATCTCGGGGGCGAGTTCCGAAATGGCGGGGACGCTTCGCCCTCACGGGGTCTCTCCCACGGGCGCATCGCCCGGGGTACCCGTCGCGACCGCGCAGGAGGCCTCGCGCGGATCTTGCCAAGATCTCGTCTGGATCCCACCCAGCGTTGCGGTGCCCGGCACGAGCGGCCCGCAGCTGGGGTGAGATCCGAGGAGATCGCGCGTCTGCGGTGACGGCGGGGTCCGGGACCGGGCCAGGGGCTTCTCGCCGTCACGGCTTGGTGCTAATCGCAAGCACGACTCCGCCGCCCGGTCCGGAGCCGCCCATCGCATGCGACTCAAGAAGATCGAAGTCCTGGGGTTCAAGTCGTTCGCCGATCGGCAGGTCGTGGTCGTCGACGACCACGTCACGTGCGTGATCGGCCCCAACGGCTGCGGCAAGTCGAACATCGTGGACGCGATCCGGTGGTGCATGGGCGAGCAGAGCGCCAAGCACTTGCGCGGGGCGGGCATGGCGGACGTGATCTTCGCCGGTTGCAGCTCGCGCGGGCCCGCAGGCCTCGCCGAGGTCACCTTGACCTTCTTTAATGAAGGCACGGCGCCCCCGCCCTACGGCGACCTGACGGAGATCGCGTTGACCCGTCGCCTGTTCGCCGACGGTACCAGCGAGTACATGATCAACAAGGTCCCCGCGCGGTTGCGGGACATTACGGATCTCCTCGCCGGGACCGGTGTGGGCACCAAGGGCTACTCCATCATCGAGCAGGGCCAGGTCGGCAAGATCGTCGGCAGCAAGCCCGAAGAGCGGCGCAGCATCATCGATGAGGCCGCCGGGATCACCCGTTTCAAGGCTCAGAAGGCGGCGGCAAGCCGCAAGATCGAGGCAACGCGACAGAACCTGCTGCGGGTCCGCGATGTCGTGATCGAGCTCGACGATCGTCTAGGCACGCTGCGGCGTCAGGCCCAGAAGGCTGAGCGATACAAGAAGTATCGCGAGGAGCTGCGAGATCTCGAGTTGTGGCAGAGCGCCCAGCGCTTGCTGGAGCTGCACGCCACCCGTGGGGTGCTCGAGGTCCGCCGTGGTCACCTCGGCCAGCAGATCGACGACGTCCGCGCCTCACTGACCGCTCGCGACGCTCAGATCTCGACCTTGCGCCTCGCCGCCACCGAGGTCGAGCACGAGCTGGTCGGCCACCAGCAGCGGGTGTTCGAGGTGGACAACCGCATTCGGCTGCGCGAGGCCGAGGACGACTATCGCCGTCGCGAGCGCGAGAGCCAGCTGACGGCGGGCGCCCAGGCCCGAGCCGAAGCCGATGGCGCCGCGCGGGCGATGGCCCAGTACACCGACGAACTCAGCGAGCTCGAGGCCGAGCGAAGCACGCTCGACGGCGATGGAGATGGCAGTGTGGCCGCGGCGGTCGCCCGGCTTGCGGCGGCATTGGCCCACATCGAAGGCGAGCTGTGGACCGAGCAGTCCCGGCGCGACGCAGCGACGCGGGAAATCGGTGAGCGTCGCAGCGGTCTGTCGGCCGCCGATGCCCGCATCGTCGCATTGGGCGAGTCGCTGGTGGCGTCGCGGGTGCGCACCGCCGCGCTGGGCGAACGCCTCGCAGGCGCCGCGGTGATCGAGCGCCAGACCGAGACCCTCCGCAGCGAGCTCGTGGAGCGGGCCACGTTGGGTCGCGGAGATCTCGCGGTCCTTCGCGCGGCCCGGGTCGAGCTCGAGTCAAAGCGTGCGCAGCTCCGTCATCACCTCGCGGGGGTCGAGGTCGAGCTCGACACCGGGCGTGCCGAAGTGCATCGCGCCGGGTCACGGCTGCAGTCGCTCGAGGAGATCCAGTCGCGGTACCGCAGCTGCGCCAGCGGCGTGCAGGTCGTGATGGCGCATGCCGAGGCAATGCGCGCAGGCGCCGAAGTGGGCTCCGAACTCGGCGCGGAACTCGGCGTTGGAGGACTCGCGAGCTCGGGTTCGCCACGAAAGATCGGGATCGTCGCCGATCACCTCGACGTCCCGGCGTATCTGGAGGCGGCGCTCTCTGCTGTGCTCGGCGACCGGCTCGAAGGCATCGTGGTCGACGAACCGGCCGACGCGGCGGGTGGCATCGCGCTGCTCAAGCAGGCCCAAGAGGGGCGTCTCGCCTTCGTGCCGCGGGCCTGTCGTGGGCCCCAAGGCGTGGCGGCACCGACCGATAGCACCCCGCTGGGTTGGAGTGATCCTTCGCGCGTCTCGACCAGCGGCGGCTCGATCGCCTGGGTGGATGCCAGCGCAGAGCACGAGCCTGCGTCCCCGGTGGCAGCGGTGGCGCCGGTCGAAGGTGTGCTCGGGCGGTTGGTCGATCTGGTCCGCTGGGACCACGAACTCGGCGAGCTGCCCGGCGTATTGCTCGGTGACACCGTGGTCGTCGACGGACTCGCGCGGGCCCTCGAGCTGTGGGCAGCCCGCGCCGTCGAGGTCCCGATTGTGACGCTCGACGGCGACCGTATCGACCCCAGTGGCATCGTCACCGGAGGTTCGCCGACTGCACTCAACGCCGCGTTGCTTCAGCAAAAACGCGAGATTCGCGAGTTGCAGGAGATCCTCAGCTCGCTGACGGAGGGGTTCGAGAACACCCGCGCTCGTCACCTGGCGCTGGCCGGCTCTCTCGTCGAGGTCGAGGCCGAGCGCGAGCGGAACGAGGTCGACCTCCTCGCGGTGCAGACCTCGATCGCCGCCGATGAGGCCCAGGGGGCCGCAGCGGCGGGCGAGCTTTCGCGGCTGCAAGATGCTCGGCTTTCCTCGGAGGCCGAGCTTGCGGCCTCGAACGTCGAGGCGGAGCGTCAGACCCGCGAGCATGCGTCGCTCGAGCAGGCCACCGCAGAAATGCAGGCCCGAATCGCCGAACTCGGTGGCGACCTCGAAGGTGGCGCCGAGCGGATCGCGAGGCTGACGACCGAACGCGATGCGCTCGCGAACGATCTCACGGAAGCCAAGGTCGAACTCGCTCGCTGGCAGCAGCGAAGCGACGCGCTGAGCAACGCGGTGGAGCGGCTGATCCGTCAGGAGGCCGGCGAGCGCGCACGACTCGAGCGCCTGCAATACGCGGCCGACTCGGCCGCCGCGCGGGCCCAGGAGTTGGAGACCGCGGGAGCCGAGTCGGCACTCGCACGCGAGTTGCTGGTCGACGAGAGTCGCGCGGCGACGGCTGAGGTCCACACCGCGCGCGAGCGCCATGATGCCGTTCGGCTGGAGCTCGACGAACTCGAGGCCTCGGTCAGAACCCTGCGGGTCGAACTCGACGAGCACCGCGAGCGATCGCAAGAGGTCGAACTCGGGCTGCGCGAGAACATGATCGAGCGGGCGCATCTCGACGTCGATGCTCGGGAACGGCTCGACGTCGACCTTCGCGAGGTGTTGATCGACTTTCACGATCGTCGGTTGTGCGGCCCGGAGGAGCGCGAGCGCGCGCTCGAACTCAAGCGCGTCATCGCGCGCATGGGCGAGGTCAATCTCACCGCGATCGAGGAGTTCGAAGAGGTATCGGTTCGCTACGAGTATCTCACGCGTCAACGCGACGATCTCGAGCACTCGCTGGGCCAGCTCCAAGAAGCAATCGACCGGATCGACAAGACGACCAGACAGATGTTCCGCGACACCTTCGTCGCCGTGAATGAGAAATTTCAGCAGATTTTCCCGCGGCTCTTTGCCGGCGGACGGGCCGAACTCAAGCTCACCAACCCCGAGGACCTCCTCGATACCGGTGTCGAGATCGTCGCGCAGCCACCCGGCAAGCAGCTGCGGAGCCTCGATCTGCTGTCCGGCGGAGAGAAGGCCCTGACCGCGGTGAGCCTGATCTTCGCGATCTTCTTGATCAAGCCCAGTCCGTTTTGCTTGCTCGATGAGGTCGATGCACCGCTGGACGAGGTCAACGTCGGACGATTCTGTCACCTGGTTCGCGAACTCGCCGCGACCACGCAGTTTGTCATCATCACGCACAACAAGGTCACGATGGAAATCGGTGACCGGTTGTACGGTGTGACGATGGAGCAGCGCGGCGTGTCCAAGCTGGTCTCGGTGAACATGCGTCGCGCGGTCGAGTTGGCCTATAACTAGCGACCTCGCGACGCTGGGGAACCTGTGGCCGACACCTCACACTCCATCGGCCCGGTGTGGGCGCCGTCGCGGCGCGATGGTGTCTTCCTGGTGCTCGCCGGTGTGTTCATCACGCATGCGCTCCTGGGCGAGATCCTTGGCGGCAAGCTGGTGCGCGTCAACGACTGGATCATGAGCGTCGGGGTGGTTCCATGGCCGGTTGTGTTCGTCACGACCGACCTGGTCAACGAATATTACGGGCCGCGTGCGGTCCGCCGCCTGACGCTGCTGGCGATCGCACTGATCACCTACTCGTTCGCGGTGATCTACGCCTGTATCGCCGTGCCGGTTGCGGACATTTCACCCGTCGACCAGGACTCGTTTGTGCGGGTGCTGGGGCAGTCGATGTGGATCATCGTCGGGTCGATCATCGCTTTTGCGACGAGTCAGCTGATCGACGTGATCGTGTTCACCAAGTTGCGAGCCCGAACCGGCGCGCGGCTGCTGTGGGCCCGAGCCGTAGGATCCACGGTGATCTCGCAGCTCTTCGATACGTTCGTGATCAACGCGATCGCATTCGGCCTGCCCGGCAAGCTCACCGCGGCCGCTGTCGTCGAGCTGTCGTTCACGAACTACGCGTACAAATTTCTCATCGCGATCGCAACGCTGCCGCTGGTCTATCTCGGTCATGGCCTGGTCGATCGCTATCTCGCGGGCGACTCGCGGACGTCGTCGGGCTGAGCTACCTGCGCCAGTGCCAGCTCGCGGCGGCGATCACTGCGAAGTTCACGATCATGGCTGCGCGGGCGGCGATCACGAAGACGGCGATGTCAGCGGGCCCGACGTCCATCAATGTGAGCGCGCCGGCCCAGCCTCCCTCTTGAAGACCGAGCGCTCCGGGCGTGATGCCGACCAGGGCTGCGAGCTGCCCCAGCGGTGCGGCGGCCAGCAGGACCAGCGCGGGCAGCACGACCCCCAGCCCGGCGCTCGCGCCCCAGTACTGCAGCATGACGGTGGCCCATCGCGCGATCGAAAGCCCTGTGATCCGGACCGCCAGGGCGGTCGCGACCGCAGGGACCTCGACGGGAGCATCAGACCGCGCGAACCACCGGCGAAGGCGCAGCGCGATGCTGGCCAGGGGGGCCAACGTCGGCACCGCGAGCGCCGCGAACACGATCACGAGCACCGCCAGGCTCGACCACGCCCCGAAGGTCGTCAGCAGGCCCTGCTGCAGCGCGAGCGCCCACACCAGCAGCACGGCGGGCAGCACGAGATCGAGGATCCGTTC
>CANLQR010000271.1 GCA_947492135.1 Deltaproteobacteria bacterium | reverse complement strand
GCGTCCGCGGTGGGTGGGTCGTAGGCCGTGAGTTCGAGGCGCAGGGACCCGACCCACATGTCGCTTTCCATCGCGAGCGGGATCTTGCGCCCGTCGTTGGACAGCCACGCGCGCATGGAGAAGACCCGCTTCCCGACCAGCGGTTGGTCGTACGCATCCACCCGCGTCATGGTTCCCAGGATCTTCACGACGTCATGCTTGCCCAAGCCTAGTGCCTTGGCGAAGCTCGGCATTTTCGTCATGCTTTCGGCGGGCAGCGCCTCGACTTCGATCCGCATCAGCGTGGTCCCGTCGATGACATGGGCCTTGGCCTTTTCACCGACGACCAGCGGCTGGGCGCGCACCCAGGCCATGACCGCGAGCGGGTCAAAGGTATCCAACGGGGCTCTCTTGAGGTGCTTGCGGGACTTGTCGTCCTTGGCATCGACGATCCGCACCTGACCGCGGCCCTCGTAGGACGACGTCGTGACCCGCCGCTTGTACCCGACCGGGCTCCATCCGCCATAGACCAGAACGTTCTCGGACCAGATGGTGGCGCCGCTGTGCGCGTCGACCAAGGTCACCATCTCGTCGGTGACAGTCGCGAGTAGTGAGACGATCCCGGAGGTCCGTGCATGGCCTTCGATGCGGATGATGGGGGCGCCATGCGGCGGCCCGCCGCGGGGATCGGCCTCGAGCGCGACGATCTGAGCCTCGGCCATCCCTGCCGCGTTTCCGGCGAACGTGACGTCAAAGCGAAAGCGCTCGCCGATCGCCAGGGTCGATCCGAACGGCTCGGGATTCGAGGTCGCAGGTGCGCGTCGTCGGGCGTCACGCAGCGGCGGGGTGAGCAGCGCGCGGGTCAGGCCAGTGCTCGCGCCCAGACTCGTCGATGCGTCTATGGGCTTTCCCAGCGGCTTCCCGGCAGCCGCGGACTTGCCGGATTCGTCGACACGGGGCACCGGCGGCGCGTCGGACTCGGGCATCGGACTCGCATCCACGGTGGCTGTTCCCGGCGCCGCGCTGATGGGCGACGGGCCGACCGCGGCACCCAGCGCCAGCACCACGGTCATCGCACGGGCAACTCGCCGCGCAAGCCCGACCTGTCGCGCCGGCCCGACCTGTCGCGCCCGGGCGATGGGACCTCCCCACGGTCGGCGACGAACTCCGAGCACAGTGCGTACCCTATCACGCGCCGGCCGTGGGGGGTGGCGAACCGCCGCCCGCTGGCCTAGCATGCGCCGATTCCATGGCCCCGATCGTGATCACGCAGGGCGATCCGGACGGCATTGGTCCCGAGTTGCTGCTCCGCGTCGGTGACGCCCAACTGCTCGTGCCGGGCGATCGCGTCTATGCCGATCCGGGACGCCTCGAGCAGCTGTGCGCCCAGCTGGGAACGCGATGGGCCACGACCGGGTTGCAGCGCCTGCCGCCCCACCTCGCCGCGGCCTCCCGGCCCGGACTCGGACAGTACGCTGCGCTCGTCGAGGCGACCGACGATGTGCTCGCCCACCCTGGGAGTCACCTGGCCACGGCGCCGATCGACAAGGCACGGGCACAAGACGAAGGCCTCGTGTACCCGGGGCACACCGAGTACCTTGCCGCGCGCGCCGGCGTCGTCGCCTTCGCGATGTGCATGGTTGGCCCGCGTTTGCGCGTGGCCCTCGCGACGATCCACGTGCCCTTGAGTGAGGTTGCGACGCGATTGTCGACCGAGGAGATCGTTCGCAAGGGTGTGCTGCTCGCCGCGGCGTTGCCCAGCTTTGTCGGTGCGGTGCCGCGCATCGCAGTGCTGGGTCTCAATCCCCACGCTGGCGAGCGCGGTCGTCTGGGCGACGAGGAGCAACGGCTGATTGCGCCCGCCATCGCCGAGCTCGCTCGGCGCGTCCCCGAGGTCGAGTTCGTCGGACCGCTACCCGCCGACACCGCGCTACCCGCTGCGGCCGCAGGCCACTACGGTGCGGTGCTCGCGATGTACCACGATCAGGGCCTCGGCCCGTTCAAGATGCTGCACTTCGACGACGGCATCAACGTCACGCTGGGTCTGCCGTTTCGTCGGGCGTCACCCGATCACGGCACCGCGCGTGACATCGCGGGCCGTGGTGTCGCCAGCGCGACCAGTATGTTGCGCGCAGTCGCGTACGTGCGCGGGGAGGCGACGTGAGTCGAACGCGAGCGACCGGGCCGGTCAAGGCCCGGAGTCCGCGAGCGAAGCCCGCCGTCGAGGCACCCGTACGTGCGGGACGCAGCAAGGTCGTGGCACCGACCGTAGCCGCCGCCGCGCCGCCGGACCCTCCAGCGAAAACCGCCGCCGCGGTCTCCCCGGCGGGTTGGATCCGAATTCGCGGCGCGCGGACGCACAACCTCCAAGGCATCGACCTCGATCTGCCGCGGGGCATGCTCGTGACGATCACCGGGCCTTCGGGTTCGGGCAAGAGCAGCCTCGCGTTCGACACGATCTTTGCGGAGGGCCAGCGGCGCTACGTCGAGAGCCTGAGCATCGCCGCCCGTCAGTTTCTCGCCCAGTTGCCCAAGCCCGACGTCGATCTGATCGAGGGGTTGTCGCCGACGGTCGCGGTCTCGCAGGAATCCCGCGGAAGAAACCCACGATCCACAGTGGGGACAACCACCGAGATCCACGACTTCTTGCGGCTGTTGTTCGCCCGTGTGGGTGTGGTCTACAGCCACCGCACGGGGAAGCCCATGAAGCGGCACAGCGTGCAGGACATGCTGGCCGAGATCCTCGAGCTTCCCGAGGGGACGCGATGCTCGGTGCTCGCACCGGTCATCGTTGGCGTCGCCGGTGACCACGAGGAACTTCTCGAGGATCTGCGGCGCCGCGGCTTCGTGCGGGTCGCGATCGATGATGAGGTCCGCGATCTCGGGACCCCCTTCACCCTCGACCCCGCGGTGCGCCACACCATCGAGGTCTACGTCGACCGGATCAAGCTCAAACCCGACATCCGTCCACGGCTTGCGGACTCCATCGAGATCGCGCTGGGCCTGACCGGCGGAATTGCCGAGGTGCTGACCGTCGATGGCACGCGACTGCGATTTTCGGACCGCTACGCCGAGCTCGACCAGGGCGTCGCCTATCCCGAGATCACGCCGGCATTGTTCTCGTTCAACTCACCGCACGGCGCGTGTCCCGTGTGCGATGGGCTGGGTCGCACCAGGGTGTTCGACCCCGCGCGCCTGATCGACCCCACAGCGACGCTCCGTCACGGTGCGATTCGTCCGTGGGCGCGGCGCGGCGGTGGCCACGCCAGGATGCTCGCTGCGCTCGCGGAGCACCTCGGTGTCGATCTCGACACACGCTTCAGCGATCTGCCGGCGGCCGCCCAGATTGCCGTGGTCGAGGGCACTGGCGGCGAGGTCGTCGCTGGCCTGGATCGGCCGTTCGAGGGCATTCGGCCGATCATGCTTCGGCGCCTGCGCGAACTCGAGGGGCGTAGCGAGGACGGCGGTGACGACGAGCCCGACGCCGAGGACATCGAGGCCTACCTCGATGAGGTGCAGTGTCCGAGTTGTGAGGGCGAACGGCTGGGCCTCGTGCCCCGCATGGTGCGGATCGGTGAGCACAACATCGCGGCGCTGTGTCGTATGCCGTTGAGCGCGCTGGCCGAGGCGGTCGGCCTGCTCGCGTTCGACCGCGAAGCCCACGAGATCGCCGAAGCCGTGCTCGGCCAGGTGCGTGCGCGGCTGCGATTCCTGATCGAGGTCGGCCTCGGCTACCTGACGCTCGATCGCGCCGTGATGACGCTGTCGGGCGGTGAGTCCCAGCGCATCCGCCTCGCCACGCATATCGGCGCCGCGCTCGCAGGGATCACCTACGTGCTCGACGAGCCGAGCATCGGTCTGCATCCCCGCGACAACGATCGCCTCATTGCGACGCTGCACCACCTGCGTGATCTCGGGAACACCGTGCTGGTGGTCGAGCACGATGAGGCCACCATGCGAGCCTCGGACTGGTTGGTCGACATCGGTCCCGGCGCCGGTCCCCATGGTGGACGCGTGGTGGCGGCGGGCCCGACCGCGGAGGTCCTCGCGAACCCGCGATCGATCACTGCGGGATATCTGTCGGGCCGCCTGTCGATCGCGGTCCCCGAACAGCGTCGGCGGCCGCGGGGCCCGTCGATCGTGGTCCGTGGTGCCAAGGGCCACAACCTGCAGGACCTGACCGCGCGGTTCCCGATCGGGATGCTGACGTGCGTCACCGGCGTGAGTGGGTCGGGAAAATCGAGCTTCGTGATCGACACACTGCTCGCCGAGGCAGCGCGCGTATGCAACGGTGCCGCTCGACCACCGCTGGCCTGCGACGGCGTCGACGGGCTCGAGCACATCGACAAGGTCATCCACGTCGACCAGTCACCGATCGGCCGCTCCGCGCGCAGCAACCCGGCGACCTACACGGGGATCTTCGCCGAACTCCGCACCGTCTTCGCGGGGATGCCAGAGGCGCGGATCCGTGGTTGGCTGCCGGCGCGATTCTCCTTCAACGTCAAGGGCGGGCGCTGCGAGGCGTGCATGGGCGAGGGCCTGCGGCGCATCGAGATGCAGTTCTTGCCCGATGTCCACGTCACCTGCGAGTCGTGCCGAGGTCGGCGCTACAACCGCGAGACCCTGACCGTCACCATGCGCGGCAAGAACATCGCCGACGTGCTCGCGATGAGCGTTGCCGAGGCGCACGAGTTTTTCTTGTCGCATCCCGGGTTGCGGCTCAAGCTCGAGGTGTTGCGCGACGTCGGGCTCGGCTATCTGGGCCTGGGCCAGAGCGCGCTGACGCTGTCGGGCGGCGAGGCCCAGCGCATCAAGCTTGGGCGGGAGCTCGCGCGCAAGTCCACCGGACGGACCCTGTTCGTGCTGGACGAACCCACCAGCGGCCTCCACTTCGGTGATGTCAGGCAGTTGCTGGCGGTCCTGGCCCGCCTCGTCGACGAGGGCAACACCGTCGTGGTCATCGAACACGATGTCGACGTCATGAAGTGCGCCGATCACATCGTGGACATCGGTCCCGATGGTGGCGACGCCGGTGGCCGGCTGGTGACCAGTGGGACGCCCGAGTACGTCGCCCGCAGCGGGCTGGGGCACACCGCGCAATACCTTCGCCAAGCCCTCGAACGCTGATTGAACCTCGCACGGTAAAGCGCGCCCGCTGCGGCCGGCAAGCCTGGTATACCCGGAGCCCGTGCTTGGTTCGGCCGCAGCGGTTCGCCTCGGGCTTGCGCTCGGTCTGGGTTTCGCGCTCGTGGGTTGTGTCGTTGTCCCCCAGAGTCAACGTCAGTACCTCGCGGATCCAACGATGCAGATCCAGGACGATCCGCTCGAGGCTCGATCGAATCGCAAGCTGTGGACCGCACGCGAGGGCGCTGCCGGAGGCGACGCAAAACCGGCGGGCGGCGGCTGTGGCTGTTCGAACTGAACGGATCCGATCCCGCGCGCTCGGGGCTTGCGCGGTGGCGTTGCTCGCCATGCCCGCGTCGAGCGTCGCGTCGCCGTCGGCAAGCGCCGCGGTGAGGTCCAAGCCCGCGGCCGGGCCCACGGTCGAGGACTTGTTCCTGCGCTTCACGCTGTTCAATCAGCGCGGCCGCGGCTTCCAGTCCAAGGCTGGCCCCCCGGCGGGGCCGGGTTCGGAGAACTTGGTGGTGCTTCAGCCGATGGGGCAGCTGGGTCTGCGTGGGAGCAATCCACGGTGGAGCCACCAGGTGACCTTCGCCCTCGACGTGATTTCGTCGGCGTCCGCCGACGGCCTCGACGTGATTTCGTCGGCCTCGCGCTACAACGAGGCCGGCGAGCTCGACGTGACCACCACCTACGATGGTGGTGAGCGAGGGGCGTGGTCGGTGCGCTACGGACTGCACTTCGAAGAACCCTTCCGCTCGGGCTTTGCGGGCCTGGGCTGGGTCGGTCGATACTTCGAGGACAACACCACCGTCGCATTCAACACGATGTACGTCCTCGACATTTTCGACTACATCCATCCGCTGGGATGGAGTCCGGTCGGACAGGAAAAGCGCCTGACGGTCAGCAACAACCTCGGCGTCACTCAAGTGCTGTCGCCGACCACGCTGGCGTCGTTGTCGTACGGCGTGACGTTCCAGGCGGGCACGCTACAGACCACCTGGAACTCGGTGGCGATCGAAGATGCGCCCACGGCAAACTGCCCCAACGACGTCGGCCAGGCGCCGGCCTACGACTGTCCCAATCGCGAGCCCGAGCGGTTTCCAAACACGCGCACGCGCCACGCACTCGCGGCGACGCTCAACCAGCACGTCCCGCGCACCCGCAGCACGCTCAAGCTCGGCTACCGATTCTACGCGGACGACCTCGCGTTGCGAGCCCACACCCCCAGCGTGCAGCTGTACCAGTGGCTCGGACGTCGGATGTATCTGCGCGCGACGTACCGCTACCATTGGCAGCGCGGGGTATCCTTCTATACGGTCGCTACCCGTACGGACAACTCCGACGAGATGCCGCTGACCGCCGACTCGGATCTCGCGCCGTTCACGGCCCATCAACTGGGGCTCAAGTCCGTGGTCTATCTGGTTCCACCGGGCGGCGTGCGCGGGGTCCAGTACCTCGACGCCGGCTACTCGCGGTACCAACGCAGCAACGACCTGCATGTCGACGTGGTATCGATCGGATATGGCCGTGATTTCTAGCGCTGGCTGCCAACGACGCGGACTGCTCCACGGCCTCGTTGCAGTAGTGGCCGGCGGTTGCGTACCTCGAGGTCCGTTGGTCACGCCGGCCGCCGATGGCACCGTCGCGCTGGGGCCGGGCCCGTCCTTCGCAGAGTTGACCCGTGGCCGCGTCACGGTGATCGATTTCTGGGCGACGTGGTGCGAACCCTGTCGGGCGTCCATTCCCAAGGTCATCGCATTCGCTCACGAGCAGCGAGCGAACGACGTCGTCGTCGTCGGCGTACACGTGGGCCCCGGCTATGACGAGGCGCTGCGCTTCGCGGGTGAGGCCGGAATCGACTATCCGATCTTCGCCGACCCCGAGTATCGGCTCTCGACGGCGCTTGGTGCAACGCGGGTGCCCACGAGCATCGTGCGCGATCGTCAAGCCGTGGTGGTGGCGAGCGACGACGAGATCAACCCGTCGATTGTCGCGGCCGTTGCTGCGGCCCTACGGACGTGAGTCGTCGCCGAGGACCTTGCGGTAGCACCATATCGCGAGTCCCCAGACGGACGTCAGCGACACCAGCATGAAGACCCAGCCGATGGTGGTCATGACGGGTCCTCGAGTTCGTCGTCGGGGGCTCTGCGGCCGTCGAGATCGAGGCCCAGCGCCCGCCAGCGGACCTCTCCGATGCGGATCATCACCAGCAAGACGAGCACGACCCCAAGCACCAGCACAATGGTCTGGCCAGCGACTGGGTCCTCGAACAGTGCGTCGATACGCGCGCCCAGCGACTGCCGACAGAACGCCACGAACACGACCAGCAGGTACGCCGGGGCGACGTACTTGATGACGAAGCCGACGACCTTGGGGATCCGCATCTTGGCGCCGTAGTGCGCCTCGGTCATGCCGCGTTTGATGCCGAAGACCCAGCCGAAGTAGATGACCTGAACGGTCGCGAGTACGAAGATGGCGGCGGTCCCGACCCAGAAATCCATGGTGTCCAGCGCCACCAGGCCCTTGGTGAAGTTCAGGTTCCACAGCGACCCTAGCGCCGTGAATACGACCACGGCGATCACCGCCTGACCGTTCGACCAACCCAGCGCCTCTTGGATGAAGGCCTTGACCGGCTGGAGCATCGACAGCGAGCTGGTGATTGCTGCAAGAAACAGCATGAAGAACCACAGCGCGCCGATGAGATTGCCAAGCGCGCCCATGTGCGCGAACACGACGGGCAGGGTGTTGAAGCCCAGCGCGAACGTGCTCCCGGTGGCTCCGCTCGCGCCGAGGAACACGAACGCCGCGGTCAGCGTGATCAGGCCGCCGAACCCGACCTCGAAGACTTCGTTGGTGGCTGAGGCCGTCAGCCCCGACAGCACGACGTCGTCCTTCTTGCGCAGGTACGAGGCGTAGTTGACGATCACCCCGAACCCCACCGACAGACTGAAGAAGATCTGACCGGCGGCCGCCAACCACGTCTCGGCGTTGCCCAGCGCGGCGAAGTCGGGGTTCCACATGTACCCCAGGCCGTTGACCACGTTGAGGTCGGGTTGTGCGGGATCCGGGGTGCCCAGCGTCAAGACCCGCACCAGCACGATCACCGCGCACACCGCCATCGCCGGCATCGCCCACTGGCAGAACTTCTCGATCCCACCTGACAGCCCGCGCCAGACGAAGTAGGCGTTGAGGGCTACGATCGCCAGCCAGAACGTCAGTGTGCTGCCGTCGGCGAGCAACACGCCGTCGCGCTCGACGCCTGATACCGTGCCGAAATACTCGCTGGATTGTCCGGCCATTTGTGCCGAGTCACCGGCCAAACCGATCCCGCCGGTGGCGAACGCCCAGGCGTACTGCAGGCACCAGCTCTCGATCAGGCCGTAGTACATGTACACGACCATCGGGATCAGCAGGCCGAGCACGCCGAGGTAGCGTGCAAAGGCACCGCCCCCGATGACACCCATGATCGCGGGGCACGAGTGAAAGCCCTTGCGCCCGCCGTAGCGGCCCATCGTCCACTCAGCCCAGCCGACCGGAATGCCGACCAACAGCAGCGCAACGAAGTAAGGGATCATGAAGGCGCCGCCGCCGTTGTTGGCGGCCGTGCCGGGGAACCGCAGGAAGTTACCGAGCCCCACCGCGGAGCCCGACACCGCCAGAATCACGCCAAGTCGCGTGCCCCATCGCTCCTGATTGTCGCCGGCCACTTTCCGCCTCGCCGTCCGTCAGGTCATGGCGCCGAGGCCGTCTTGGTCTTTGAGGACGACGGTGCGGCCGTTGAGATCCAGCAGTCCCTTTTTCTTGAACTGCGCGAGCGTGAGCGAGATGGTCTCGCGGGTCGAGCCGATGAGGTTGGCCATCTCTTGATGCGTGATCTTCAGGCCGATCTGCACGCCGTCTTCGCACTCGACGCCGTACTCTTCGCCGAGCTCGAGCAGCAGTGCGGCCAGCTTCGCCTGGACGTCGCGAAACACGAGATGTTCGAGCTTGGTCTCGAGCTGGCGACGGCGCTCCCCGACGACGCACGCGAAGTTGAAGGCGAGCTGGGCGTCCGAGAGCAGCAACTCGTGGAACGCCTCACGCGGCAGTTCGGTGATGATGGCGTTCTTCATCGCCTCGGCCATCTCGTCGCGAGGCGCACCGTCGATGATGCATAGCTCGCCGAAGATGTGGCCGGCGCCGCGGTACGCCAACGTCAGCTCCTTGCCGTCGCGGGTCACCTTGCTGCACTTGACGCGCCCACCGTTGATGAAGAAGACGCGGTCGCCGGGATCGCCCGGGAGATAGATGACCTGTCGGCGGGCGATTTCTCGGAGCTCGACCAGACTGGCGAGTTCGGCGAGCTTGGCGGGTGGCACGCCCTCGAGCAGGGGAATCTTGCGCAGGTACCACGCCGCGCGTTTCTCATCCTTTGCTTCCTGCTGGGCTGCTTTTGCCATCGTGGCCGTAAACGTATCGCAGCCGACGAAGGGCCACAATCGTGTGAGGTAGATGACCTGCCCACTTTGAGTAGGCAAGGGCAGGGGCCTGTGCCGGCACACCCATTGCACCGATGCCCTGGCGAACCCGGGTCTCCCGAGCCGGGCGAGTTCCGAAGCGGGTCGAATACTGAGATGCGCTGAATGATCTCCACGACTTACAGCCCAGAGGGATCCCGCGAGACGGGACCAAACACGGCGCCGGCTATGAAAAGTCTGCGTACGCGCCGCATCGGTTTCGGGCCGCTCGGGGGCGCGTCGGCGGCTCGTGGGTTCTCGATCATGGAGTTGATGGTGGTCCTTGCCGTGGTGGCTGCGCTCGCGGTCGCCGCGGCGGTGGGCTTTCGTCGCAACGAGTTTTCCAACCAGCGCGCGCGCTTCGTCCAAGACGTCGAAGGCCTGTTGGTCCAGGCCCGCAACGCGGCGGTCGACCAGCAGACCCGCGTCCGGGTGACGGCCGATGCCACCTCGGTGGCGCTCACGTTGTTCAACCCGGCGACCGCGGTGTGGTCACCTTTGGACCGCGTCGCGCTGGAAAATTTCAACGGTTCGCTCATCACGCAGGCCGCTGCTGTCTGTGTGTACGGGTTCTCGGCGGGGGTTCAGGCCCCTTCGCAGGCCGCGGCCGTGCTCCCGCCGATCGACTGCCTCGCG
>CANLQR010000270.1 GCA_947492135.1 Deltaproteobacteria bacterium | reverse complement strand
TCAGCCCGTCGTGCAGCTTGGCAACGTGGCCGTGAATCGACGGTGAGAACTCGTTGGCTCCGGCCGCGACCGTCCGCTCGCAGAACTCGCGGTACACAAAGATCCGCCCGTTGGTCTGGATCTGGATCCGCTCGTAGCCCAGGCGTTTGGCGGCGCGCACCAGCTGGAAGAAGTCGGGCCGGATCGAGACCTCGGCGCCGGTGAAGACCACGTCGACACAGGTTTTTCGGCTCTCGCGGAGTTCTGCGATGCAGGCCTCGGTCGTGCGATCACCCGTGAACAGATGGTCGCCGATCACGCAAAATACACAGTTGCTGTTGCAGGTGGTGCCAGTCTTGAGGTCGGCGCGGCGACGCATGGGCGAGCCCGGAAGCACTCGTCGAGGGTAGGCCACGGGCTGGCCCAAGTCGACGCTTTGCGGGTATGCTCGGTGCTGATGCGTACGCGCCCCGAACGGTCGCGCGATCCGACGGCGGGAGCGAGCACGTTTCGCATCCGTCTCGCGGTCGCGGGCGACGCACCGCGGCTGGCGTGGATCCGCACGGTCACCTGGCGAGCCGCCTACGCTGCCATCATGGGTTCCCACGCGCTCGAGCGCGTGGGCAAGCGCGACGGCGAACGCATGCGCCGGGCCGTCGCCGACCAACGCGGTGGTCGCCGCGTCTGGCTGGTCGAGGATGACGAGGGCACGGCGTTCGGCTACGTGTGGCTCGGCCCCCAGACGGATCGCGCACTCGGCAAGGCCGGACCATTTTTCGGCGAGGTGTACGAGCTGTATCTGCATCCCCACTGGCAACGGCGCGGCGCCGGCACCGCTCTGCTGGTCCATGCGATCTGGGACTTGATCAACGCCGGACTGGGCCCGGTGATGTTGTGGGTCCTCGGCGAGAACGGTGCCCGACACTTCTATGAAGGGGTGGGCGGCGTGTGCTTCGGATCGCGGCGCATCGAGTTCGGTGGGCGCACGATGACGAAATTTGCGTACGGCTGGCACGAACAGCTGCCGCTGCCGCGGTAACGACGTGGGGGAGTGGACGCCACCGGACCCGCGTGGCATCACCGACTCGGTGATGTTCCACATCCGGTTTTCCGCCGGCCGCGCCTTGGTCGGGCTCGCCGCGCTGGTCGTAGCTGTGGGATGCGTGAGACCCCGCGACCTCGCCAAGTTCGACGGCGCGCGACCGACGATGCGCCCCGAGACGTTCTTCGCGGGCACCACCACGGGCTGGGGAGTCATCCAAACCCGCGACGGTCGGCCGTCACGACCCTTCGAGGTCAGCAGCGAAGGCACGACGCAGCGCGATGGAAACTTTCGGCTCACCCAGACGGTCAGGTTCGCCGACGGCAAGGTCGATCACCGGGTCTGGGTAATGACGCGGATCGACGCGACCCACTATCGCGCCAGCTTGTCCGATGCCCGTGGTCCAGTCCGTGCCGAGGTCCACGGCAACGTGTTCCACCTCGAGTATCCGCTGCGACGTCGAGGCGTGGTGATGGAACAATGGCTCTACCTGCTGCCGGACGGAAAAACCGTCCTCAACACTGGGACCATTCGCGCGCTTGGTATCCCCGTGGCTCGACTGTCGGAGCGGATCAGTCGGGAGGATTGAACCCGTCGGGGAACGCCGGTGCGGTCCCCGGGCGGGCTAGCGTCCGCGCAAGGCCGTGCCGAGCGCACGCGAGAGTCCCAGACGCCCGTCGAGCCCATGCTCCCACTGGTGCCGCCGACCGCGGCCAAGACGCCGCGTCGAAGTCCGCGTCAGCGCGGCAAGTAGTGATCGCGTTCTCGCGCTTGCTCCGCAACGGCGATGCCGGCCCCTTCGGTTCGACGACTCATGCGTCGAGAATCACCCCGGGGTTCGGTACACGACGTCACCGTGGAGCATCTCCACGATCCGGGTGATGCCCCTGGTGAGATCCACGAGTTCGGGTACGGCACCGAAGCCCGCTGCGGCGGCGTCGGCCTCGGCGCGACTGCGCCACAGCACGACGTCGACCCATTGCCCAGGGCCGAGATGGACGCGGGAGGCCGACAGCAACCCGGGGAAGTGCTCGCGGACGACTGCGAAAACCCGCTCCGAGTACCTCGCGGTGTCGCCGTCGGTGCGGGGATCGACCTCGAAGCGAGCGAGTTCCATGGCTGGTGATGAAGTGGATGTCATGGCCGTGAGAATGACGGCAATACATGCCAAAATGTGTCACCTATGTCGCAGGATGACCGCCGTCGCCGACTCGCTCGGCTGCTCTCGCTCGAGGGCTCGACGACCGCCGACGCCCTCGCCGCTCGCCTGGGGATCTCGCGGCGCAGCGTGCTGCGAGACATCGAGGCCCTGCGGCGCGAGGGCGTGCGCATCGACTCCCAACGCGGTGTCGGAGGCGGCTTCCGCATGGGCGCCGGCGCCCTGCCGATCCCGGTGCAGCTCGACGAGGCCGAGATCGTCGCGCTGTGGATCTCCGCGGAGCTCGCGGTCCGGGCCGGTGTGTTTCCGTTCGTCGACGCGGCGCGCTCGTCGGCGCGCAAGGCCATCGCGTCGCTTGGTGCGGCCCGCCGCGCCGAGATCCGTCGCTTCCTCGCCCGCATCTTCGTCGGACCCTCGGCTTCCTCCCCAGTGGTTCGCACCGTGCGCGCAGTTCCGCGGCGACTCCTGGTCGCGCTCGAGCGCTCGTTCGCCGAGCGAACGCGGCTGCGCGTGGCGTATGTCGATCGCCACGGCCACGCGAGCGAACGAGATGTCGAGATCCACGGCGTGCTGATCCAGGCGCCGATCTGATACGCCCTGTGCTTCGACCATCTGCGCGGCGCCCCGCGAATGCTCCGGGTCGATCGGATCGACTCGGCGCGCCTGCGCCCGGAGCCTGCCACCGCCGATGCGGCCGCGGTGTTCGAGGCTCTGATCGCGCCGTACTGGGAGCCGCAAGCGCTGGCGATCGGCGGCAGTGGCCGGGTGCCCGGTCGGTCTTCGACTTCCCCTCGCTGATCCTTCACATCGCTGCCGAGCTGTGGGGTGGACCCTACGAGGGCGCCTCATCGCCACCATGGACAGTCGTCGAGGGGGCCGCGTGATCCGCCGGTAGGTCGCGTGGCACACCGCCTGCACATGCCCGAGACATGCGCCCCACCACCGTTGCCCTGTTGTCCCTGTTGTCCGCGTGCGCGAGCGGCCCCGACGCCGACGTGGTCGAAGAATCGAGCCCCGCCGCAGACAGCTCGAGCTCGGCTGCCACGGACGTCGCCGAGGACTCGACGACCGCGGCAGTCGACGGGCCGACGTTCTACGAGGACATCGCGCCCATCCTCGCCGAGACCTGCGTGCGCTGCCACGCCGACGGCGGCATCGCACCGTTCAGCCTCGTCGACTACGAAGACGCGGCGACGTGGGCCGCGGCAATCGTCGCCTCGACGCACGCGCGGACCATGCCTCCCATCAATGCCGACGCCTCGGGCGCCTGCAACGAGTTCGTCGGCCTGCGATGGCTGACCGACGACGAGCTCTCGCTGGTGTCCCAGTGGCAGGCCACAGGTGCCCAGTCCGGCGATCCTGCGAATGCCCCCGCGGCACCCGGGCCCGAGCTTGGCCTCGCCGAGCCCGATCGAGTCCTCGATACCGGCGTCGAGTACACCCCGGTCGGCACCGATGACTATCGCTGCTTCGTCGTCGACCCCGAGCTCGAGGTCGATACATTCATGACCGCCTACCAGGTCCTGCCGGGGAACAAATCGGTGTCTCACCACCTCATTCTGTTCGGCATCGACAGCGAAGCAGGAGAGCAACTGATCGCCCAGCTCGACGCGGACGATCCGGGTCCCGGGTACTCGTGCTTCGGCGGGCCGGGAACTGATGAGACCAGGTTTCTCGCTGGTTGGGCGCCGGGACTCGGGATCACGCGCATGCCGGCCGGCTCCGGTGTGCGCATGCCTGCCGGACGCTCCGTGGTGATGCAGATGCACTACAACACCGCCGCCGGAGTCGGCAGCGACCGAACGACGATCGCCCTCGAGCTCGCCGAGGTCGTGGATCGGCAGGGCCAGTTCGTCCCGATCGCGAGTCGCGAGTTTTCCTTGGCGCCCGAGCTGGCGCTGGCCGAGACGTCTTTTACCGGACCAGTCCCCGGAACCGGTGAGATCGAGATCTGGGGCGTGGGCCCCCACATGCACACGCGGGGTCGAACGATGCGGGTCACCGCCGCGACCACCGACGGCGAGGCCTGTCTGCTCGACGTGCCCAGCTGGGACTTCTCGTGGCAGTCAGCCTATTTCTACCGAGAACCGGTGGTGCTGCACGGCGGCGACATGGTCACGCTGTCGTGCGGCTTCGACACCCGCGGCGCGACCGGCAACACCACGTGGGGCGAGAGCACCGCGGATGAGATGTGCCTGAACTACCTCTACGTCGTGCAGTGATTTTTAGCGACCGAGTTTCGCGGCCTGGCCTTCCAGTAGGTTGGTTTCCCCAAGCTACAGTCATCCGTCGCCGCGCCCGGGTCTGCACACCCCGCCGCTGAACCCGTTCGCGAGTTCCGTCTCATCGACGTAAAGTCGCGTGTCGGCGCCGCCACTGACCACAAGCGCCTGCTCGGCACGGTCACCGCAGGGCCGTCGGTGCCGTCGAACTGCACGTCCTCGCCGAACTCGACGAGGATCGCGATCCTGCGCGCGTTGTCGATCAGCAGCGACTCGTTGTGGAACCCCGGGTCCCCGTGCATCCAGACCAGGCAGCGTTTGTTCGCGTTGCCCGGGATTGCCTCGGCGACGGTGGCGTATGGTTGGCCGAGCCCGACGTGGCGAACGCAGCCGCCGTCGACCTCCTCGTCGAAGCACTCGCCGGTCGCGTACTCGCATGCGCCGCTCGGGCACTCATCGTGGGCAATGCAACCGCGACACTCGACCTTGCTCGGGTCGCAGATCGGCTGTTCGCCGCTGCACGCGCTCGTGTCCGTCGGCGAGCACTGGACGCACACGCCGCTTGGCGAACAAAGGCCGTGGGCCTGTTGCATCTAGAGGCCGTCCTGACACTGATCGCCCGCGGACTCCGCGAAGTCGGCGGCCGGCGATACAACGGGCGCAGACTCGCCGCTCGGCAAGCCGGACGACGCGTGTTGATGTTCGGGGGACAAGGGGGCGATGGGGGAGGTGGGCGCTTCGCCACCAGTCATCGCGAAGTAGACGAACCACATGAGCCCGCTGACGCTCGCGACGATCGCCACGGCGGAGAAGCCGGAGACGTTGGCCGTCAGGATTACGGCGGCGAGCTGCGCCGTGACCAGCGTGCTGGCTACGAGGCGGCGACGGCGGCGAGCCTGGTCATCGACATTGTCCGACGCAGGCGCCGTCACAGTTGGCCACACGAACCACCCAAACCACATCAGCCCGCTGCCCAGGACCACGAGGGAGGCAACCAAGAAATCGTATAGGAAGCTCGCGAGCATGAGCGCGAACACCTGGCCCATGGGCATCAAGATCGCCAGGGTCTGACGACGGGCATCGGATCGCTGCTTGTGCTGGGCCGGCGTGTCCTCGACGTAGCCCCACGGCCGTGTCGGCGGCATGGTGGTTGCGGGCCGACGCTGCCACCACCCACGTTCGGCGGCACTCGCCCCGAGCCCGAGCCCGAAAAGGCCAAACCCCACGACCAGCGCCGCGACCCACGGCCACGGTGAGACGAGATCGCCGGGCGACACCAGCATCAGCACGGCAAATAGCAGCAAGTCGAACCCAAGAAGTAGTGACATCCCGAGCACGGTGCCCTCGAATTCCGCACGCCACGCCCAGCGCCGTGTCCATTCTCGGCTGAGGACATCGAGAAGGATGGCCACGTCGCCGCCCGGCTCAAGGCCGCGCAGCCTCACGCTGACGACCTTGGAGCTCGCACGATACGGGTTCAAGCTCGGCATCGCGGTGCCCGTGCCGAGTTCGCCCTCGTCGCCAGCGACTTCTTCGCCGTCCTCGTCATCTTCATACTCCTCGCCATCTGCTTCTTCGCCATCCTCGGGGAAGGCCGCGCGCAGCGGTCGCAGCGGTCGCAGCGGCAGACGCCGACGTGGCGGATCCCACTCGAGGCGTGAGCTGGAGATGACCACGAGGTCCCCTTCGCGGACACAGACCCAGTCGAAGTGCTCCCCGGGCGCAAGTTCGGGCCTGAACGCGCGTCCGCGAAACCATCGAGGTCTCGCGGCCTCACGACGCCACGAAGTTGCCACGATCGTTTCGAGCACCTCGGGGTGGACGCAAACCGCAATCCGCTGCTCCGGCGTCTCCACCCAGAATGTCGACCATCGACTCTGGCGCCCGTCCTGCGGCTCCACAAGGAGCGCTGCGACACACCAGTGCCCATCGGGTCCCTCGAACGGCGGGTCGAGCGCCGCCACCGTCCCGATGAGCACGCCCTTCTCGATGCCCCTTCGCCAGTCCTCTTGGTCCAGTCTGGATAGGTCTTTGTCCTCGTTCGGGAAGTACCCGGGTTGCCGGCAGTCGTCCTGCGCAGACGGTAGCGTGATACGCAGGTGAAGGAGGATTCCGAGTTGGAATTGAATGATCATCAGCGACCCCAGCCAGACCATATCGGCGAAGAGCCAGGGTACGAGAGCCGGCGCCAATGGCTCTGACCCCCAGTGGGCCACCAAGCCAACCGTGCCAATCACGAAAGTCGCAACCGGCACCCAGGCGTACAGCCAGTTCCCATCGTCGATTCGCTCGATGAACCGTCTCTTTGGTACAGTCACGCCCGACATATCCCCTCGATTCGTCACTCGGCAGCGCCCCCGTGCGCCTCCGAGTAGAAGCCGGCAAGCGTCGCCCCTACGTCAGCCATATCCGCATCGAAGAGCTTTGCGACCGCACCTTCCGAGAACCCAAGTTTCGCGGCCTTCCAGTAGGTGGGGTACCCGCGCCACGCATCATCGTTGGACTTGCCGTTGAACCGGATCTTTCCGTCCGCCTTCCTTAGTGCACTCATCGAATCGTTGTTGCGGGCCAACGCCGCCCGAATATAGTCGAACTGATCGCGAAGCCGGGACGCCCGGGGCATTCGCTCGATGGCGACAAGCGTCGAGTTCATCACGCTCTCGCAGCCGACGTCAATCCATTCGTCGTACACGATCTGGGCGAGAAAAGCGCCGATTCCGATCGCGACGCCGGCCACATTGAGGACTGCGCCCAGCCGGAGCACACTCAAGGAAGCTGCCTCCGCGGCCAACGCCGCCGCCGACTTCACAGTTTCGGTCCCCGCCTTCACGACCCATCGCCGCTGCAACGGTCCCATCAACGCCTGCCCGAACGCTACGCCCAGGTTGCCTGCTCCGCCCGCGAGTTCGATCGCCATTTGACCGTAGTCGCCCTTCGCCCCCGCGTTGTAAGCACGGAACGCGCCCGTGAAAACGGATATACCTGCGGCTACACTGGCGAATAGCTTCATCGTACGATCGAAGTTCGTGAGGGCATCGGGGCCCTTGAACACACTCCAGGCTAGCCCCTTCGGCGCGCCGCCCTTGACCACGAACTCCAGCGCCCGTCCCACATGCTCGCCCATGCTCACCAGCGACGACGCCATCGCGCAGTACTCGTCCGCTCGCACCTCGTCATCGTCGAACAGCGGCACGAAGGCGAACATCAGCGCGGCACCGCTCACTACGCCGCGTGTGACCGCGCCCACCGCCGTCCGCGGCACTGGACGCACCTGCAGCTTCTTGAGTTCGTTGCCCTGCTGGGCCCAAAAGACGCCACTCGAACTCACCTCCAGCCCTTGGGCAAGGTCCCCTGCGCGCTTCGTCGCAGCGACGTCGATCGCTTTCAGCTTCGACACGATCTTGCTCAGACGTTCTCCTCCGATGACGAACAGCTCCTTCTCCTGCGCGCGGTGCTGCACTGCGCTGTTCGCCAGACCTCGCAGCAGCAGCAGCGCGAAACCCCGAGTTGCCGACTGCATTGCCGAGCGGCCGAAGCCCTGCTTCGCGTATCCATGAGTGATGTATGTCATCACCTGGGCAACGACGCCCTGCTCGAGAACCGCACTTGTGGCCGACAGCCCGAGCCGGTAGCCGCGGATCTGCATTCCCATGACGCGCAGTGGCGAGGCTCGACGTCCGTCCTCGTCCCCGCGAGTGGCGCCGAGGCGTAGCGCGGCAACCACGTTGTTCCACTCGTCAACCGCATCTTGGCCGGCCTGGCCGCCATGCGTGCGTAGGATGATCTCCGCCGCGGGCTGGAGTTCGCGGCCCTCCGCGTCGAGGATATCGATGACATGTTCCTCCACGAAGCGCGACACCCGCGTCGACCTCGCAAGCGCATTGCAGGCCCGGAACGTCAGTGTCACGACCTCGTCGATCTCGCGCGCGATGACCTCGACGGGCCGTGTGAACGCCATCTCGATCACGTTGTGGATGCCGAAGTCTCCGCTACGGGCGTCGAGCAGATCGAGCAGTGCATCCGCCGCGCGGCGCTCGGGTGCGATGTACTCCGCCTCGAACTGCCGCCACGTGGCGTCCTCGAGTTCGCCCACCGTGGCGTTGATCTCGAGTAGCCGCTCCTCGTGTGTTGCCAAGTCCTGCGTCGTGATCTTGCCCGCGACTTCCTCGGCCGCCCAGTGTCGGGCCTGCAGGTCGAGGATCGTGCGAAGCATGGAGATCCCGCCGAAGACCTCGGGGTACGACTTGCCCTCGCCGATCTTCTCGAACTTCCGCTCGATCGCCGCTTCGAGTTTTTCCACTGCGGGTCGAAGTGGCGTGATCGCACCAAGCAGCGACTCGACGCGAACCACACGCAGAGCTCGCTCATGCCGGTTGTTCTCCGTGTACAGCATCTTCAGCTGCTGATCCATGTACGGTGACCGTGGGAGATACAGATCCAGCGGGGGCAGGTCCCAAAAGATGGCGTCGCCTTCGCCAGAGGCATGCGGACTCCACGCGTAGTACGCCCGCAGCATCCACTCCGTGGGCTCCCCGAACTCGAGTTCGTTGTCGTCGGGGAGTGGAATGGCCTCGTCGCCGGGGCCCTTGGGGGGCAACTCCTTTAGGCGCGCCCTCACCATCTTGTACATTTCGCGCTGGATTTCCCAGTTCGCCTCGAGGTTCATGTTCATCAGGATCTGCACCATCGGGATGTGAAGCAGCTCGGCGAGTTCCTGCAGATTGAGCTGCCCCGATAGTCGCCCGAGGTGGACCACGATCTCCTCCTTGGAGTCGATCTCCGCAAACTCGTACTCGATGGCCTCAGACATCCGTTGCTCCTGGCTCATCCGCTCCGTTGACGTGTTTGCCCACCACCCTGATCCCGGCGAGCCGCAGCGCGTGGGCCGTGGTCGACGACTCCGCGTCGCGGACCAGTACCAATCGACCATTCGCGAGCATCCCGAGGGCGAGGCCCGCCCCCTCGCGATGGGATTGGAGTCGGTCGACACCCACGCCAGGACCCTCCGAGAATCCCCAGACCCCCTGGTTTTCCACCGTGAACACCGGCGGTCGGTATGCGGCCAACCACAGGTTGTCGGCCTCGCATTCTCCTGGCCGGCGGAACCAGTGCTCGTAGTCGAGCGGGTCATAGTCCGGCCCGTGGTCCCAGATCGCGTAGGCCACCCCCGACCGGACGAGACCCGCAAGCTCGGCGACCACCTCGCCATGGGCCGGCGCGGCGCCGGTCCCGTCTTCGTCAGCTGGCTGGCGGCCGCCCTCGACCAGCCGCACCACGAACCTCGCATCGTTGGCATCCGCCAGGTGCGTCAACGCGCTCAGGTGCGTCTTGCCCGTCACCGTGCGCATCCAATCGAAGTCCCAGAACGACGTCAGCTCGTGCTCGACCTTCTCATCGTGGATCCGCTCGCGATAGAATTTGCACGTGAACTGCCCGCCTTTGTCGACTTGGCACGCGCCCGCGTCGCCTGCCTTGCACGGAAACTCCGCGGGCTCCGGCGCATCGTCACCGTAGATCGCGAGCGTCACGCGACGACTGTCGGCGTGCTTCTCCATCGGATTGAATTCGCCGCAGCCGATGTGCTTGGGGCCATGGAACCGCGACGGCTCGAGCTTGAACGACAGCTCGGCGTGGTACGCATCGAGCAGCGCCTGCTTGGTCGCGTCGTCAAAGCCGTCGCCCTCGGGCAGATCGCCGTAGGCGCGCGCGCGACCCTCGTTGTGCCAAGTGTCCGCGTTGTAGGCGCGGCGGAACGATGCCAGCGCGAGCGAGGTTTGGTCACCGGGCTCGCCGTCGATCGCCGTGGGATTGCACCCGAGTACTCGCAGCATCATCTGG
>CANLQR010000269.1 GCA_947492135.1 Deltaproteobacteria bacterium | reverse complement strand
CCTGCTACGATGCGCGCGGATGGCCCGTCCGAGTAAGCGCTCTACACTCGCGACGCTCAGCCGCGTGCGGCTCCTCGAGCTGACGACTGGCTTCGAGGTCGAGGTCCGATCCAGCGCGCCCAAGGCGGAGTTGGTCGACGCGGTCGCGCACTCGAAACGTGCGTCGTTCGAGCGCGTGCTCGAACTGCTGATGCGCGACGAACTCAAGGAGATCTGCCGGGCCCACGGGCTCGACGACTCGGGCAAGGTCAAGCAGGCGATCATCGATCGCATCCTCGGCAAGGAGGCGGCGCCGCAGCTCCCTGGGGTGTTCGACGAGGAGGTTCTGCCGCCGACGCCGGCCCAGCCCGCGGCACCGACGCCCGCTTCGGTGCTTGGCGCGTTGCGTCGGCACCAGGTGCTCGCGTTGGCCGAGGACTACCGCGTGCACGTCGAAGGCAGCGAGGACAAGCAGGTGCTGGTCGCGTTGGTTGCGGCTGCAGAGGCGATCCAACTCGCCGACGTTCTCGATCTACAAGGGCGTGACGACCTACGTAAGATCTGTGCGGTCCACGGCCTCTCCGAGGAGGGCCGCGACCGCAGCGAATTGATCGCGCGGATCCTCGCGGCGGTCGCCGTGTATCCGAGCGCGCCCGCGGGCGCGGCGAGCTCGCCGGCGAGGGACGCGACGCTGCATTCGACGTCGGCGCAGGCGGCGATTCCCGGCCTGCTGATGACCCCGTCGTCGCTGCGGGTGGCCGCTGACATCGCGCCGATCCGGTCGATCCCGCAGGCCGATCCGTCCGGGCTGCCGAACCCCGGCGATCTCGCACTCGTGCGGCACCGGCAGTACCTGGTCGAGGCCGTGCACCGCCCCACCGAGGCCAAGCAAATGACGCGGATCGAGCTGGTGTGCCTGGATGACGACAACCAGGGGCGCAAGCTGGAGGTGCTGTGGGAGCTCGAACTCGGGGCGCGTCGGATGGACCCCGCGAGCCATGGCCTCGGGGCGGTGACTCGATTGGACCCGCCGCGGCACTTTGCGGCGTACTTGCATACGGTCAAGTGGAACTGCGTGACGGCGACCAACGCCAAGCTCTTCCAGGCGCCGTTTCGCGCGGGGATCCAGATCCTGCAGCACCAACTCGCCCCGCTGCGCAAGGCGCTAGAGCTGCCGCGCGCGAACCTGTTCATCGCCGACGACGTGGGCCTCGGCAAGACGGTGGAGGCCGGGTTGGTGATGCAGGAGCTGCTGCTGCGCCAGCGGCTCGACTTCCTGCTGGTGGTGGTACCGGCCTCGATCACGCTGCAGTGGAAGGCCGAGATGGAGCGGCGCTTCGGTCTGCACTTCGAGATCTACAACCGTAGCTTCGTGGCGCGTCGTCGTCGTGAGCGCGGGTTCGCGGTCAACCCGTGGCAGACGCACAACCGGTTCATCATCTCGTATCAGACCCTGCGGCGCCCCGAGTACCGCGAGGAGCTGCTGAACCTGTTTCGGGAGAGCGACCGGCGGACGCAGCGCAAGGCGAAGAGCTTGCTGGTGCTCGACGAGGCCCACACGGTGGCGCCGGCCTCCGCGTCGAAGTACGCGGTGGACTCGAGCCTGACGCACCTGGCGCGCGAGCTGGCGCCGCTGTTCGAGAACCGCCTGTTCCTGTCGGCGACGCCGCACAACGGGCACAGCAACAGCTTCTCGTCGCTGCTCGAGATCCTCGACCCGCAGCGGTTCACCCGCGGCGTCAGCGTGAAGGGGCCGGCAGAACTCGACGCGGTGATGGTGCGTCGGCTCAAGAAGGATCTGCGGGCGATGGGCACCGACAACCTGCCCGAGCGCAAGCTCATCGAGTTCGAGCTGGAGCACGACGGTGGACGCTGGCGGCAGCGGATCCGTGGCGAGGGTCGCGAGGACGCGGCGGTCGAGGACCTCGGCCCGGGCTCGGGGGTCGAGCTCGAGCTCGCACGGCTGCTGGCGGAGTACGCCCTGACCAGCAAGCCCAAGAGCGGGCGCGGCAAGCTGGTGTTCATCAATCTGCAAAAGCGGCTGTTGTCGAGTGTCGAGGCGTTCTTCCGCACGCTTGCCGTGCACGCCCAATCGGTGGACAAGGCCGACAAGGCGGCGGTTCGCGAGCCCGAGGCCGAGCAGGCGCCGCTGCTGCTCGACGAGGAGACCTACGGGCGCGACGACGACGCCGAGACGACCGACGAGGTGCGCAGCGGCGGCAGTACGCTCGGGGAGGTGCCGGCGGCTGCGGGCGCCTTGTTGGCCCAGATGCAGGCGCTCGCGCGCAAGCACCGAGGTGAACCGGACGCGAAGGCGTTGGCACTGCTCGCGTGGATCCGCAGGCACCAGTGTGCCGCGGTGGCATCGGGTGGTGCGACGGGTGTCAGGGGCGGATCGGCCGGCGCATGGAGCCCGCGGCGGCTGCTGGTGTTCACCGAGTACGCCGACACCAAGCGCTACCTGCAACAGTTCCTGGCGCAGGCGATCGCGGGGACGCACCTGGCCGACGGGCGCGTCGAGACCTTGCACGGCGGGATGTCCGACGAGGGGCGCGAGCAGGTGCAGACCGCGTTCAACGGCGATCCGGCGAAGTACCCGGTGCGGATCCTGATCGCCACCGACGCGGCGCGCGAGGGCGTGAACCTGCAGGGGCAGTGCGCCGATCTGATCCACTTCGACATCCCGTGGAACCCGGCAAGGCTCGAGCAGCGCAACGGTCGGATCGATCGCACGCTGCAGCCCTCGGACGAGGTGCGCTGCATGTACTTCACGCAGCCGCAGCGGCCGGAGGATCGCGTGCTGTCCACGCTGGTGCGCAAGGTCGAGCGGATCCAGGAGGAGTTGGGCTCGCTGTCGCAGGTGGTGATGGAGCGCATCGAGCGGGCGATGGCCGACGGGATCGACGAGGGCACCGCGGGTCGGCTCGATCGTGCCGAGGCCGAGCGCGAGGCGCAGCGGGTGGTGGCCGCGGAACTCGAAGGGCCGCAAGCTGCCGCTGGCGCCGCGCATCTGCAGAAGCTGAAGGAAGAGCGCGATGCGTGCGGGCGCATGGAGGAGGACTCGCGGCGGCAGATGGGCTTCGATCCGGCGCTGCTGCAAGACGCGGTCACGGTGGGCTGCGAGCTCGCCGGGGTTCCGCCGGCGAAGCCGGTGGCCGGCGAGGGTAAGGAACCGCTGTGGCAGTTCACGGAGTTCCCGAGCAGCTGGACGCGCACGCTCGACACCTTGCGGGTGCCGCGTGGGCGCGACGAGGAGTACGGGCACTGGGTTCGCCAGCCGCTGCTGCCGGTGGCGTACGAGCCAGGCAAACACCTGTCGATCGATCGCGTGCACCTGCATCTCCAGCATCCGTTCGTGCAGCGGGTGCTCAGCCGATTTCTCGCGCAGGGGTACTCGCAGCACGATCTTGCGCGCGTGACGGTGGTGCGCACGAAGTACACGTCGGTGGCGCGGGTCGTAGCGTTCGGGCGGCTGTCGCTGTTCGGTCGGGGGGCGACGCGGCTGCACGACCGGGTGATCCCGATCGTGGCGCCGTGGCTCGAGGGCAAGGGCAAGACTCACCTGCAGCCGTTCGTGAGCGATGCGGATCGCGAGGCGCTGGTGCGCTTCGAGGACGCATTGCTGGCCGCGCCGGGGCTGGACGACATTGGCAAGCCGGTGCGCGATCGGCTGCTCAAGGGTGCGAGCGAGGACTTCGCTGCCCTGTGGCCCCACGTCGAAGCCGCGGCTGGGGTCGAGGAGGGCAAGGCGCGGGGGTTGTTGACGGAGCGCGGGGACCTCGAGGCGACAGCGCTGCGCGAGATCCTCGATCGGCAGCGGACGAAGATCGAGCAGACCCTGCGCGAGGGGCTGCAGCTGGGGCTCGCGCTCGAAGAGGCGGACGTGGATCAGCGGCGGCAGTTCCAGCAGGATCAGAAGCACATGCAATCGCGGCTCGAGGCGATCGGGGCGGAGCGCGAGCGCGAGCCGGCGCAGATCGTCGCCGGGTACGAGGTGATGGCGCGGCGGCTGGAGCCGCTGGGGATGGTTTATCTGTGGCCGGAGAAGCGATGAAGGGGCCCACCAAGGTATCGCGCATCGTCGGGTCACCGATTCCGCGGTCTCGGGGACGCGCCCGCGCCGACGAAGCGGAGTTCCCGTTGCCGCCGGCGACCAGCAACATGCCCCCCGGCTACGTCAGCGTGCTTGCGGAGCTCAAGGCGCGAATCGGTTCCGCACAACGGCGCGCGGCTTTGTCGGTGACGCGCGAGTTGATCACCCTGTACTGGCATGTCGGCGCGACGATCGTGCGTCGACAAGAGAACAAGGCGTGGGGAGATGCGGTGGTCGAGCGCCTCGCTCACGATCTTCGGGCGGCGTTCCCCGACCTCGAGGGGTTCTCACGGCGCAACATCTGGCGCATGCGGGCGTTCTTTCTCGCGTGGTCACGTCGCGGCGAAAAACTGCCACAGCCTGTGGCAGAAAGTCGCGCAAATGGCGCGGCTCAAAAACTGCCACAGCCTGTGGCAGAAATTCCGTGGGGCCACAACATCGTGCTGCTCGAACAGCTCGATGCTCGTGATGTACGGCTCTGGTACGCGGGGCAGATTCGCGAGCACGGCTGGAGTCGCGCGACGCTCGTCTCACAGATCGCCAAGCGGGCGCACGCACGACAGGGCAAGGCGACGACGAACTTCGCGCGCGCGTTGCGGCCAGCCGACGCCCGCCTCGCGCAGGAGGCCCTCAAGGATCCCTACACGTTCGACTTTCTGACGGTCGGCCCGCAGGCGCACGAGCGCGTGCTGGAGCGTGACCTCGTGGCGCACGTGCGCGAGTTCCTGCTCGAACTCGGCACCGGGTTCGCGTTCATTGGCAGCCAAGTCAAGCTCACGGTCGCCGGCGACGATTACTTCCTGGACCTGCTCTTCTACCACGTGCGTCTGCGCTGCTACGTGGTGGTGGAGCTGAAGGCAACCGCGTTCAAGCCCGAGCACGCGGGCAAGATGAACTTCTACCTGTCTGCCGTAGACGATCTCCTCAAGCACCGCGACGACAAGCCGAGCATCGGGCTGCTGCTGTGCCGCTCGCGAAACCGCATGCAGGTGGAGTACGCATTGCGGGACATGGTCAAGCCGATCGGCGTGGCCGCGTGGGAGACGAAGCTGTTCGAGACGCTGCCCGAGGACTTCCGGGGGAGCTTGCCGACGGTGGAGGAACTCGAGGCCGAGCTTGGCTCGGTGTCCCGTTCGTCGAGTGGGCCAAGGGCGGCATCGGTGTCCGGCTCGTCGAATGGGCCAAAGGCGGCATCGGTGTCCGGCTCGTCGAGTGGGCCAAAGGCGGCATCGGTGTCCGGCTCGTCCAGTGGCCCAAAAGCCGCATCCCGATCCTCGGGCCCGCGCGCGAAGAAGGACCGGAGCTGATGTCGCGTCGCGGGATACGAGGCGATGGCGCAGTGGTTGGAGCTGCGGGGGTTCGTGGTGCTGTGGCCGGAGAGGCGATGAAGGTCGGGCAGCGATGAGCGACGTTGCCACGCGATTCCATGAGAACTGGCTCGGGCTGGTGCAGCCAATCGACGGGCTGGTGGTGTCGATCCCCGCGCTGGTGGCCGCGGAGTGCATGCAGCAGCTGGCGCCCGCGGTGCAGAAGCGGCTGGTCGAGTTGTGTCCGGCGGATGGCATGGGGCGGCCGGGGATCGGGGAGCTGTGGGCGTTTCTCGGGGGCATGCTGCAGCTCGGGCGGGAGGCGTTCGATGTCGGCGAGGGGCTGCCCGAGGATCTGCAGCTGTACGTGGCCGAGGGCGGGCAGACGCTGCGGCCGACGGCGGCGCTGCGCAAGCTCGACGAGGGCTCGGGCTCGGGCGCGGCGGGCGAGGGCGAGCCGGTGGCGATGGACGACAGCACGCCGGCGAGTCGGGCCGGGGCGAAGTACGCGATGCTGCTGTGGCAGGTGCCGGACGGGCTGGCGCTCGACAAGGCCGAGACGCAGACGGGGCCGTGGGAGTACCCGCCGGCCGCGAAGTTCGATCGGTTGCTGCGCGAGTGTCGGGTGCCGATCGGGGTGCTGACCAACGGGCAGCATGTGCGGCTGTGCTACGCGCCGCACGGGGAGTCGTCGGGTGCCATGACGTTTCGCCTGGAGGACATGGTCCAGGTGGGAGGCCGGCCGATCCTCGATGCATTCGTGATGCTGCTGTCGGACCACCGGTGGTTAGGGGCCGAACCGGCGCGGCGGTTGCCGGCGATCTTGAAGGACAGTCGGGCGCGGCAGGCGGACATCACGAACACGCTGGCAGACCAGATGTTCGAGGCGTTGACGATCTTGCTGGCGGGGTTCGAGGCGGCGGCCCAACGTGATGCGGACGCGCTGCTGCGGGAGGCGCTCGCGCTGGAAGACGACCAAGTCTACAACGGCCTGCTGACGATGCTGCTGCGCCTAGTATTCGTGCTCTACGCGGAGGACCGCGGGGTCATGCCGGTGGAGCACGAGGTGTATGGCAAGCACCTGTCGGCGTTGGCCCTCTTCGACCAGCTTCAGACGGATCATGGGGCATTTCCGGACACGATGGGGCGGCGGTTCGGGGCGTACCCGCGGTTGGTCGCGCTTTTTCGGGCGGTGTTCTTCGGGGTGAGCGCAGGCGACCTGTACATGCCGCCGCGCGCCGGGGTGTTGTTCGATCCTCAGGTGTATCCGTTCCTCGAGGGGTGGCAGGGCTTGGGGGCACCACCGCTGCAGCCGGAGGAACGGGCGGCCCTGCGCGTGCCGTCGCTGAGTGACGAGACGATTCACCGCGTGCTCGACAAACTGCTGATGCTCGGCGGCCAGCGGCTGAGCTATCGTGCGCTCGAGGTCGAGCAGATCGGCAGTGTCTACGAGGCGCTGATGGGCTTCCACGTCCAGCGGGTGACGAGCCCGAGCGTATGCCTGCGGCCGGCGAAGGTGTGGGTGGGGGCGCAGGAAGTCCTGGACGTTGAGCCCGGGCGACGGGCGGCGTTGCTCGAGGAGCTGGGGTTACCCAAGGCGAACGCACGGCGGATCGCAGAGGCGCTCGGCGGGGCGAAGGCGGCGGCGGACGTGCTGGCGGCATTGGAGGGCTTCGCGGTGAAGCGAATCCCAACGGCGCAGCCAGGGACACTCGTGATCCAGCCGGGGGAGGAACGGCGGCGGACGAGTTCGCATTACACGCCGCGGTCGTTGTCTGAGCCGATCGTGCGCCGCACGCTCGAGCCGCTGGTGGTGGCGATGGGCGGGGCGCCGCCATCGGAGAAGCTGTTGCGGTTGAAGGTGTGCGATCCCGCGATGGGCTCAGGGGCGTTCCTCGTCGCCGCCTGCCGGTTTCTGGCCGACAAGGTCGTGGCGGCTTGGACCCGCGAGGGGGTGCTTCACGAGATCGTCGCAGGTCAAGAGGATCCGGTGATGCACGCACGGCGCTTGGTGGCGCAGAAGTGCCTCTACGGGGTCGACAAGAATCCGTTCGCGGTGAACCTGGCGAAGCTCTCGCTGTGGCTGGAGACCCTCGCGAAGAACGAACCGTTTACCTTCGTCGACCACTCGCTCAAGTGCGGGGACTCGCTGGTCGGGTTGTCGCTGGCGCAGATCAAACGGTTCGACTGGGCGCCCGATCCGGATTCGGGGGCGGTGGTCGAGCCTGCGAAGGCGCGGGGCAAGGCACGTCGCGGGGGCGAGCAGCTGGGCTTGTTCGACGGTGTGATTGCACGGGCGCTGCTGCAGGCGTACACGGCGCGCAAGCGTCTGCTGGAACTCGCCGAGGTCGGTGGAGATCATGTCACGGTCGCCGCAGACAAGGCGCGGCTGCACAGGGAGGCGGAGCTGGCGCTCGAGCGGGCGCGGATCATCGGCGACGTGCTGGTAGGAGCGTTCTTCGCGGAAGAGAAGGACAAGGCGAAACTGAAGGAAGCGGAGCGGCGCCGCGAGGTGATCGAGAGGTGGCTTGGGCAGGGTAGCGCCGCGGAGTTGCCGCGCGAGGTGCGGGGCTGGGTGGCGAATATTCGCGGCGAGCAGCGGCCGTTTCACTGGCCAGTGGAGTTCCCCGAGGTCTTCTGGGACGACCGCGAGGATCCGTTGGCAGAGGATGAGGTGAATCGAGGCGCCTGGGTGGATGCCGTGATCGGGAATCCGCCATTTTTGGGCGGCCGGAATCTCTCGCAGCTCAATGGCGCCGTCTACAGCGACTGGCTCGCCACTCAGCATCGCTCGCAGGCTACAGCGGATCTGTCTGCACATTTCTTTCGCCGGGCGGATTGGCTGCTCGGAGCGCACGGTACGCTCGGACTCATAGCCACGAATACCATCGCGCAGGGCGATACCCGTGTGGCTGGTCTTCAGCACTTGCTGCGAAATGGCCACACAATTTACAACGCGATCCCCAGCGTAAAATGGCCGGGGGAGGCGAATGTGAGTGTGGTTGTCGTGCACATGGCGAAGGGCCTGATGAGTGACGCCACGAAGGGCTGCACGCAACTTGCAGGTCAGCGCGTCGCTGTCGTCAACTCCCGTTTGCGGCCTACGCCAGAACGGGCAGATCCCGTGGTGTTGTCGGCGAACGCTGGGCGCAGTTTTCAGGGCTCCATTGTACTTGGCATGGGATTCATTCTGACGCCAGAGGCGCGCGAGGCCATGGTTGGCGCAAATCGACGCAATGCCGACCGTATCCGACCGTACCTGGGTGGTGATGAGGTGAACTCAAGTCCGACGCACGACTTTGACCGCTTTGTAATCGATTTTGGGGAACTCGATGAAGCTGAGGCGAAGCAGTGGCCGGATCTGTATGCCCATCTCCGAGTTCACGTTCACCCGGAGCGCTCAAAGAAGGACGCAAAGAAGTATCCGCGAATGGTCCATGAGTGGTGGAAATTCTGGAATTCGCGGCCCGCATTGTATGCCGCGATAGCGCCCTTGAAAAGGTGTTTGGTCACGGGGATCGTCAGCAAACATCTGATGTTTTCGTTCCAACCAACGGATCGAGTTTTTTCGCACAAGCTGTATGCGTTCTCCTTTGAGTCGTTTGGGCACTTCGCACTCCTGCAATCGCGAATCCACGCCGTCTGGACGCTGCTACTCTCCTCCACACTTGGCGAAGCGCTCAACTATTCCGGGTCGGACTGTTTTGAGACATTCCCGTTTCCCGATGACACCAGCGCGCTCGACGACGTCGGCGAAAGGCTCTACGCTTTTCGCGCGTCCTACATGCTTGCGACGAAGCAGGGCCTGACCAAGGCCTACAACGCACTGAAAGACCCCGACTGCGAAGACCCGGTCATTTTCGACCTCCGAGAACTTCATGTCGAGATGGACCGGTCCGTCCTCGCTGCCTACGGATGGCGCGATATCAACGTGCCGCCGTACCAAGAAGCGAGGACGGCCACCGAGCAGGGCGCCCGCCAGGCGTTCGAGGACGAGGTACTCGATCGCATGTTTGCGCTCAACGCCGAGCGTGGTCTGCAGGAGCACCGCATTGGGAGTCGGACGACCAGCTCGAGGCAGGAGCGGGGCCTCGCATGACCTGTCACGCTCAGACGCGCCGCCACGCCGGGCGTCGCGAGTTCCAAACGGGACCAACGACGCGCGACCACTGGGCAGCCGCGGCAGGAGTTCACGCGGCATGAGCGACGTCGCGACACGCTTTCATGAGAACTGGCTCGGGCTGGTGCAGCCGATCGATGGGCTGGTGGTGTCGATCCCCGCGCTGGTGGCTGCGGAGTGCATGCAGCAGTTGGCGCCCGCGGTGCAGAAGCGGCTGATTGAGCTGTGTCCGGCGCGCGAGGGCGAGCGGCCGGTGACCGCGGATCTGTGGGCGTTCCTCGACGGGATGCTGCAGCTCGGGCGGGGGGCGTTCGATGTCGGCGGCGACGCGGGGGACGCGGGGGAGCTACCCGAAGACCTGATGCTGTACGTGCCCGAGGGGGGGCAGACGCTGCGACCGACCGCGGCACTGCGCAGGCTCGAGGTGGCGCAGGGCGAGCCCGGATCGATGGACGACAGCACGCCGGCGAGCCGGGCCGGGGCGAAGTACGAGATGTTGCTGTGGCGGGTGCCCGAGGGGCTGGCGCTCGACAAGCCGGAGACGCAGACGGGGCCGTGGGAGTATCCGCCGTCGGCCAAGTTCGATCGACTGCTGCGTGAGTGTCGGGTGCCGATCGGGGTGCTGACCAACGGGTCGCACGTGCGGTTGTGCTACGCGCCGCACGGTGAGTCGTCGGGGGCGATGACGTTCCGCCTGGAGGACATGGTCCAGGTGGGAGGTCGGCCGATCCTCGACGCGTTCGTGATGCTGCTGTCGGACCATCGGTGGTTCGGGGCCGAGCCAGCGCGGCGGTTGCCGGCGATCCTGAAGGACAGTCGGGCGCGGCAGGCGGACATC
>CANLQR010000268.1 GCA_947492135.1 Deltaproteobacteria bacterium | reverse complement strand
CGCTCGAAGCGACCAAGGCTGCGCAGCAGATGCTCGCGCAGCTCACCCTCGGAGCGGCTGCTCCCGGGTTTGGTGGCATTGGTCGAGTCGGAGATCGCCGCCAAGATCCCGCGTTCGCCACACTGCTTGAGGACCTCCGCTTCGGTCACGGGCCCGACCACGGGATCGGAGTCGAGCTTGAAGTCGCCGGTGTGCAGCACCGAGCCCAGCGGGGTGTCGATGATCACGGCACTGCTCTCGACCGTCGAGTGCGTGACACCGACGAAGCGCAGGTCGAACGGCGGCAGCGACAGCCGTCCCGAGATCGGGATCTCGTGCAGCGGAACGTCCTGCAGCAACCCCGCGTCGTACAGCTTGCGCCGCAGGATCTCAGCGGGAAACGGCGTCGCGTACACCGGACAGCGCAGCTGCGGCCACAGGTACGCGATCGCGCCCAGGTGATCTTCGTGGGCGTGGGTCACGACCAGGCCCAGCAACGAGTCGCGCTGCCGCGCGATGAACTGCGGATCGGGCATCACCACGTCGGTGGTGCCGTGGGTGCTGTCGAAGCCGATGCCGCAGTCGAGCATCAGCCACTGGCCCTGGTGACCGTAGAGGTTGAGGTTCATGCCGATCTCGCCCGACCCCCCAAGCGGGACGAACAGCAGATCGTTGCCGGAGTTGATGCCGTGATGTCGTGCCGAGCGTCGCCCCAAATCCGCGGCAGCCTAACCTACGCGGCCTCGTCGAGCCAACGCTGGTGCCCGGGTCAGGCCGCTCGCTGAGCTCTCGTGCGGGTGCGGACGATCATGGGCAATCCGCCGCGCGGGGTCAGGGTGACGCCCGTGCGACTCCGAACCGTCTGTCCCGGGCGCACCAAGTCCAGCCGGCAGTGCTGCACGAGCACAGCGAGCACCAGCCGCGCCTCCATCAGCGAGAACTGAGCGCCGATGCACGCGCGCGGCCCCCCGCCGAACGGGAGGTAGGCCATCTTGGGCAGCTTGGCGACCAGCGCGGGCTCGAAGCGCTCGGGGCGAAACACTTCGGGCTCGGGAAACCACCGGGGGTCACGATGCGCCCAGTAGATCCACAGGATGATCTCGCTGCCTGCGGGCACCGCAAACTCGCCGATGGTGGTGTCCACTTCGGCACGCCTCGCCACGGCGAACGCCGGTGGATACAGCCGCATCGACTCGCGCAACACCTGGTCGAGCCAGGGCATCGCCTCCAAGTCGTCCATCGTCGGCGAGCGATCTCCGACCACGCGCGCGACCTCGGCCTCGAGCTTGGCGAGCGCCTCGGGATTGCGGGCCAGCAGGTAGAGCGTCCACGCCAGCGCGTTGGACGTGGTCTCGTGTCCGGCCAGAAATAGCGTGACGAGCTCGTCGTGGACCTCGCGACGGGTCAGCTTGCCGCCATCACCCTCGCCGTCGACGGCATCGACCAGGCTTTGCAGCAGGTCATCACCGCGGCTGCGCCCGGCGGCCCTGGCGTCGATCAGATCGTAGACGATCTTGTCGAGGCGGCCGACCGCCCGCTTGAGTCGCGACCGCATCGGTGAAGGCATCCACTTGGGCAGCAGGTCGGGCTGCCCCATGGTCGCGTTGAACGTGCGCATCGCCGACGAGATATCCGTGCTCGCGCTGCCGGCGTCGTGCGAAAACAGTGTGCGCCCGACGATTTGTAGCGTCAGCTCCGTCATCTCGGCGGCGACGTCGATGCGCTGGTCGGTCGGCCATCGTGCGACCAAGCGTTCGGTCTCGTGGACCATGGTCTCGGCGTAGGACCGTAGCGCGGCACGGTTGAAGGCCGGCTGAATCATCCGTCGGTGCCGTTTCCAGTCGTCGCCGTCGAGCGTGAGCAACCCGTGTCCAATCACCTGCTCGATTCGGGCCGAGGAGGAGTGCGCCTTGCTGTACGAGGCCGCGTCGGTGGCCAGAACCTGCCGCAGATGCTCGGGATCGCGGAGCACGAACAGGCCGGTCGCGCCGCTGGGTGCATAGTAGATGTTGCCGTACTGGGCAAAGCGCTCGCCGACGAAGCCCAGCGGATCCATGGCGAACCGGACGTAGTAGGGCAACGAGTGCAGGCCGGCTTTGCGCGGCGGTGGACCTGGCGGCCGATCGTGCATGGGAAGGTCGCTTGGGCGGGAGAGTCGGCACGTCAACGGGACCGCGCCAACGCCGGTTACCGGCAGGCTGGGGTTCATTGCATCGCGCGCCCGCGGCGGGTCTACTGGGGCGGATGTCTCGTCGACGTAGCGTACTCGCACTCGTGGTCCTGTGCGTCGCGGGCTGCCGCAACGATGGCGCCCAGACCACGGCCCCGGTGAACCTCGCCTCCCAGCAGATCACCGACGACACCGGCGCCATCCAGGTCGACGTGGGCTACCGCGGCGCGCCCGAACGCGAGGTCGAGATCGTCGTCAACCTCAAGGCGGTCGGCATCGAGGAAATGGACAAGGTGGTGGCCGATATCAGGGTCGACGGCTTCGTGCTCGTCGCCGGTACGCCCGAGTGGTCGGGGTTCGTCGCCCCGCGCCAGCCGATCGCCCACAAAGCCAGCTTCCGCCTGCTCGAGGGCAACGAGTCGGGCACGCTGATCGTCACCGTGCAGCGGTCGGCGAACAGCGAGGTGCTGTTCGAGACCCGCCTCGACTTCGCGGCCGACGGCGACCGCGTGAAGCCGGTGCAGTGACCGGCTCGGCTCACCTGCAGCCGCTCATGTCGGGGAACGAGCAAACCCCGCCCGCGCAGAAGTTCTCGATCATCCCGGTGCGGTAGAACGTATCGAGCTGCTCGCGAAACTCCGGCAGCTTTCGCACCTTGCCGTGGGGGTCTTCGCAAGCCGTCTGCGGGACGTTCTCGATGGGATCGGGTGGCAGACCGAGATCGTACTCGACGATGCCGGAACCATCGTGGGGCGAAGCAACCTTCTCGAGCCCGAAGATGTCGCGAATGCCGGTGTCGACGTGCTCCATGCCCATCGTGCGGGCCATGACTGCCGCGCCCAGCGTGGTCACCTGATGATCGCCAACCGCATCCGCGATCAACACGCGATGCTCCGGGGTACCCGGCAACCGATCGTGCAGCACATACGGTGCGTAGCCGGCCGGCTCGGTGCGCTCCCACAGCATGTCGGCCAGCGCCAACACGAAGGTCTGCTGGCGGGCGTCGTGCCAGGTTGCGCGGATGATCGTGAAGAATTCCTCGAAGTCGACGCTGCGGCTGAGCAAGAGGTTGTACGGCATGCCCGGGACGCCCAGCACGCCGCGTTCGACGTCGGTGGTGAGCGCCATGTACGTGCCACCGAAGATCCCGCCCTGGCTGATGCCGTGATAGTAGGCGCGCTCGGGATCGATGAAGCCGCCGTAGTCAGGGTCGGCGGCGAAGCGGCCCTTCATCATCCGCATGACCAACAGCGAGTTGAGCATGCCTTGGTGCTGGCGATCGACGGTGTTGGAGAATCGATGGAACTCGCCCGATGCGATCACGGAGCCGATCTCGACCTGGTCGTCGGCCGCCATGCCGACGAAGTCGACGGCGAACATGACGTAGTTGTACTCGTTCATGAAGGTCCGAAAGTGCTCGCTCTCGACCTGCTCTTTCTCACCGAGTAGGCCGTGGCCATACTGGATGAGCCCGGCCGGGCTCATCGTGGCCGCGTGCGGGATGAGCACCTCGAAGCCGAACGTCGCGGTGGGCGTGGCGGGGTCGGGCTCGGGCAGCCCGTCGGCACCAAACAGCAGCGACGCACCCGGCCCCGGCTGATCGAGATACAGCGGCACCGTCATCTCACCGAAGATGCGATAGGCGATGGTGTCGGGCTCGTAGTCGGTCTCGACCGAGATGATCTCGTACTCGGGGCCGTCGGCGCCGACGGTCGCGAGACCTTCGTCGCGCATGTGCAGCAACCACGCGGTCTGGTTGTCGCGGCTCGCCGTGGTGAAGTCCCATGCGAGCTGGACGTCGGCCCGGGCCACACCCGCGGTCTCGAGACGCGCGAAGATGTCGGCGTAGAGCGGACGGCGCGCCTCGATGCTGGGCTCGTCGGATGCCACCAGGTCGCGCAGCGCTGCAAAACCCGGCGTCGCGGCCAGCGGCGCCCCGGCGTCGTCGAGCAAGCCCGACAGCGACACGATGTAGCGGCCTTGGTCCCGCAGACGGATCGCGGGATGGATGATCAGCAAGCGCTGCTCGGGATCGTCCGTGGTCATGTCGAGCTCGACCCAGTGGGGGATGCGCTCGCCCGACTCGGTGTCGAGCACCACGCTGGGGCAGTCGGCCTCGAGCGAGCGCTCGATGGTGATCGAGTTGGGAAACGCCGCCAGCCCCGCGGGGGTCAACTCGGGGAAGTGGGCGAGCAACGCCAGGCCGGGCGTGAATCCATCGGCGCGGTTCCACACGTCGGGCTCGGGGTGGCCACCGTAGTAGTCGACCGGCATCGCCTCGGCTTCGAGCTGGACTCGCCGACCGGTCAGCGTGGTGTCGTCGACGACCGAGAAAACGTTGCTGGGAAACGGCAGCGGGCAGAAGCTCGGGACCAGCGGGTCGCACCCGACGTGCGGCCAGTCGACCTCGGGCGCAGGCTCGACCACGCCGCCGCTGGTGCCGCTGGTGTCGCCAGTGTCGCCTGTTGCTCCCGTGGTCGCGTCGTCGGTCGTGCCGGTGTCGTTGGTGTCGCTCGCCGTCTGCGCGCTACCGTCATCGGCGCAGGCGGGCAGCACGGCGAGAAGCGCGGCAAGGGCACGGGAGCGGTAGGGCGCAGTCACGGCCGGAGCCTAGCGCACCCATCCGCGTTGCTGCACGCCCGGGCACGCCCGTGGGGCGTGACGCAAATCTCGCCGAATTGGCGGTCGACCCCGGCATACTCGAACGCATCTTGGTCAGCAGCGTCGACACGACGCCGCGTCTTGCCGGTGATGCCGACACCCTCGAGACGTTGCGGCGCCCGCCGGATGACGAACGTCCGAGCCCCGAGTCGCGGCCCGACCGAGCCGAGGGCGCATTGCGACCGGGCGAGCGGATCGGCCGCTATCACATCCTCGAGGAGATCGGTCGGGGCGGTATGGGCACGGTGTACTCGGCGTTCGACGCGGCGCTCGAGCGCCGTGTCGCGATCAAGGTGCTTCACCGTGGGCAACACGGTGCGCCCGAAGAGCGCGCGCGATTGCTCAGCGAGGCCAAAGCCATGGCTCAGCTCTCACACCCCAATGTGGTGACCGTGCACGAAGCCGCCGTGGATCGCGGTCGCGTGTATCTGGCGATGGAATACGTGCCCGGTCGCACTGCGCGCTCGTGGCTCGCCCAGCGCGAGCGGACGTGGCGCGAGATCGTCGCGGTTTATCGGCAGGCGGCCCTCGGTCTCGCGGGCGCACACGCGGCTGGGCTCGTCCATCGCGACGTCAAGCCCGACAACATCCTGGTGGGCACCGACGAGCGCGTCCGGATCACCGACTTCGGCATCGCGGTGGGCTTGGTCCAGGCCAGCAGCCGGCGATCGGGCGACGAGGTCCCCGCGGTGGATCACGGTGAGGAGGCCCAGGCCCACGTGACGATGACGACGGGGACACCGGCGTATATGTCGCCCGAACACCTCCGCGGTGGCGCGCTCGATGGTCGTTCGGATCAGTTCAGCTTTGGCGTGGTGTTGTTCGAGGCGCTCTTTGGTCGCCGTCCCTTCGCGGGTAGCCGTCCCACGGAGCTACGGGCGGCGCATGCCCACGCCGCTGCGATCGCACCCACCGACAACGATGTGCCGACGTGGCTGCGCAAGGTGGTGCTGCGCGCGGTGGAGATCGATCCCGACAAGCGCTGGGCGTCGATGCAGGCACTGACCAAGCAGCTCGACCTCGGGACCTCGCCGATCTCGCGCCCACTGCAGCGCTGGCTGCTGGTGTTGGTCCCGGTCGGCGTGATTGGCGGCGTCCTCGTCGGTGGGCAGGTCGGGCCCGAGCCGCTGCGCTGTGAGCAAGCTGCCGCGATGGCGCTGACGTGGGGCGATGGTCAACGCGAACGGGTGACCCGATCGCTCACCGCGCCCGGTCCCGAGTTCGCCGGCGACACCGCGCGCACGGTGGTCAAGCTGCTCGACGCCTACACCGAGCAGTGGACGGCCATGTATCAGGACGCGTGCGGGCAGCATCGTTCGGGGGTCGAATCGGACTCCCTGTTCGATCGCCGCCAGTCGTGCCTGCGTGCGCGACACCGTGCGGTGTCCGCGTTGGTCGACATCCTCGGCGAGGCCGACGGCGACACCACCCGAAACGCGATCGCGGCAGTCGACGCCCTGCCGCCGCTGCGCGAGTGCGAGCCCGCCCGTCTGATCGACGACACGATGTGGGCCATGCCGACCGACCCCGAGCAGCGGGCGGATCACGAGGCGGTGCTCGACGCCCTGGGTCAGGCGCAAGCGATGCTTCGAGCCGGAAGATTCCACGATGGCCTTGCGCAAGCCAACGCCGTGGTCGCGAGTGCGCGGGCCTTGGGCGACGACGCCGTGCTCGCCCGGGGCCTGATGGTTCTTGCAAGCTACCAAGAGAAGCTCGACCAGACCGAGGCTGCCGTGGCGAGCGTCGACGAGGCCTGGCATCTCGCGTTGCGCTCGGGCAACACGATCGATGCGGTCCGCGCTTCGATCCGCCAGATCCTGCTGGTCGGCTACGAGCAACGCAACGAGGCGCTGGCGACTGCCCGGGTCGGTGATGCGCAGAGCCTCATCGAGCGGATCCGGGTGCGCGATCCCGAGACCGCCACCGAGCTCCAGGCGGGCGTGCTGCGGGCCTGTGGCCTGGTCGAGCTGCGCTTCGCTCGACCTTCCGCCGCCCGTCGCCTCGCCGAGGCGCTGGACATGATCCGCAGCCTACCCGCCCGCCACGACCTCGAGATCGCCGACTACCTGCGCGCGCTCGCCAACGCCGAGTTTCCCGCCGGGCGCCACGACGATGCGCTGGCCCACTATCAAGAGGCGTTGGACCTCGAGACCGGCGTGCTCGGGCCGAGCCATCCCGACGTTGGCCGCGTCCACAACAACCTCGGACTGTTGCTGCGCAACATGGACCGAGCCCAAGAGGGCGCCGCGCATCTCGAGCAGGCGCTGCAGATCGCCGAGGCTGCGTTTGGGCACGGGCACAGCTCGGTGATCATGGCCGCGGGCAATCTCGCGTCGGTCTATCATCAGATGGGCGATGCGGCGCGTGCCGTGCCGCTGTGGCAGCACGCGCTCGGTGGGCTACCGATCGATCTCGACAGCGCCGAAGCGTCGACGGCCATGCGCGCGCTGGAGTTCGGCCGCGATCTGATCGCTGTGGCTCGAGCCGACGATGCCCTGCGGCTGTTCGATGACGTGCTGGCCCACGATGATGAGGCGACGGTACCGACAAGGACGAGGATCGCCGCCCTGCGCGATCGTGCCGGGGCACTGCGGGCTTTGGGGCGGATCGCCCAAGCCGATCAATCCCAGGCCCTCGCCGATCAGCTCGCGCGCGAAAGCACCCCCTGACCGGGCTCGCGCCGTCCAACGCGCCAGGTCTCGTCGGCGCCGCCTCTCGGGGTATTGTATGCAGCGATGCCCCAGCGCGCCTCGAGCCTCGCGTTTCTCCTCGCTCTGGGCGCGTGCGCGGGCGCGGAGGTCGGTGACTCGGGGACGTTCGGCAACTCCCTGGGCTCGACGCTCACCGATCCCAGCGCCGGTCCGCCCGATCCCTCGGGTGACACCGACGACGGCACCGACAGCGCCGCGACCGGCAGCGCGAGCAGCAACCCCAGCGCGACCGATCCGAGCACGACCGATCCATCCGAGACGGTCACGGACAGCGCCGAGAGCAGCGGGGATCCGAGCGAGCCAGGCACCGAGGCGTCGACCGGCACGCCGGGCGCCGACTGCGGCAACGGCATCGTAGAGGCCGATGAGGCCTGCGATGATGGCAACGGCGACGACAGCGACGACTGTCCGGCGAGCTGCCAGCCGGCAGCGTGTGGCGATGGGTACGTGCAGGCGAACGTCGAGGCCTGCGACGACGGCAACGCCAGCAGCGACGACGGCTGCATCGCGTCGTGCGTCGTCGCGAGCTGCGGTGACGGCTTCGTCTTCGCCGGCAACGAGCAGTGTGACGACGGCAACGCCGACAACGCCGATGCGTGTCCGAGCACCTGCGCGACGGCGTCGTGCGGTGACGGCTTCGTCTTTGCCGGCGTCGAACAGTGCGACGATGGCGGCGCCCAAGCCGGCGACGGCTGCAGTGCGCAGTGCGCCTCCGAATGCGGCAATATCGGAGGCGGCGCGCTGGTCGCCGAGAACGGGGTCGGCAACGGGGTGCTGTACTGCTACGAGGCCAACGACAGCACCGAGGTCCGCGCGAACAAGGCCTGCGAGTCGCACTTCGGCGTCGGCGCGTGCTGTCTGATCCCTGGCGGGTACAGCGGACTGCAGTACGGGCAGTGCGGCGCAGATGGCTACGCTGGCACGATCCACTGGCACCCGGATTCGCACCCGGATGGCCACTGCGAGCCGTTCTACGTGCCGGGAGATGTGGTCGCGCCGGGCTGGTGTGGCGTGGTCACGGGCAGCTTCCTCGACTGATGCAGCCCAAGAAGGGTTGAACGCGAGCCGTCGAGGTGGGAAACGAACGGGGTGAGAACCCACCTCGCGTTGCTGGTCGCACTGCTTTGGTACCCCAGTGGTTGCAACCCCGCGGACGCCGCCCAGACCAGGATCCGGATCTTCGCGGATCGTCACGGTCCGCACCTCCAGGCGATCGCGCTCGAGTTCGCCCCCAGGTGCGCGGGTGAGCTCGCGAGCCTCGCACCCGACGGCGAGCCAGGTGCTGCGGGCAAGGCTGCATCCCAGGCTGCGCTGCCGTTTGGATCACTCGTGCAGGATCAGAGCGTCGAACAGGTCGCGGTGATCTGCGCGAACCAGCGGGGCGTGGGCACGATCATCGCGAGCCTGCGTGATCCCTCGAGCGAGGGCGGCAGCGTGTCACCCCCCAGCGGATGCACCGACTACCAGGTCACCACCGCCACGGGGGACACGCTGGTCGGGTGCTACGATCCGCAGCGCGCGTCACGGACGAGTATTCGCATGCAGGCTCCCATCGCCGGCGGCACGATCGAGGTGGTGGCGATCACCAAGCTGCTGCTTCCGTGAGCGACAATCTGCGCGTCCTGCGGCGAAACCGGCCCGCCGATGCAGCTATAAGTGCTCGATATTATACTGTTTTTCACAGGATCTAAAAACATTAGACAAATCGTGAACGACGAATTTGACAAACGTTGAACACGTCACAGACTGCGGGTGTCCTGCCGAGCATGTCGCCCACAGTTGGGTGCACACCGGGCTGGACGACTACCCGGAGTTCAAACCATGCGTACCTTCAGTCTGCCCCTTGCGATCGCGGCCCTCTCGCTTGCGACCGCGTGCACCACCGACGATCCCGCGACCACCGGCAGCGCCGATAGCTCCACTGGAGACACGGACCCGTCCGGCAGTCCGACGACGACGCCGACCACCGAGCCGACCACCGAGCCGACCACCGAGCCGACGGATGCCACGGTGGATCCCGACACCAGCGCAGGGCCGACCACCGAAACCGAGACCGATAGCACGACCGGCACCGCCGAGGTGGTCGAGGTCCGAGTGGTTCATGCGGCACCGGGCGCCCCCAACGTGGACATCTACGTGGCTGGCAGCGCCGACCCCGTCATCACCGATCTGCCGTATGGCGAGGCGAGCGTGTATCTGGAGATCCCTCCGGGCACCTACGACTTCGAGGTCCGCGCTGCGGGTGCGCCCGCCGAGGATCCACCGGCGTACACCACGGGCGATCTCGATCTGCCCGGCGGCGCCAGAGTCACGGCAATCGCGGCGGGCCTGCTCGGTTCGACGGACGAGGCCGATGCCTTCCGCGTGCTGCCGATCGTCGAGGGCTTCGAGGATCCAGGTGCGGGCAACGCCGCAGTGCGCATCGTTCACGCAGGTGCCGATGCGCCGAGCGTGGACATCAACGTCGGCAACGACGGCGGCGCGCCCGAGCTGCCCGGTGTCCCGCGCTTCGCCGACAGCGGCGCAGCGGGCGTACCGCTGCCCTCAGGCGCCGCGTTGCAGGTTGGCATCGAGAGCGAAGGCTCCGTGGTCACCGCATTCACGACGCCCGAGCTGCCCGAGGGCGCGAACCTCTTCGTGATCGCGACCGGACTGCTGGGCGACATGCCTCGCGAGGCAAGCGGCTTTGGGCTGCTTGCGGTTGGTCCTGACGGCGTGATCGGCCTGATCCCGCAAAACCCCTTCGTGCATGTGTTCCATGCGGGTGCCGATGCACCGGACGTCGATGTGTGCGTCGGTGACACTGCCCTCGTGAGCGGGGCGGCGTTCGGCGAT
>CANLQR010000267.1 GCA_947492135.1 Deltaproteobacteria bacterium | reverse complement strand
CAACTCCAAGGTGATCAAAGCCGCCGACGAGATGCTCCAGACCACCACGAACTCGATCTAGAGAGGGCCAGCCTTTGTCCACCAGTTTGCTCACCGCCGTGCTCCTTTTCGCCATGCCAACCGGTCCGCTTGCCGCGGTCGCAGCGGCTCGCAGTGTCGCCATCGACGGCGACCGCATCACCCTGGGTGATCTTGCGCCAACGCTGCCCAGAGAGCTGCTCGCGATCGATCTCGGGCCGTCGCCAGCCCCGGGCGCACACGCTCAGATCACGCGAGCCGCGGTCGCCGAGGCTCTGCGCCGCAGCGGCGGGGATCCGGCGCTCGCGACCGGTGTGGCGGTGCGTCAAGACGTCCACCGCGCGGCCGAGCAGCTCGAGCTGGCCGATCTCGACGCGGAGGTTCGCGCGATGGCCATGGCCGAGCTCCCACTGGGCGTGGACATCGACGCGGTGCTTGGGCTCCGCGACGTGACCCTGCCGCCCGGCGAGCCGAAGATCACGGTGTCGCTCGGGCGGATCCGGCGCTCGACGCGGGCGACTGTCGAGATCAGCGTCGGGACCCGCCGGTGGGTAAGGCTGGCCGCGACGCTGCAACTGTCGGGCGTGGCCAAGACGCCAGTGCTGCGCACGACCCTGGCCCCTGGCGCGACGGTCGACGAAGCCAACGTCACCACGCGTGACGTCGAGATCGATGATCTGCCCGAGGGCGCGGTCACTCGCACCGATCAGCTGGTCGGGCGACGGCTCAGAGTGCGCCAAGGCGAAGGCGCGCCGCTGCGCCGCACCTCCACCGAGCTCACACCGATCGTGGTCCGCGGCAGCACGCTGAACATCGTGGTGATCCGGCCCGGCATGCGCATCACCCGACAGGCGGTCGCCCAACAGGACGGCGCCGCGGGCGACAACATCCGCGTCAAGGCCACCGACGATTCGCGAACGATGGTCGTCCGCATCGATGAAGACGGCGAGGGCCGCGTGGTCTCGAGCGGAGGCGCCCGGTGAACCTCCGACTGTGGTTTCCGTTGCTCGCGCTGGTCGCCGTCGCGTTGGGCGCGTGCTCGGGGCCGCTGACGACGTACAAGTTTCCCGCACGGCAGTACACCCCCGGCCGCTACGGCGGCGACGCAGCCGGCGACAGCGGTCTGCTGTGGGGCGAACACACCGCCAACGTGCTGGAGGACGCGCGCAGCCGCGGTCTGGGCGACCTGGTGATCGTCAGCATCGAGGAATCCGCCGACGCGGTCGAGAACGCCAGCACCAAGACCAGCCGCAAGAGCAGCATCAACGGCGGCATCAACAATTTTCTCGGCCTGATGGAACGCTTCGCGAAGAAACATCCCAACATCGACGCGTCGGCGCTGGCCAACGCGATGTTCGAGTCCTCGTTTGAAGGCAATGGCGAGACCAAACGCCAGGGTGCGCTGACCGCCATGATCCCGTGTCAGGTCAAGCAAGTGCTACCCAACGGCGACCTCTTCATCGAGGGCACCAAGGCCATCCAGATCAACGCCGAGGAGACCCACCTGTACCTGTCTGGGGTTGTTCGGCCGTTCGACATCGACATGGCCAACACCGTGGCCTCGGGCCGAATTCTCGACGCGCGCATCGACTTCTCTGGGCGTGGCGTCGTCAGCGACAAGCAGCGACCTGGCCTGATTCACCGCGGCCTCGATCACGTGTTTCCCTTCTAAGTCCGCCGACCTCCACAAGGCACCCATGCGACGAATCTCCCCCTCTTTGCGGCGCTCGGCGCTCGTGCTCGCGGCCCTGTGCGCGCTGTTCGTCCTGATCCCCGACGCCCGCGCCGAGCGGCTCAAGGACCTCTCGTCGATCCGCGGCATCGCGAGCAACCCCCTGGTGGGCTACGGGCTGGTGGTCGGGTTGGCCGGCACCGGTGATAACCTGCAGAGCGCCCAGACCCAGCAGATGGTCGCGAACCTGCTCGGACGGCGTTTTGGTACGATCATCACGCCGCAGCAGATCAAGGCCAAGAACGTCGCGGTGGTCATGGTCACCACGCGCCTGCCCCCGTTCGCACGCATCGGCAGCCGCATCGATGTGACGGTCTCCTCGGCCAGCAACGCCAAGTCGCTGTTCGGCGGCACGCTGCTCCCGACCGCGCTCAAGGGCGGCAACGGCGAGACCTTCGCCTGGGGCGAGGGCCCGCTGATGGTCGGGGGCTGGGCCGCGGACGGCAGCAGCGGCAGCGGCGTGAGCAAGAATCACCCCACCGTGGGCCAAGTCCCCGAAGGTGGCCTGATCGCCAAGGAGCTCGGCTTCAAGCTCGCCGCCGACAAGCCCCTGACGATCGCGCTCGATCGTCCCGATTTCACCACGGCGGCGCGCGTGGCCGAGGCCATCAACGGCCGGCTCGACGCGGTGGTCGCCTATGCGCCCGACCCGGGGACCGTGCTGGTCAACGTTCCCAAGTCCAAGCGTCGCGATCTGGTGCGGCTGATCGCGACCCTCGAGAACCTCCAGATCGAGGCCGACCAGAACGCGCGGGTCGTGATCAACGAAAAGACCGGGACCGTGGTGATGGGCGCCAATGTCGAGGTCATGCCGTGCGCCATCAGTCATGGCGCGTTGACGGTCCAGGTCGATGAGCGCGCGGAGGTCTCACAACCGGGCGCGCTCTCGGGCGGAAGCACGGCCAAGGCCCAGCGGTCCGAAGTCACGATCAGCGAGGACAGCGGTGATCTTGCGGTCCTCGAACACGCACCCACCCTCGGCGAGGTCGTCGGCGGCCTGAACTCCTTGGGCGTGAGCCCCCGCGATCTCGTCGCGATCCTGCTGGCCATGAAGCAGGCGGGAGCACTTCGTGCCGAGATCGAGGTGCAGTGATGGACGCGGTTCGGTCACCGGGGTCCGCAGTCGCGGCGGGGGCTTCCGCGGGCGCCCAGCCCTCGCAAGCGACCGCAGACGCGCGCAAGGTCGCGGCCCAGTTCGAGACCCTCTTGCTCGGCGAGCTGGTCAAAGCGATGCGAGCGAGCGCCGCGTTCTCCGAGGAGGGCGACGACGCGTTCGCGGAAGGCACCTACCGCGAGATGTTCGATCAGTCGCTGGTCGATGCCGCTGTCGGTGGCCTGGGCATGGGCGACGCCTTGACCCGGCAACTGTCACCCGCGAACCCAGCGGGGACCCCGGCGATCGCCATCCGCGGGGCGAGCACGCGGGCCTCGGAGCCCCCGCGGATCCCCGAGCAGGACGACGCTCCATGGCGTCCAAATCCCGCCAAGGTGCACGCAGCCGCGCCCTCGGTGTCCGCAATCGGCACCAGCTTCGAGGCTGGTGCACCGCAGCCGGGGCTATGGCCCGTCGATGGCGGCCGGCAGAGTTCTGACTATGGCTTCCGGATGCACCCGATCCACAACGAGCGCCGCTTTCACGCCGGCCTCGACATCGCTGCGCCCGAAGGCCGCGAGATCCGAGCCGTGCAGCGGGGCACCGTCACGTTTGCCGGGCGGCACCGGGGCTTCGGCAACATGGTGGAGCTGACCCACCCCGACGGCGTCGTCACCCGCTATGCCCATGCGTCGCGACTGCACGTGCGCGAGGGCGATCGGGTCGACGTCGGCGAGACCATCGCCGATGTCGGGAGCACCGGGCAGAGCACTGGGCCGCACCTGCACTTCGAGGTCCGTGAGCGCGGGCGAACGATCGATCCGGCGGACTACCTCGATCGCCTGCGCACGGCGGGCGAGGCGGCCGACAATGGGCCGCGGCCCCGCAGCGGCGTTGCCGGTGAGCCCGCCGCAGAGTCGGCCACGGAGTCGGACACAGATCTGGCACGCAATGTGAAGCTCTGAGATCAGAAGGCACGCCATGGCGGCGTGACGAGATCGATGAGCCAGGATCCCGACACTCTGATCCAAACCCTGACGCAGCTCGACGTCGTCCTGCTTGCGGAGGAGGAGGCACTGCGAGGCTTCGACCTGGCAGGCATCGCTCGCGCGACCGAGCAGAAGCTCGAGCTCGAGGAGCGATTGGCGGTGGCGTTCGAAGGCGTCGATACCACCGGGGCGACCGCGTGGTCGACCGCGCAGCGGGAACAGCTCGCGAGCCTTCGCGCCAGCATCGGCGCCCGCGCACGGGCGAACTTCAGTCGACTGCGGGCGTCGCTCGGGGCCGTCCGAAGCCTGGTCGCGCACATCACCGGCGCACCACCTTGCGGCTACGGCCGCGAACGCGCCAACGTGGCCACCGCCAGGCCGGTGCTCGCCAGCGAGATCGGCTGATCATGGCGACCCTCGACGGATTGCTGCAGATCGGTCGCAGCAGCTTGGTTGCCCACCAGGCCGCAATCGGCATCGCGTCTGGCAATACCGCCAACGCGAACACCGTAGGGTTCGCCCGGCGCGAGATCTCGATGCGGTCGGTTCCGGGTGCTGGGGTGGGCATTGCCGCCGTGCTGCGCCGCTCGTCGAGCTTCGTCGAGCAACGCGTGTTGATGTCGAGTGCGCGCTTTGGTGCCCACAGCGCCAAGTCCGAAGGGATGGCAGCGATCGAGACGAGCTTTGATGATGGAGGTTCGGGCGTCGGGGCTCGGATCGACGCCATGTTCGCGGCGATGCGGACGCTCTCGACCGACCCTGGCGACCTCCAGCTCCGCACCGACGTCGTCTCCCGCGGCCAGGCGGTGGCCTCGGCATTCTCGGCAACGGCCGCCTCGATCGAGCGCGAGCGCAGCAGCGCCGACGCGGCCATTGGCGTCGAGGTCGAACGCGTCAATCAACTGGCTGCCTCGATCGCGCAGGCCAATCGCGATGTCGGCGCGGAGCGGCCCGACACCCCCGCGTGGGCCGACCGCGTCGACGAGCGCGAGCGCCTCGTTCACGAGCTCTCAGGCTTGGTGGAGGTCACGACGCTGACGGCGGGTGACGGCTCGTTGACCATCCTCATGCATGGTGGGCCGACGCTGGTCCAGGCGGGCACGTCCTCGACACTTCGGGCCACCCCCGACGCGGCCCTGGGCGGGCGCAATCGCGTCGATCTGATCGACCCCTCGGGCGCCGCGCTCGACGTGACCGACTCGCTGCGCGGCGGCAGCATCGGCGGCCGCCTCGAGCTGCGCGACGAGACGCTCGCGGACCTCGCGGCCTCGCTCGACACCCTGGCGTTCGACTTCGCCAACGCGATCAATGCGGTGCACACCTCGGGTTTTGGCAGTGACGGAGCCACAGGTAGAGACTTCTTCGCCGCGCCGGCCGTGTCGGTGGGCGCAGCGGGGAACATGGGCCTCGCCGCCGGGCTGTCGGGCAATCCCGGGTGGGTCGCCGCGGCGGGTGACGCCGCGACTGCGGTCGGCGGCAACGGCGGCCTGCTGGGCCTGATCGGCGTGGCCAACTCGACGTTCGCCATGGGCGGTACCGCGACCGCCGGCCAAGCCGTCGCTGCCATCATCGCCGACGTCGGCCGAACCTCGCGGATGGAACGCGACGCGGCGGCCGACACCGGCGTCCAGTTCGAGCAGAACCAGGCGCTGTTCCAGTCCGAGACCGGCGTCTCGGTGGACGAGGAACTCATCGACCTGACCCGATTCGAGCGCGCCTACCAGGCTGGCGCGCGGATCATCGAAACCGTCGATCGACTCTACGAGGCATTGCTCAGCCTATGATCCGCGTGACCCAAACCCGACAGAGCGGACTCGCACTGCAGTCGATCGCCACCGCGCGATCAAGGATGCAGCAAGCCCAGCAAGTGGCGATGAGTGGCCGGCGCGTGACCAAGCCATCGGACGATCCGGCGGCCGCGGCCCGCAGCCGACTGCTCGGCGAACTCGAGACCCGCGCGGCCTCGCACCGCACCACCGCGCAGTACGCCCGCTCGCGGCTCGAGACCGCCGACCAGGCGCTCTCGGAGGCCGGGAACGTCCTGGTGCGCGCGCGACAGATTGCCACGGCGATGGCCAACGGCACGATGTCCTCGTCCGAGCGAACCGCCGCCGCCACCGAGGTCGGGCAGCTGCGCCGCGCGATGGTCGGCCTCGTCAACACCCAGCATGGCGACGAATACGTGTTCGCCCACGTTGCGACACGCTCGCCGCCCTACCAGGACGGCGTCGGCTTCACGTACGACGTGAACACCTACTCGGAGGTCCGCGAGGCCGAGGTCGGACCCACCCAGCGCGTCGAGATCGGCGCTTCGGCCAGCGAGGGCTTCGCGCAGCGGGCCGCGGCACCGGCCAGCGTGGACGTCATCGCGACCCTCGAGCAGCTCGCGGCCAACCTCGCGGCCAATGACGTCGACGCGATTCGCTCGGACATCGATACGGTTGCTGCGGCGTTCGACCAGGTGCTCGGCGAGCGCACGCGGGCCGGTGTGCGGATGGAGCAGCTACAGCGCGCCGATGAGGTCGCCGGGCAGAGCCAGGGGGTCTACGCCCGCCTACGCTCCGACCTGGTGGATGCCGACGCCGCCGAGGCATTTTCGCGCCTGTCGCTGGCCGAGTACACGATGCAGGCGGCCGTGACGGTGGCCTCGCGTGTCCTGGGCCCGAGCCTGCTGGATACGCTGTAAACGCACGATGCCCGCGCCCCTCCACGACCGGCAAGAATGATGCTAGACACCCACCCAGCGACGCTGACCATGACGAAACGCGAGGTCTCGAATCGGTCCGGCCCCACACGCCAAGGAGGCGAGGATGCTGACGTTAACCAGGAAGATCGGACAAAAGATTCTGATCGGCAACGGAATCGAGATCGAGGTCCGGGAGATCCGGGGTCGACAGGTGCGTCTGGGGATCACGGCGCCACTGGGGCTGCCGGTCTACCGCGAGGAGTTGTTCCAGCAGATCGCGGACGAGAACGCTCGAGCGATGGCGGAGCTGAGCGTCGACCGGCTGGACAAGCTATCCGAACCATCCACTCCACCCGGTTCGGGGACTTCGACGCGCCCGCGGATCGGCTGATCCAGTTTCCCCTGGGCATCCCCGGATTCCCGGAGGCCAAGAACTTCGTGCTCATCGATCACCGACCCGGCTCGGTATTTCGGTGGCTGCAAGCCGTCGAGGTTGCCTCGCTTGCGTTCGTGGTCGTCGACCCGGTTGCGTTCATCCCCGACTATCCGGTCGAGCAGGTCCGTCGCGCGATTGCATTCTGCGAGATCGAGGACGACGAGGAGATCGCCGTACTCGCGATCTGTTCGGTTCCACCGGCGCCCGACGAGCCAACGGCCAATTTTCTGGCCCCGCTGGGCATCGGCCTGCGTTCTCGACGCGGCGCCCAGGTGATTCTCCACGACTGCGGGTTCGACACCCGCATGACGTTCTTGCGCGGGCGCTAGCGGTCGCCAGACGGCTGACAGCGGCGCGGCGGCGCGGCCCTTGCACTGCACTTGGCAGTGCCGGCTCATCCCCTCCTCGCAGCTTTGCTCGCCGACGACCCCGACGGGTTGGTTCGCATCGGCGCGCTCGATGGCCCGGGGCGGGCCGTTACCGTCGAGACGCCCCACGGGCCGGTCGTCGCAGTCGGCGATCGCAAGCTGCACAGCGGCCGTGACCCGCTGACCGAGGCCCATCGATTCGCGCGGCAGCTCGACCTCGCCGACGCCACCGTGGTCGTGCTGCTGGGCTACGGCAGTGGACACGTCGTGCGCGCGATCGCGGCACGGACCGCTGCACAGATCGTGGTTTTCGAGCCCGACCTCGAGGCCCTCGCGGTGGGCGTCCACCACGGCTCGGTGGATCGGGCCACGCGGGTGTTCACCACACCCGAGCGCCTGGGCGAGTACCTCTACGCACGCTTGGGCGGCACGGACCGCGGCGTGCTCGCCCGCTGGACGCCGAGCGCTCGCATGGCGCCCGCGCTCTACGATGCCGCCAAGCGGGCTGCAGCGCAGGCGGTCGACCGCGCCTCGCTGCGCCACCGAACTGCGCGCGTTCGCGGGCCTGGCTGGCTTCGTCACTACCTCGAGAATCTCCCGGCCCTGGCCGCCGAGCCCGGACTTGCCGCGCTCGCCGATGGCCTGCGCGGCGTCCCTGCCATCATCGTCGCCGCGGGTCCGAGCCTCGACACCAATCTCGAGGACCTGCGGCGGTGCGTGGGCGCGGCATTCATCCTCGCCGTCAACACGGCTGCGACCGCGCTCGGGCGCGCCGGAGTCCGGCCGTCGGCCGTCGTCTCCATCGAATCACTCGACGTCAGCTCGCAGCTCGAGGCGTTGCCGTTTCTTCGGGAGATTCCGGCATTCCTCGAGCTCACGGGCCACCCCGCGCTGTGGCGCCTGCCGTTCGCCCGCCGGATTCCGATCTCGGTCGACACCAACGCGTGCTCGGTGTTCTCGGCCAAGGTCGATCCCAAGCACCACCTGTCCGCGGGATTCTGCGTCGCCAACGCGGCGGTCGCGATCGCCTACGCACTGGGCTGTGACCCGATCGTGTTGGTCGGGTCGGATCTGGCGTTTCGTGACGGCCGCGTCTACGCCAGTGGCACCGATTTCGCCGCCATGCGGGCCGCGGTTGCTCCCGACGGCACCGCGGCGTTCTCGGGCCTCGAAGGCAAGCGCGCGATCGAAGCGGTGTCGACCTCATCCAGCGGCGGCGTGCACATGCCAGACGCTGCGCGAACGCTGACCGCCCCCGGCTGGGGCGGAGCGCCCAACGTGACCACGACCCGCGACTTCACGATGTTCCGCGACTGGTATGCCAACGCGGCCAAGACCCTGCGTGAGCACGGGGTGCGTCCGATCAACGCGACCCAGGGCGGCCTGCATATCCCCGGGTGGGATGATCTTCCACTCGCCGCGGCGCTGGACGTCGCGGCCGCCGACGATACCGCGATGCGAGCTCGATTCGACGCGCTGTTGAGTCGTCCGCCCTCGCCATCCGCCCACATTGTGGCGCTCCTCGAAGCCGAGCATGCCGCCGCACTCGAGCTGCTGGCGCTGGCAGCCGCCGCGCACCGTCAGATCGCCGACGATCCCGACGGCGACTTGGCGCTCGACACCCAGGGTGCGTCGGTACTGCACGCGACCAACGCTCGTACACGGACCTTGCTCCGAGAGGCACCACTGTGCTCCGAAGCCGCGTTCGGCCCCATCGAAGACCTTCGAGCGCGTGGCCAGGTCACGACCTACGCGTTCTATGCCGCGCTGCGCGAGCCGCTGACGGCGCTCGCCGAGTCGTTGGCACGGGCTTCGCAACGTATCCAAGCAGGCGCTACCGCGAGCCCCGACACCTCACGCCAACGGGCCCCCGACTCCCCCTGCTCGCCGCCTTGGTCGCCCGACCCAACGACCGCTTCCGTCATCCACCTGTCGCATCGGCGCGCGATCTAGCCGCCATCGGTCCACCGCTTCCAACCGTTCCACGCCCGTTTCGCCGGGTCTACCGAGGTCATCATGGGGATTTCGCTTCGCACCAACATCGCCGCTCTCGAGGCAAACACCGCGTTGAGCAACACCAACGAGCGCCTCAACGCCAACATGATGCGCCTGTCCTCGGGCCAGAGGATCAACAACGCTGGTGACGACGCCGCTGGCCTGGCAATCAGCGAGCGCTTCAAGGCCAACATCGTTTCACTCGACCAGGCCAAGCGTAACGCCAACGACGGCGTGTCACTGATCCAGACCGCTGAAGGCGCTTTGCAGGAGGTTTCCTCGATCCTCATCCGAATGCGCGAACTCGGGATGCAAGCGGCCACCGATACCGTCTCGACCGGTCAGCGCGGATTCATCCAGAACGAGTTCGACCAGCTCCGCTCCGAGATCGACCGCATCGGCGGGACGTCGAACTTCAACGACCTCGACCTGCTCACCGGCCAGTTCGCCGGTGCAGTCAACGCGCTGACGTTTCAGGTCGACCTCAGCGGCGACCCGGCTCAACAGATCCAGGTCGCGATCGGCACGGTGTCCCCCTCGGCGCTGGGCATCGAGAACATCGCGCTGACCGCCACAACCACGGCGCGGGCTTCGCTCTCGATCATCGACAACGCGATCCAAGGTCTGTCGGCGCAGCGCGCCACGCTCGGCGCGGCGCAGAACCGCCTCGCGACGGCCATCAACAACATCTCCACTCAGTTCAACAATCTCAGCGCCGCCAACTCTCGAATTGTCGATGTTGACGTCGCGGAGGAGACCGCTGCCCTATCCCGCCATCGCATCCTCATGCAGTCGGGGATCTCCGTTCTCGCGCAGGCGAACCAGATCCCTCAACTCGCTCTCCAACTCCTGCAGGGCTAGGTCAGGCAAACTCGACCCCGGCGGGGGGCCATGGCCGGCCCCCCGCGTTTTTCTCCTCCGACGCTTCCACTTTCGTTTCCGCTGATCGTCGCTCCGTCCGGCCAACTACGAGCTGCCCCCGCCGTCGGGGGCATTTTTTTTTCTCAAGACACCAGCTGCTCTGACGATGGGGTGCTTGTCGAGGCAAACGAGTTCGCAAGATGCGA
>CANLQR010000266.1 GCA_947492135.1 Deltaproteobacteria bacterium | reverse complement strand
CTTGGCCGGTGCGCCGGTCGCCAACGCTGCGCCCATTTCAGCCGGTGCCCCGGTGGCCAACGCTGCATTCAGGGTCACCGGCCCGCCTGCTGCGAACCCGCCGGCACGGGCGATGAGTGCCGATCAGGCAGCATTTTTGCGCGGCGAGCCACCGCCGGGCGTGGCGTTCACTGCGGGCGCGCAAGATCCTCGCAGCGCGCGAACTGAGCTCGCCGCCACACTGCCTGGCACCGACGGCGTTGCTGGCTTCGTACCCGCGATCCCGGAGTTCGAAGACTCGCAGGCGCACACGATGATCGCGTCGCTGACCCCTGCGTCGCGCTCTCACACGATGCTCGCGACCGAGTCGCCGAACACTGCCGAACACACGATGATCGCGCCCGCGCCCGCGAGCCCCTCGCCGCCCGCCCGCCCGATTCCCCCGCCACCCGGATTACCCTCGGCTGCGCGAACGATGATCCCGACCGCGGCGCCCGCTCGGCCCGCGTCACGGCCGGTAACCGCGGCGCAGACGGTGATCGCACCGGCCTCGAGCGCGCCGCCGCCGGCCCAGACGTTGTTCCTTGGCAACGGTGCGGAGCCGCAGCGCGAAGATCGAACGATGCTCGCGCCCATGCTCGACCGCGCGGATGCGACGATGATCAGCCCGTCGCAGCGACCGGTGATGCCGCCATCGGGTGTCGATCACACGATGGTCGCGAGCCGCGATTCTGTCGTACTCGCCGCCGCGGTGGCGCAAGCGCGAGCCGAAGCGGCCCGACCAAGTCCCCCAAGTGCCCCGGTGCCGGCCGCCCCCGCGATGGCGCAACCTTCGAGTTTCGCCGCGTCTCCCGCTTCCGCGCCGGCACGGTCGCCGGCCCCGGCGCCTTCGGTCACCCAGCCGATGCAGGTCGCCGCGCAACGCGACATCACCAACATCGGCCTCGACCCCGCGCCGCGGCGGACGTGGTTGTTGTTCGTGATCGGGGGTGTCGGCCTCTCGCTGCTCGGCGCGGCGTCCGTGTTCGCGTGGCCGCGCATTGCCGCATGGCGAGCCGCGAGCGCGGTGAGCGACGCGCAAGCCGTGTCCAGCGAAACTCAGCCCGACGTCGAGGGTGAGGCGGCCGCCAGTGATGCCGCCGCGGTGGCGCCTGTCGACGTGACGCCCGAGACGACGGCGGCAACGCCCGTCGAACCCGCGACACCCACCGCGGTCGAGCCGACGCCCGACGCCAGCGCCGTCGTGGACCCGACGCCGGGTGTCGGGCCGGGCCCCGACCTCGAACCGAGCGCTGACGTCGAACCGACACCCGTCGTCGAACCGACGCCCGTCGTCGAACCGACGCCCGTCGTCGAACCGACGCCCGTCGTCGAGCCGACGCCCGTCGTGAAGCCCAAACCGGCGAAACCGGCGAAGCCGGCCAAGCCCACCACGCCCAAGCCGACTCCACCCAAACCGCCCAAGCCCAAACCCAAGCCCAAGCCCGGCCCGACCCCGGTCCCCAGCTTCGGCAACGGTTCACTCGTGCCGCCGTGATTCCGCCGAGCCGACTCGCGCTCTGCTTTGTTTGTCACGGCAACATCTGCCGTTCACCCACGGCCGAGGCCGTGATGCGCAAACTGGTCGACGATGGTGGGCTCGGCCCTCGCTTCTTGATCGAGAGCGCTGGTGTCAGTGGCGAGCACGCCGGCGAGTCGGCGGATCCCCGCAGCCGAGCCGCCGCAGCGCGCCGCGGTTACGTGCTCGACGGTCGTGCACGTCAGTTCGTCTACGAAGATTTCGAACGCTTCGACCTCGTGCTCGCCGCCGACCGCGAGAATCTCCGCAGACTCGAGCGGTTGGCCCAGCGGACACCGCCAGGCACCCGGAACCCCAGCCTGAGCTTGTTGCGCGAGTACGACCCCGCCGCCGCCCTCGATCTCGACGTCCCCGACCCCTGGGCCCAAGGCCCCGCAGCGTTCGTCCGGGTCTTGGAGGTGTGCGAGCGCAGCTGCGCTGGGCTGCTCGCCGCGCTGACAGTCCGCCTCGGGATCACCGCGACCCGCAGTTCGGGCCCCAGATGATCCGTTTTCTTGTCAGGTCCGAGCCCAAGCCCTTACACCTGGGGTCGTGGCCGACTCGCAGCACCGCGCCCTCGCCCGCTTGACCCTCCGACGCGTCGCTGCCCCGCAAGGTGCACCGGCAACGATCGTCACCGAGCCGTGGCCCAGCGGTGAAACCCCCTACAGCCGGACGCTTTGGGGTGCCTTCCTGCCCGAGCGTCGGGGCCGCCAAATGACGCTCCGGGGCGGCGTTGATCGTCGTCGTGGCTAGCCGATCGCGCCCGGGCCGACCGCGCCTTCAGCCCCAAGGTGTGATTCGGATGTCACCCGGCGCATCGACCCACGGCGTTTCGTTCACCGACTGCTTGCGCAGCTGTAGTGCCTGCCCGTCGCGGGTGACAAACACGCTCGTGCACCAATTCACGTCGTCGCGCAACGGATGATCCGAACGCGCATGGGCCCCGCGACTCTCGGTCCGAAAGTCGGACGCTTCGATGATGACGTCCGCCACATCGAGCAGGTTGCGGTGCTCGAGCGCGAGCACGACGTCGAACGGCTTGTCGATGCGAATCGCCGACTCGAGCTGGTCGCGCTGTTTGGCGACGAACGCTCGCGCCTTGGCCAGCTTTGCAGAGTCCTTCTGGACGAGGAGTTCTCGCCACATCTCGCGTTGGAGCGACGCGAGTAGCTCGGCGGGAGCCACGGTACCTTGGGCCGCTCGCATGCGTGCGAGCCGACCGAGCAACAGCTCGTCGAGCCGATCGCGGTGGAGACGGGGCTCTGGCCGCTCCTTCGCGAGCTCTGCGGCCCTACGCCCGGCCCGCCAGCCAAACACCTGCGATCCACCGAGCATCGTTCCGCCCAGACGATCCGCTCCCTGCCAGCCCCCGGCCTCACCGCACGCGAACAGACCGGCCACGCCCGATTCGGCATTCTCGTCGACTCGGACGCCACCGTTGCTCGTGTGGTGGTGGATCTGAATCTGTAACAGGTCGTGGTCCAGATCGATGCCGATCGAGCGCATGTACTCGACGAAGACCTCGGGCTGAAAACCTCGGCGTGTGCCCGACAGGTCCAGGTAGACCGCGTCGTTCTCAGTGGCTCGACCCGCGATCGCCTCGCTGTGGATCGCGCGATCGAGATGCAGCGAGGCATCGCGACACGATACCGGCCAGTGACGAGCCTTGAGGTTGCTGGCCTCGACGATCCCAACCCCGTCGGGAAGATAGTCGGCAACAAACGCCTTGCCCTCGCGGTTGAACATCCGGTACGGGTCAGGCATCTCGTACAACATGATGATCGCCTGCGTCGGCCACGTGGTCGCCAGGCCCTGCTGCATGAACTCCATGTTGAACAGCGTCGCACCGGCCCGCAGCGCCATCGCGTAGCCGTCGCCGGTGTTGCCCGGCGGATTGAAGCTGTAGCGAAACAGCTGCCCGACACCGCCGGTCGCGAGGACCACGGCACCGGAGTGGACCACAAACGGCTCGCCTGCATCGTCGACGCCGACGGCGCCGAGGCAGCGGCCATTTTCGACGATCAGCTCGGTGAGGTTGGCATGCTCGAGGACCTGGGTGTTGGTCCCGGCGATCACCGCCTTTTGGATCTGCACGATGTTGTTCGTGCCCTGGGTCCCGCTGCTCGCCGGCATGGTCGCGAGCATCTTGCTCTGGAAGCGCAGGCCCATGCTCCGCAGGCGCTTGATCGCCTCGGAGACCTCATCGACGAAGATCCCACAGAGCTTGGCGTCGGCGGCACCGAGCCCGGCCTGGATCATATCTGCGAGGGTCGCCTCGGGCGGATTGAAGAGGCCGCCTTTGGGGCCGACGGTACGAATCGTCCAAAAGTCCGCCTTGGGGTTGCTCGTGGCCCCTGCCCCGCGAACACCCGGAACGCCAAACTCACCTTTGACCGCCAGCATCGTGCGCGCTCCGGCATCGTGCGCCGCGATCGTCGAGGCTGTTGCAGCGCCGCCACCGCCAACGATCAGGACGTCCGTCTCGTAGGTCTTCATCGCGGCGAGAATGCCGAGCGCCGCTGCGGATGTCCACGAGCGTGGCGACCTGCCAGCGCGATCGGTCCGCGCGCGTTTGGCACCACAACCACCGGAGTTCGCCGTGGCCAAACGCCGGCCAAACGCCGGTCAGACGCCATTGGGGTCCGGATCGGGCGGCGAAAGCGGGTCACCGCACAGCAGCACCCGCGCCAACGCGATGGCCTCCACCGTACCGACCAGGGCCAGGATATCGTCAGGCCGCAGGGGTTCGGCGCCCGACGGCACGGTTCGAGACGCTCCTGCCCGCTCGATCGCGAGCACCGTCGCGCCAGTGCGTCCGCGCAAGTCCAGCTGCGCCAGCGTACGCCCGCACGCCGGGGCGCGCGCCGCGAGCGATACCGATACGATTTCGCCGAGCCCAGGCAGCACGCGCTCGATGTGCTCGGCTTCGAAGCGTCCGGGGACGCCGGAGCTCTGTCGCAACAGCTCCAACACCGCCTCGGCACCCGCCTTGACGTGACCATCGAGATCGTCCGCCCTGCGCCAGAACGAAACTGCGACGACGCCCAGCAGTGCGAGCAAAGCCGGCGCACCCAACCAACCCGGCAGCATCGGCTGTGTGATCGCGAGCACGGGGAGGCCCAAGACCAGCAGCGCTGCGATCTGCAGCATGACGATCAGCACCCGCCGTGGCGCGAACGCGAGGTCGGTGCCCGAGACGGCTCGCGGCAGAGCCGCTCGGGCCAGGGTGCCGCCGATCGCCCGCCCGCATCGGATCATGCCGACTGCAAACGGCACCGTCGCCGCCACGGTCACCGCCCCCAACAGGATCGACGCTGGCTCCTCACCGATCCCGAGCCGGCCCGCCGCGACCACCACGTAGCTGCGCCCCACGGCTCCGGCCGCAACGACCCCCACCAAGGCCGCTGCATCGATGATCGCGAGGCGCACGAAGCGACGGATCCCGACGATGCGCCGCGTACGGCGGGCCTCGATGATCGACTCGACCCACGATTCGTACAACGCGGCGACGGTATGCACGCGATGCGGCAACTTGCGATCGATCCACGCTGCGATGCGGTCGGCGTGCCGTACCGCGAGCGGCGTGGTGGTCGCGGTGACGATTGCGACCACCACCACCAGCGGCACCAACTGGTCATCGGCCACCCCGGTGGTGACACCAAGCTGGGCGAGGATGAACGAGAACTCGCCGATCTGTCCGAGCGCAAGACCGGCATGGAGGCCGCGCCTGACGCCGTGTCCGGCCACAAACGCCGCGGTCCCGACCACCACCAGTTGCCCGATGATCACCAGCAGCGCGACGAGTACAGCGAGGTACCAGACGTCGAGCACGATGATCGGATCGACCATCATGCCGACCGACACGAAGAACACTGCTGCGAACAGATCACGGACCGGCGCGATCAGGGGCTCGATGCGCCCGGCGATCCCCGACGAGGCCGCCAGCGATCCCGCCACGAACGCGCCCAAGGCGACCGAGTATCCGGCCTTGGCGGCAAGCAAGGCCATGCCAAAGCACAGGCCCGACGCGGCGATCAGCAGGGTTTCGGCATGATCCATCGCGGCGACGAGCCGCAGCACCCGCGGCACCACGCGCAGGCCGACCAGCACCATCACGGCGAGGAACCCGAGCAGACCGGCGGTCGTCGTGGCCAGTTCCGCTGGCTCGAGACCCGCGCCCGAGGCCACCGTCGTCAGCGCTGCGATCAGCACCACGGCGACGAGGTCTTGAATCACCAGCACACCAAAGACGAGCTCGCGCGCGCCCTCGGGTAGCCCGTACTCGTCGATCGCCCGGGCCACGACCATCGTGCTCGAGATCGCCACGGTCGCTCCCAGGAAGATGCTGGGCAGGACTTCCCAGCCGAACGCGCGGCCGAGCATGAAGCCGAGCCAGAGCATTGCACTGACCTGGACCAGGCCGATCAACCCCACCTTCGGAATCGCCGCGGCAAGATCACGAGGACTGAAGTGCAGGCCGATGCCAAACATCACCAGCACCACGCCGAACTCCGAGAGCGCAGCGACCCGGGCCGGGTCGGCAAACAGCGGCAGCGCCAGATGGGGCCCGATGACGAGACCAGCGAGGAGGTAGCCGAGCACGGCAGGCAGGCCGAGACGGCGGAACAACACCGAGATGACGGCCGCAACGCCGAGGGTGAGCGCAAGGTCTTCGACGAACGGCGAGGTGCTGCCCGCGGCGATCATCGCCGCCCTGTCACGGGTCGCGACGCGAGACGAGGTGCGAGCACCATGCCGCCCTCAGACCGATCTTCCCGGTTTCGCGAGCAACTCCGCGAGATCGACTCGATCGAGGACCTCTTGGGGGATGCGGTTGCGTGTCACCTCCCGCTTGGGTGCAAGCGGCCGGGTCGCGTCAATCCCGAGCTTGCTGCCCAACCCCTCGGGGTGGTCGCACGACGGATCGAGCGGCGTGCCGCGCATTCCGTGGAACACGCGGACCGCGGTGGCTGGCTGACACTGTAGCGCCATGGCGGTGAGCACCTTGGCCAAGTCGCTCGGATCGACATCATCGTCGACGACGATGACTTGCTTGGCATAGACGTCGTCCAGCATCGCCTCGATGATCCGCGCCGGCTCTTCGTCGTGCTGTTTTTGCAGTGCCACGACCGCCGTCAGCGGCGCAACCAGGGCGACGCGGGTCACGCCTGCGACCGCGGCACGAGCGTCTCGCAACGCCCGATGCTCGAGCGCCGGCATCGATAGCACCAGGTGTTCGAGGTGCCCAGACACGATGTCCTGGACGATCGGATCCTCGCGGTGGCTCACTGCGTCGATCCGCAGCACCGGAGACTCGGTCTGTCCGGTGCCGTATCCAGTGAACTCGCCAAACGGACCTTCAACCATGCGCTCGGTCGTGGAGATGACGCCCTCGAGGACGAACTCGGCCCGGGCTGGCACGCGAAGCTGCGGATCCAACAGGCACCGCGTGACCGCCAACGGCGCGCCCAGCAGACCGCCGATGACATCGAACTCGTCGACATCCGCGCGACCGGCATACAACGCCCCCAGAGACCACGCAGGATGGGCGCCGAGAAACACCGCGACGGGCACGTCCTGGCCCCGGGCCGCACACTTTCGCACGATGCCGTCGAGGTGCCGGCCGGGCTCGATGAAGATGCCCGCGGTGTTGCGTGAGGCGATCATCAGCCGATGAAAGCTGAGGTTCGTGATGCCATCGTCGGGGTCACGGGCCACCACGACTGCGGCGGTCAGATACGGGTGCGGCGCATCGTCGGTGTGGTAGCGCAAGGCCGGGAACCGCCCCAGGTCGACGTCAGCGCCACGGTGCACCACGCGTTGAACCAGAGCGTTCTCGACCACCACCGGCGCGATCGTGGAGGTCGCCGCCATGGCATAGCGGCTGGCAACGTCCTTGATGCCGCAACCCAGCGCCAACGCGAGGCGCCCCATCGAACCACAGACGTTGGTGGCCAACGGCCACTCGCAGCCGCGCACCTGCGAGAACAGCAGGATCGGCGAGCGCTGCTTGGCCTCGAGCTTGGTCAGGATCGCGGCCGTCTCGTGGTTGGGGTCGACCTCCCGTCCGACGTCGAGGACATCCGAAGGCCGCGCCTTGCGGACCTGCTCGAGGAAGCTGCGAAGATCGAGTTCCGACGCGACCGGCGTCACTGCATCGCCCGCATTGGGCCCGCTCACGCGCCGCCCGTGACCTTCTTCTTGAGCGTCGCTCGGCTGATCTTGCCCGAGTCGGTGCGCGGCAGATCATCGGTCACCTCGAAGCTCTTGGGCACGCGGACGAACGGAAGCTCGCGCAAGCAGTGCTGGCGAAACTCGGCAAGCTCGATCGGCGGACCGTCCGACAAAGTGATGTACGCGACGATGCGCTCACCGAGGAGTGGATCGGGCAGGCCGATCACGGCCACCTCGCGCACCCGCGGGTGGCGGGCAATGACACTCTCGATCTCCTGCGGGAAGATCCGCTCTCCGGCACTCTTGATCATCTCCGAGCTGCGGCCGGACAAGAACAGGTGACCATCGTCGTCGAGCCAACCGAGGTCGCCCGTACGCAGGCGGCCGCTGTCGTCGATCTTGCCCAACGCCCGCTCGTCGCCGCTGACGTAGCCCTTCATGATGTTCGGGCCCGACGCGACCACCTCGCCGTTTTGGTTGGGACCCAGTGGCGCTCCATCACTGCCGAGGATCTCGAGCGTCACGCCCGGCAGTGCACGACCGAGGCTCCCGCGTTTGCGAAACAGCTCATCGGGTCCGATCCAGGTGATGCGCGGGGCCGCCTCGGTCTGTCCGTAAGCCAGGTGAATCCCAACCTCCGGCATCACGGCATGGAGGCGGTCCAGATCCTCGACGCCCAGGGCGCCCCCCGTGACCAAGACATAGCGCAGCGCTGGCGGAGCGGTCTGGCTCAGCTTGCTGCGATCGAGCAACTGCTTGAAGTGATACGGCACGCCCGAGAACCCACTGGTGCCGTACTCGATGAGCTCTAGCAGCACCTTTTGCGGAAACTGGAAGCCCGCCGAAAAGTACACGGTGCCACCGATCATCGCGTGCATGAGCAACTGCATACGACCATGGATGTAGTAGAGCGGCACGACCAACAGGATGCTGTCCTGGTCGGACAGGCCCATGAGTTCGTTGGCCGCCTGCAGGTTCGAGACAAAATTGCGATGACTGAGCATCACGCCGTTGGGACGACCGGTGGTGCCCGAGGTGTAGACCACCATCGCAACGTCGTCGTCGCTGACCTGGGGATCGACGGCCGTCGGCCGCTCGCTGGCGAGAATCTCGGCCAGGGTGTGCAGCCCCGCACCGCGAGCGTCGGCCGCCCCGCTCGCCTCGGCGCTCGACAGCCAGATCGGCGGCAGCCGCAACGGTCCGTCGTTCTGGGACTCCGGCGTCGAGCCCGGGGCCGGGGCCGCCTGCGAATGCGCGTTCGCCTGCTTGGCATCGAGCGCAATCGCCTTGGGCCGGGCTTCGTCGAGGATCCCCTGGATGGTCGGCCGCCCCGCGAGCGTCGGCACGTCGACGTTCTGAGCCCCTGATTTCAGGATGCCCCAGAACCACACGAGCGCGGGTAGCGAGTTGTCGTGGAACATCGCGACGCGATCGCCCGGCCCGATGCCGAGGCGACGCAGCCGCGTGGCCACGCGATCGCTATCGGCATCGAGCTTCGCGAACGTGATCGACTCGCCGCCGGCGAAAACCCCCGCGGGCTTGTCCCCGTGTTTCGCGGCGCTTTGGCGCAGGAGTTCGAACAGTCGCACCACGAACCTCGCTTTTAGGTCTTCTTGCGCTGCTCGATGTACGCGGCCAACTTGGCCACGCTGCCAAAGTTGTCGGGCACGATGTCGTCGATCTCGACGTCGAAGCCGTACTTGCCCTCGATCCACACGACGATTTCCATCACGGCGGTGGAATCAACCACCCCTCCGAGGTTGGTGTCGGCGTCGAGGTCGGGGCTGTTACCCGCGAGTTCGGTCTTGATGTACGTGAGAAGTTCGTCGGAGATCGCCATCGTTCAGTGTCGCTTCGTCGTAGGTTCTACACTCGTCCGATCTGCGTGGGCATCGTGATCGCGTATTTACGGACGCGATCCCGACTCACACAGAGCCCCAATCCTGCGACCGCCCCGTCGGGGTCGGTCGTCGGCGCGCCGGGTGGCGCGGCATCAGTGCTGGGGGCCCAAGCAGCATGCTCAAGGACATCCTCGGCGAGGAGGAACGCATTTTGCCCTTTTCCATCCAGGTAATCAAACCCTGGGATAGCCCGCCCAAACACCTCGGAGGCCCGCGAGAGCACGCCGGTCTCCCCCACCATCGTGCCGAGGCTCGTCGCCACTTTGGCGCTGCGCGCGAACTCGCAGATCTCCGCGGTGGCGAGCACACCACCCATCTTGCCAAGCCGGATGTTGAACGCGTCGGCGGCGCGGGCGTCGACCACACGCCGAGCATCGTCCAGCGTGCAGACCGACTCGTCCGCCATCACGGCCAGCCCCAGGGTTTCCCGGATGCGACGCATGGTGGTCAGATCGTCCGCGGCCACAGGTTGCTCGACCGAGGCGATCGGAAAGCGTGCGAGCACTGCCAGGCGACGCATGGCCTCCTCGGCAGTCCACGCGGCGTTCGCGTCGATGCGTACCCGAAGGTCTCCGAAGACACGGGCCACGATCGACAGCCGCGCCTCATCGTCGTCGGCGCCCACCTTGAGCTTGAGGTGGCGACGCTTGCCAAAGCGAAGGACTGCGCAATGGCGCTCGAGCTTCGCGGTCGCGACCTCGAACCCGATGACGATCCCAGCGGGCAGCGGCGGACCTGGGCACCCACCCAGGACGTCGCCGAGCGCCACCGCAAAGTGCTTGCCCGCGAGATCG